>CAZBZG010000440.1:0-2509 GCA_964496245.1 uncultured Planctomycetaceae bacterium | reverse complement strand
GCGGAGCACGTCCGGCGTTGCACAGGCAAGAGTGCCTGTGCTACAAACCGCGCCCTCCGCGTGTGACCGCAATCTGAACCAGGCCCTGATCCCAGCGCCCCGGCAGAGGCGGATCCGCATGCTCCGCAAACAGCTCCACGCCCTCTGGATCGGCCTCGGGGCCGCGTTTCTCGCACTCCTTCTCTGGGATTCGGGCTGGCTGGACCCGCTCGAGCTCGCGGTCTGGCGCGTGCCCGTGCGCTGGATGGCCGCGCCCAGCCCCCATACCCGTCGCATCAAGATCGTGGCCATCGACGAGACCAGTCTCGCCTACATGCTGGAGAAGGATCCGGAGAACCTCAAGTGGCCCTGGCCGCGCCAGGTCTACGCGCCGCTGCTCGCGTTCCTCCAACGCGCCGAAGCGCGGGTGGTGGTCTTCGACATGCTCTTCACCGAGGTCTCCCGCCTGCGCGGGGATGACGACGTGTTCGCCGAGGCCCTGCGCGCAGCCCCGCCCTGCGTACTCGCGCTCAGCCTGAGCGACGCCAAGGGGCGGACCGCCTGGCCGGAGTACGCCCCGCCGCCGGCGCTCCCCGCAGCCGGCGGCCGGCCGGACGAGGCGGTGGAAAGCTACCCCTACGCGCTCTTCCCGGTCGCGCCCCTGGCCCGGGCGGTTGCGCGCCTCGGCAACGTGACCGAAGAACCGGACGCGGACGGGATCATCCGGCGCGTGCATCTCTTCCGCGGGTTTGACGGCCGGCTCGTGCCGTCGCTCGCGCTCGCGGCCTTGCAGGCGGCGGGCAAAGGCCAACGCCTGCGCGTCGAGGGCCGGACGCTCTACGGCACGACCGCCTCGCCCCCGCCCGTGAACGGCGCGGGCACCCTCCTGCGCTTTCGCGGTCCGGCGGGCACGCACGAGAAGCTGCGCGCGGCTGCGCTCATCGAGTCCGAGCTGCGCCTTCAGGCCGGACGGGACGACCCGCCGGTCGATCCGGAGCGTCTCCGGGGCTGCTACGTGTTCGTGGGACCGACCGCAAAGGCGCTGCACGACCTCCAGGCCACGCCCGTGGACGCCAAGTATCCGGGCGTGGAGGTGCAGGCCACGGCTCTCGACAACCTGCTCGCAGGCGATTTCTTGCGCAAGACGCCTTTCTGGCTCGCCGCGCTCTCGACCGTGCTCCTCGCCGTGCTCGCAGCCTCGGCCGCGCTCGCCCCCCGGGAGACCTGGCACAGCGCGGCCGCGTTCGCCCTCTTCGTGCCCCTGCCCGCGCTGCTGGCCTTTGGCGCGTATGCGGCCGGGCTCTGGTGGCCCGCGGTGATGCAGGGGATCGCGGTGCTCGCCGCCCTGGTCGCGGCCGTGACCGCCAATTACATGGTCGAGGGCCGCCAGCGGCGGTTCGTCAAGCAGGCCTTCCAGCATTACCTGAGCCCCGACGTGATCAACCGGATCCTGGCCGACCCTTCCCGCCTGCGCCTCGGGGGCGAGCGGCGGGAGATGTCCATCTTCTTCTCCGACATCCAGGGCTTCACCACGATCAGCGAGAAGCTCGAGCCCCAGGACCTCACCGCGCTCCTGAACGACTACCTGTCGGACATGACCGACATCATCCTGGACGAGGGGGGGACGCTGGACAAATACGAGGGCGACGCCATCATCGCGTTCTGGAACGCGCCCGCCGACCAGCCGGATCACCCCGCGCGCGCCGTGCGCGCAGCCCTGCGCTGCCAGCGCAAGCTCGCCGCGCGGCGGGCTGAATTCCAAACGCGCACGGGCAGCGCGCTCTACATGCGCATCGGCATCCACACCGGCGACGTGGTCGTGGGCAACATGGGCTCCCGCCGGCGCTTCGATTACACCGTGCTGGGCGACGCCGCCAACCTGGCCGCCCGCCTCGAGGGGGCCAACAAGGCGCTGGGGACCTACACCATGGTCTCGGAAGCCGCCTGGGCGCGGGCGGAGGGCGAACTCGTCGGCCGCGAGCTCGGCTCTCTGCGCGTGGTGGGCCGGCAGGAGCCGGTGCGCGTGTTCGAGCCGCTCGGGTTCGCGGGCGAAGAAGAAGCCGACGCCATGGAGCGCTTCACGCGCGCCATCCAGCTGTGCCGCGAGGCCCAGTGGCAGGAGGCCCTCGCGCTCTTCCAAGCCATGCCCGATGACCCGGCCGCCTGCACCTATGCAGCCAAGTGCCGCGATCTCCTCGACGGCCGCGAGACCGACTGGGACGCGGTCTGGAATCTCACGGCCAAGTAGGGCGGCATGCACCCAAACTCGAGCATCAGGGGGAAGGTGGGTGCCATGCCCACCCTTGGGTGGGCATGCTTCATCCCTCCAGGGACGCGGTCTGGAATCTCCCGGCCAAGAAGGACGGCGGCATGCCCACCTTCAGGTGGGCATGGCACCCGAGCTCGAGCGGCAAGGAGGAGGTGGGTGCCATGCCCACCCTTGGGTGGGCATGCGTCACGCCTCCAGGGGCGCGCTCTGGAATCTCCCGGCCAAGAAGGACGGCGGCATGCCCACCTTCAGGTGGGCATG
>CAZBZG010000439.1:0-2539 GCA_964496245.1 uncultured Planctomycetaceae bacterium | reverse complement strand
ATGAAGACCAGGCCGGTCGCGTCTATGACTTCCATGCCCTACGCGGACAACTCGCAACGGACTTGGCACGTGCGGGCGCATCCCTGGCTGTCGCCCGGGAGCTCATGCGCCATTCAACGGTGGACTTGACGGCCAGACACTACACGCACCTGACTATGAAGGACCGCACCGAAGCCCTGGCCAAGCTGCCGGACGTGGACATGCCGGCCGAGGCTGAGGCGGTTGCAGCGACCGGGACAGAGGACGCGAGGCCGGAGCAGAAAAGCGGTGCCGAAAGCGGTGCCACCTCTGGTGCCACCTGTCGCTCAAAATTGCCCAAAACTGCACAATCGGACGCCCACGGGCGGACCCCTTGCAACGCAATGAAAAGCCCCGAAACCGCAGGGGTTTCGGGGCGTTCGGAGTGGAGCCAGCTGTCGGACTCGAACCGACGGCCTGTGCTTTACGAAAGCACTGCTCTACCACTGAGCTAAGCTGGCGCAGGGGTGTACTGTATCCGGTGGAGGGGGGGATTGCAAGGCGCTTTAGCGGCAAATGTGCGGGCCTGGGACGGGGGCAGGAGGTGCGGGGAGCGGGAGAGGAGCGACGCGCCGCCGCCGGAGCGGTTCAGGCAGGAAGGCACGCCGCCAGGGCGGGCCGCGCAAACCCGAGCGCCTCGCCCAGGTCGAGCAGGGCGGCGCAGAGCGTGGCGTCATGCGGTTCTGCGGTCAGGGCGGGAGTGCGGCTGCGCACGAACTCCCAGAAGGCCTGCTGCACGGCGCCGTCGTCCAGCACGTGGAGATCTGTGGTCTGGGCCAGGGCGAGCAGGGAAGAGGTCTGCTCCATGGCCGGCCGGACGGGGCCTTGTTGGTAGGCAGCGACCTGGCCTGCGATGGCTCTGGTGAGCGTCCGGCAGGCGTTGGTGCGATCAATGCGCAGGTCGGCGCTCGCGGCCTCGGCCATGACCTGCTGCGCCTGGTCGAGCAGGCGGTCGGACGCCTGTCTGGCCTCGGCAGCAGACGCCACGATCGCAGAGAGGCGGTCCTCCAGCACCCGGACCGCACACAGTCCCAGCAGGGGAGGGGGGGCGACGCGGTTGGTTGCGAGGGTTTCGAGCAGGGGCCGGGCGCGGTCGTACACGGCGTGGGCGTCTTCGCACAGGGCGGCCTCCTGCTCGCTCACGAGCACGTGCAGGAAGCGCTCGCGATCAGCCCGGGGCAGGCTTTCGAGCCTGATGCCCGCTTGACGCACCGCGCGTGCGAGCGCGTGGTCGGACCAGTCCCTCGCCTGGCGCAGGAAGGCGTCGGGCGTGGCGTGGTCGAACAGCACGCCGGTCGCTTCGGGCGTGGAGGCGGCGGCGCAGAACGCGCAGTCCCACGCCCGGCCGGTGCGGGGATCGGTCAGCCGCAGCCAGCCCTGGGAGGTGCGGTGCGGCCCGGTGGTCGCGCGTGGATCCTCCTCAACGGCCACGCCTACCGCATACGAGGGCTCGGCCAGGTCCAGCAAACGCGCGAGCACGTGCGTGGCTGCGATCGCCTCGGGGCCGTAGCGCGCGGGCAGGACGTCCTGGTGGAGGATGTCCGCGCCCGTGCCCTTGCCGGGCTGATTGGAGGGTCCCCCTTGCAGGTGCTGCTGCAGCCGTTCGACGGGATCAGCGTCCGTGTACGGTCGGATGAGCTCGGCGGCGCGGACGGCGTAGCTGAGATTCTGGACCGCTTCGATGCCTGCGATATCCGCAAAATACCAGCCGCACGAGGTGTACATGAGCATGGCGTTGCGGCTGGCCTCCAGCAGTTCCCACGCGCGGGTCCGGTCTTCGGACGAGAGGTCGGCGCAGGCGTGCGCCTGGAGAAAGGCGTCCTGGGCGGCAGCCTCCGGCTGCAGGAGCACCCGGATGTAGTCGTCGCGCGCCTCCCACGGATCGTGGAGAAGCCGGCCGGCTTCGCGGACGAACGCGGCATTGACCTGGCCGGCCAGGTCGTCGAGCGCCTGGCGGAGCGGGGTGCGCCAGGCCTGGGTCCACTCCCTGGGACCGCCCGCCTGGCAGCCGCAGTCGCGCCACCAGCGGCCCACGCCGTGGGAGCAGCTCCAGCTCGAGCCGCGTTCGTCGGGTCCGAACCAGAGGCGGGCCTCGGCCGCGGGCGGGTTCTCGGCCAGGTACTGCTCGAAATTGCTGACGTGAATGCCGCGCGCGGGCGCAATCTCGGCGAAGAAGCGGGCGAGAACCTCGTGGGCTGCGGGTTCGTGGTGCCCGTAGACCTCCCCGTCCGTGGCCAGGACCACCACCTGGGGCAGAGCGGCGTCTGCATCAAAACGACCGAGAAGCATCTCGTAGAAGTGTTCGGGGTCGTCGAGCAGGTGGTCGAAGCTGATTCGTATGGAGAGCTCGCGGTCGTAGAAGAAGACGTCGAGAAACCGGTCGAAGTGCGTGGTGCCCGCGCCGTCGACTTCATAGACCCGGTAGGGCAACCGCACATCCGGCCCGCCGGCCGAGACGTCCTGCTAGGCTTCGTCGCTGAAGGGCCGGACGGCCGAGGCCTGGTGGGGGGGGAGTACGACG
>CAZBZG010000438.1:400-2544 GCA_964496245.1 uncultured Planctomycetaceae bacterium | reverse complement strand
CCTTCGAGCCCCACCGGCCCGCGGGCGTGGAGCCTGTCCGTGCTGATGCCGATCTCCGCGCCCAGGCCGTATTCGAAACCGTCGCTGAAGCGGGTGGAGGCGTTGACCATGACCGACGCGCTGTCCACCTCCCGCTTGAAGCGGGCGGCGGCCGCCACATCCCGGGTGACGATCGCGTCGGTGTGGTGCGAGCCGTAGGTGTTGATGTGCCGGATGGCGTGCTCGAGATCGGGCACGACCCCCACGCTCAGGATCTGGTCGAGATACTCGGTGCGCCAGTCCTCCTCGTCCGCGCCGGTCATGGCGACCTGCTTGCAGAAGCGCCGCGCGGACTCGTCCCCCCGCAGCTCCACGCCCGCATCGGCCAGCGCTTTGAGCGTGGGCGGCAGGAACTCCCGGGCCACGCCGCGATGGACGAGAAGCGTCTCCATGGCGTTGCAGACGCCGGGTCGCTGCGTCTTGGCGTTGAGGGCAATGGTCCGGGCCATCTCCAGGTCGGCGGCCCCGTCCACGTAGACGTGGCAGATGCCGTCGAGGTGCTTGAGCACGGGGATGGTGCTGCCCGTCGTAACCGCACGGATCAGGCCCTTGCCCCCGCGGGGCACGACCACGTCGATGTGCTCGTCGAGCTTGAGGAGCTCCTCGACGAGCGCCCGGTCGGTGCGGCCGACCACCTGGACGGCCTCGGCCGGCAGGCCGGCGTCCTTGAGGGCTGCGCAGAGCACGCGGCCCAGGGCCCGGTTGGTGTGGCGCGCCTCCGACCCGCCCCGGAGGAGCACGGCGTTGCCGCTCTTGATGCACAAAGCGGCTGCGTCCACGGTCACGTTCGGCCGCGACTCATAGATCATGAGCACCACGCCCAGGGGGACGCGCACGCGCGTGAGTGCGAGGCCGTTGGGGCGCGTCCATCCGTCGATGACTGCGCCCACCGGGTCGGGCAGGGCGGCGACCTGTTCGACGCCCCGGGCCATGCTCTCGATGCGCTGCTTCGTGAGGTGGAGGCGGTCCCGGAGGGCGGCCGGAAGCTTGGCTTTCCGGGCGGCGTCCAGGTCCTTCTGGTTCGCCGTGCGGATGGATTGCGTCCGCCGCCGGAGCTTGTCGGCCAGTGCGCTCAGCACGGCGTTCTTGGTGCCGCCGTCGGCCGCGGCCAGGACGGGGGCGGCCTCACGGGCGGCGCCGGCCAGCTGGACGGCATGTGCGTGGAGGGTGTCCATGGCGTTGTCCTCGTAGGGCTCGATGTCATCCCGTGATCACAAGATTGTCCCGGTGCACGACCGTGTCGCAACACGCGTAGCCGAGAAGGTCGGGAAGCTCGCTGCTCTTCCGGCCCCGGATGCGTTCAACTTCCGCGGAGGAGAAATTGACGAGCCCCCGGCCGATCTCGCGGCCGTTGGCGTTGACGAGCGTGACCGTGTCGCCGGGCTGGAACTCGCCCTGCGCGCGTTGGATGCCGATGGCGAGCAGGCTCTTTTTGCCTTCGACCAGGGCATGGCGGGCGCCGTCGTCGAGCGCGAGTTCGCCCGCCGGTTCCCGCCCGAAGGCGATCCAGTGTTGCCGGGCGCTGGTCCGCTTGGCCCGCGGGGCGAAGAAGGTGCCCACGTCTTCGCCCGCGAGCACGTCCCGCACCACGTGTTCGCGCCGTCCGTCGGCCACGACCAGGGGGATGCCGGCCAGGCCGGCTGCGCGCGCGGCATGCAGCTTGGACCGCATGCCGCCCGAGCCGACCGCGCTGGTCGCGCCGGCTGCGCGCTCGACGAGCTCGGGGGTGAGCTCGGCCACGTGGCTGATCACATCAGCCTCGCCTTCTCCCGGCGGTTTCTCGTACAGCCCGGGCACATCGGTCAGGAGGACCAGGGCGTCTGCGTCCACGAGCTGCGTGACGCTGACGGCCAAGGCATCGTTGTCGCCGATGCGGATCTTGAGCTCCTCCACGGCCACGGTATCGTTCTCGTTCACGATGGGCACGACCGCGCGGTCCAGGAGGGCGAGCATGGTGTTGCGCGCGTGCAGATACCGCTCGCGGTGCTGGAGGTCGTCGCGGGTGAGCAGCACCTGCCCCACGGTCATCTTGTGGAACGCGAAGGCGTCCCGGTAGAGCTGCATGAGCACGCTCTGGCCGACGGCTGCTGCGGCCTGGATTTCGG
>CAZBZG010000438.1:0-390 GCA_964496245.1 uncultured Planctomycetaceae bacterium | reverse complement strand
CGGGAAGGCTCGTGGGGCGCTCGGTCATGCCCAGTTCGACCCGTCCCGCGGCCACAGCGCCCGAGCTCACCAGCACAGCCTGTTTGTTCAGGCCGCGCAGGCGGGCGAATTCGCCCACCAGCGCGTACACGAAGGCGCCGTCCAGGCCACCGCCGCTCGGGCTCGCAAGCAGGCTCGACCCCACCTTGACGACCACGGTGCGTGCGTGCTTGAGCGTCTCGCGCGACACGGCTGGTCCTCGCAAGCCTACCCGCAGCAAGGAGCTGCAGGCGTTCCCAGACTGCAATCATACGCTGGGGCCGGTAGGGGGCAAGGGAAAAGCGAGGGGGCGGTCGGGTGGCTCAACCCACAGAAACAGGTTTGGTTCAGAACCGGGTCACCCCCATAGGG
>CAZBZG010000437.1:0-2554 GCA_964496245.1 uncultured Planctomycetaceae bacterium | reverse complement strand
GACGCCCAGTCGGACGCGTTCGTGGTGGCCCCGGCCGGCGCGGTGCGCCTCTACGGTCCGGCCCGGCCCGATGGCGAAGGGCCCGAAGCCGTGGCCGAACGCGTGGCCGCATGTTCGGACGGCCCGGGGCTCGCGCCGGTCGAACTCTTCCAGCCGGCTGCAATGCTCGCGTTCCTCGAAGCCAGGCGCGGCAAACCGGTCGTCATCGGATGCGGGGACCGGCGGTTCCGTGCGGCAGCCGAAGCCGTGGCCGCCTGGCTCCGGACGACCTACGGCCTGGAGGTGCGGATCAGCGCAGCCGGGCCGCGCGCCACCTGCCGCAAGGACTACATGTCCGGCTTCGGCTGGACCCGGCCCGGCGCCAACCCGGTGGATGCGCACATCCTCGTGGGCAACGCCCAGGAGAACCCGCTCCTGTTCGGCTACCTCATGCTCAAGCGGGACATCCGCTGGCTGCCGCTGGAGGTCAACCGCGACTTCCCTGGCGCGGGCCACGCGCTCGTCACGCTCTCCTGCCCCATTGTCACCCACCACAACGGCAGCCCCGGCGGCCGGCCGGCCGACCCCGCCCTCGTCTTCGGCGCCACCTTTCCGGCCGGCGTGTACGCGGGCCTGGAGGCCCTTCGCAACCTGCAAGCACAAGGAGAATCGGAATGAGAAACGCAAACGGACACGGCCCAATGTCGCACCGCCGCCGGATCGCGACCGCGTGCGCGCTGCTGATCGCTCTGTCTGCGCCTGGGGTGCGCGCCGCCGGCTCGCAGCTCGGCGACGGCGGGCATTTCCTCCACCACCAGCCGACCGTATACATCCGCAATCCCGAAGGCCGGGCGTTCACCGTGACCATGCACCGCCACATCTGGCCGGCGGCCCGTTACAACAAAGGCGACTACGCGCTCTGGGTGCTCGATCCCGCGGGCAACGAAGTGGCCCGGGGCGCCATTCCGTCGGGCGAGGCAGCGACCACGCTGCGCGTGCCTGCGGGGCCGAAGGGGGTCTACGTCCTGCGCCACAGGCCGAGCGGTTACTCGCTCACCTGGATCGAGTGCAGCCTGCCGCGCATGGTGGTGGGCCAAGGCCCGTGGTCGCCCGAAGCAGCGGCTCAGGAAGCGGAAGCCAAGGGCACGAAGAGCCGCTGGCCTTACGGCACCTTCATCCTCCACGTGATGGCCCCGCGGCGGTGGTACTTCTACGTGCCCCCCGGCGTCGAGCGCTTCCAGATCAAGCACACGATCCTCCGCTTTCAGAGCCATCGCGAGGACTACGGGTTCGTGGTCATGAATCCCCGCGGCCAGCGGGTGGAGGCCGTGTACGGCGGCAAGCCCCTGCCCACGGATCCGCCCCAGGGCAACCGGGAACGCCCCGTCGTGCGCACCATCGAGACGGACGCGGGCACCACCGGCCGCTTCTGGTCGATCTGGGCCACGGGCGGGGATTCGCACAATTTCTCCGACCTCCAGATCCTGCTGCGCGGCGTGCCGCCCGTTCTCGCGCCCAGTCCGGAACAGTGGTTCCACCCGGAGACGGGCGAGGTGCCGCCGCGGCTCGTGTACGACACCGCCCAGATCCGCAAGCGCGACGAGCGCGGCAAGCTCGACGAGGAGGGCGAGCGCCTGAGCCGCGACCACTTCCTGTGGACGCCCACACCATATCTGGGCGACGAGGACTACAACGGCATGCGCGGGCCGCACACCGTCTTTCTGGACAACCCCGAAGGCCGCGCCGTGGACGTGGGCGTCTGCAGCTACATCCTGCCCCGCGACGCGCGCGAGCCCGTGGTCTACAAGGTGCACCCGCCCGGGGCCGAGCCCTTCACCCGGGAGGATACCTTCGCCCATCGCGATTCGAGCCGGCTGCGCCTTCGCGAGCTCGCGGCCGGTTTGGTGCGGGTGGACGTGGACGCGGGCGAATGGTACTTCTGGTCCGAGCCGGCCGTGCCCATGCTGCTTGCCGGGCACGAAGACGACGGGTGGAGCTCCTTCGAACTCCAGGTGGGCGTACCGCGCCACTGGTTCTTCCGGGTGCCTGAAGGCACCCGAAACTTCCGCGTGCGGATCGAGGTCGCTGACGCCGACCACGTGCTCGACGCCGAGGTGCACGCCCCGGACCGCATCGCGGACAAGCTCTACACCCGCGGCCGGGATCCCCAGGAGCGCACGGTGCGTGTGCCCGCCGGCCTGGACGGCCGGGTCTGGTTCCTTCGCTTGGGCGTGGGCAGCGCCACGCGCTTCCTGTCCGCCGATCCCGACCGCCCCAAGCGCGTGCGCGTGGATGCCACCGTGCGCCTGCGCGGCGTCCCCGGCCTCCTCGCCCCCACCTGGGGCCAATGGTTCGATCCGCAGGCGGAGTGAGGGTGGGTGCACCGTCCCAGCGCAAACGTACAGGCCAAAACGACACGATCGCCGAAGGAAATGATGATCGAGAGCGATGAAACATCAGGCGAAGACAGGCAGGAATAGGACGGGGACAGACTGCGAGACGAACGACGTGACGGCACGGCGAGAGCGATCCACGAACATGACGCAGCTACGCAGCCCTTTCGCTGACACGGATG
>CAZBZG010000436.1:0-2554 GCA_964496245.1 uncultured Planctomycetaceae bacterium | reverse complement strand
GAATCGACCTCGCCAGAATGGCTCATGTGTTCACCTATTTGCAATGGGCTGTACTAAGCGCAATCGACGCACCATGACCGTAGAGGACGTGCTCGCCATCGCGAACGTGCACGCGCCCTGCATCGCACCGGACGGAAGCGCAGTGGTCTACGCGGTCGGGCGCACGGACCCGGAGACCAAGAAGGGCGCGCAGAACCTGTTTCGCGTGCCCACGGACGGCGGCCCTGCTCGGCAGCTCACCTTCAGCCCGGCATCCAACAATGTCCACCCCGCCTGGTCGCCGGACGGCCGGTCGCTCGCGTTTCTCTCCAACCGCCCCCTCGCCCCCGACGAAAAGGCCGTCGACCGCAAGCAGCGCATCTGGCTGCTCCCGGTCGACGGCGGCGAGGCCCGGCCGCTCACGCAAATCAAGCCGGCCGTGAGCGGCTTCGCCTGGGCGCCTGACAGCGGGTCGCTCGTATTCCTCGCCAAGGACGAACCGGGCAAGGAGGAGAAGCGCCTCAAGGAGGCGGGCAAGATCCGCGTGGTGGACAAGTTCGACCGGCCGGACCAGCTCGGGCTATGGCATCGACTTCTCCACCGCGAATCTCGACGCCTGGGGCGCGGGCGACGCCGAGGACATCCTCACGGGCGTGGACGCGCTCGCGGACCGGGGCATCGCCGATCCCAAGCGGCTCGGGGTCTTCGGGTTCAGCTACGGCGGGTACATGACGGCCTTCCTCATCGGCCGGACCGACCGCTTTCGGGCGGCGGCCGCGGGCGGAGGTGTGCACAACGCCCGCAGCTTCTACGGCACCACGGACATCCCGAACTTCATGGAGTATTTCTACAAGGCACCGCCCTGGGAGGCGCCCGACGGCTACGACCGCGCTTCGCCCATCACGCACGTCAAGCACGTCAAGACACCCACGCTCATCTTCCACGGCGAACAGGACCGGCGCGTGCCCATCGGCCAGAGCGAGGAGCTCTACACCGCGCTCAAACGCCGGCGCGTGCGCACCGAGTTCGTCCGCTACCCCGCCGAAGGCCACGGCATCGGTCAGTACGACCACCGCAAGGATCTGCTTGAGCGGCAGCTCGCGTGGTTCGACCGGTATGTGAAGGGCAAGCGCGGGTCGTAAAGATGTCGGTCGATTCTGTCGGAGTGAGACGGCCGAGCCTACACGTCTCTCCGCCCTTGTCGTACCCGTACCCGTACGCGTACACGGCCATGACGCGGATTCGCGTACGTGTACGGGTACGTGTACGGGTACGGATGCAGACGCAACATCGATGGAGGCTGTTTTCCCGCCCGCCCACGCCTTGACGCCCCTCGCCCCGCAGCCGTACAATACCACCCATGGCCAAGAGCAAACCATCCTCTGACGCTTCCGCGTCCGGCGGCAGCCGGCGGCGCGGGTTGATCGGGCATACGCTCGGCGGATGCCGGATCGAGAAGAAGCTGGGCGAAGGCGGCATGGGCGCGGTCTTTCTCGGCCGGCACCTGGGCCTGGACATGCCGGTCGCGGTCAAGGTGCTCCCGCCCAGCTTCGCGCGCGTCAGCCAGAAGAACATCGACCGCTTCCTGCGCGAGGCGCGTTCGGCCGCCAAGCTGCAGCATGCCAACGTCATTCGCGTGCTCAACGTGGGTCACGAGAAGGGCCTCTACTTCCTGGTCATGGAGTACGTCGAGGGGGAAGACCTCGAAGACCGGCTCGAAGAACGCGGCGTGCTGCCGGTGGACGAAGCCGTGGAGATCGTCTGCCAGGTGGCCGAAGGCCTGGAGGCGGCGCGCGCGAAGAACATTATCCATCGCGATATCAAGCCGGAGAATATCCTGATCGACGGGGCGGGCACGGCCAAGCTCGCGGACCTGGGCCTGGCCAAGAACCCGGAGGAAGACCACGGCACCACGCACGCGGGCACGTCCATGGGCACACCGCACTACATGGCCCCCGAGCAGGGCCGGGACTCGACCGCGGCCGATCACCGGTCGGACATCTACAGCCTTGGCTGTACGTTCTTCCGCATGCTCTGCGGCCGCGTGCCGTTCGAGGGCAAGAGCACTTATGACGTCCTGCACAAGCACATCCACGAGCCTCCGCCTGATCCGCAAGCCCTGAACCGGACTCTGCCCAAGTCGGTGGGAGCCGTAATCCAGCGCATGATGGCCAAAGACCCGGCCAAGCGCTATCCCACAGCAGGAGAACTGGCCACCGACCTGCGCCGCATCCAGACGGGCGAGCCGCTCGTCAAGAAGCCCGAGCTCCGGCCGGCGGGCGCGCGTCGGCGCGCGGCCGGATTCAAACCGCGCGCTGCGCGCCGACCATCCGGACGCACAGCCTCCAAGACGCGGCAGCGCCGCGCCGCACGTCCGCGCAAACAACGCGCCACCGGACTCGTACTCGCCGCAACCGGGGTGGCGGCGCTGATCTTCCTCGCGCTCGCCTGGAAGCAGCTGCTTCCCGATCGGTCGCCGGCGGACGCGGATCCGCACGCATCCGCTTTGCCGCCTGCTGCGCGTGCGCCACGACCGCGACGGTCCCGTCGCTGCTGATGTCGATGCCATTCGGTG
>CAZBZG010000435.1:0-2582 GCA_964496245.1 uncultured Planctomycetaceae bacterium | reverse complement strand
GGACGGCCGACTGTGGGCGACCCGGAGCGCTGACGGCGGCCGGACCTTCGGCGCCTCCTACGGCCGGTTCATCGGCTTCGGCCGCCAGCGGCCGCTGAACCTCTTGAGCAAGGTGCTGCTCACCACGGACGAACGCTTCGGGCGCGTCTACCTGCCGGAGATCCAGCACACGATCACCTTCGAACGGACCGCCGCGCCCGGGTACGAATACGCCTTGACCCAGGGGATGCGCGAGCTTCCGGCGGGCACGGTGCTCCGCTTCTTGGACGACGGCGACGGTACGTGGGGGGCCGGTGATACGGCCGAGCTTGCGTATCCGGGCGGGGGCGTATGGACCTACGCGTTCGAGTGCTTCCCCACCTTAAAGGACGCCATGCCCGGGCGGGTGTTCCGCATTGTCGCGCGCACGGTGCCGGACGGCTACAGCACGACCTTCGCCTACAACTCGGACAACGTCACCATCACGGACGCGTCCGGACACGCCTACGTGTGTTCGCTGGACGCGGAGGACCGGATCACCCAGATCGCGGTGGGCGGACGTACGTGGAGCTATACGTATTCGGACAACGGCTGGACCGTGGCCGAGCACGACCACCAGACCGACGCCGTCGAGTCGATCACGACCGACCCGGCGGGCCTCGTGACAGCCATCCGGTACGAAGGCGACGAAGGAGCGGTTCGTGAGCAGACCTACGCCTACGATGGCCAAGGCCGGCTGACGGGGCGGACGTTCAACGGGGTCGCGGTCTCGGTGGAGACCGTCCCTGGGGGCGACAACGGCCGCGTGGTGCAGACCGAGACGCGGGGCGGCATCGAGCGGACCGTCACCAGCGATATCCACGGAGCGCTATCCACCACCGACGGCGCCGGCCGGACGGAGTCGGTGACCCGCAACGACAAGGGTTACGTGACCTCCTACGCGAACGCGGCCGGGAGCTGGCAGTACGAGTACGACGACGCGGGCCGGATGACCCGGCAGGAGACGCCGGAGGGGCAGGTGCGCACGTACGACTACAATGGCGCAGGGAAGCTGACGACCCTGGGGGGGCCCACGGGCACGTGGACCTACGGCTATGACGGCGCGGGCCGCATGACCAGCGAGACCGCGCCCGACGGAGGTACGGTCACTTACGGCTGGGACCCTATGGGCACCATGACCCGGTCGGTCAACGCCCGCGGGCACGTGACCGAGTATGAGTACGACGCTCTGTTGCAGCTCACCAAGAAGCGCGGTCCCTATGACCCGGACACGGGGTTGCCGGCGGGATTCAAGCAGTGGGCCTACGACGACTGGGGCAACTGCACGCGCATGACCGACGAGAACGGAGATTCGAAGGCGTTCGCGTACGACGACGCCAACCGCATGACCAAGGTCATCGACGAAGAGGGCGTGACCGCGCACACGTACGCGTACGACGGGCTGGGACGGCTGACGCGCGAAACGAACGCCGTGAACGCGGCCACCGAATGGGAGTACGACACGCAGGGCATGGTCACCAAGATCACGGGCGACCTGGAGGCCGATCTGCTGAGCGGAACCTACGAGTACACCCACGCTGGCCTGCTCACCAAGGCTATCGACCTGGAGGGCCGGGTCACCACCTACGAGTATGACGCGGGCGGTCTGCTTACCGAGGTGAACGAGCCCCTCGGCCGCACGCGCATCATCGAGCGCGATGCTGCAGGCCGCATGACCAAGCGCATCGAGGCAGCCGGATCGGACGCGGAGTCCGAGTGGGGCTACGCCTACGACGCGGAGGGCCGCCTGACCTCGCGGACTGATCCCGAGGGGGGTACGTCCACCTGGGCGTTCGACCACGGCGGCCGGGTGACCGAGCGCGGCTATGCGGACGGCACGAGCGAGAAGTTCTTCTACGACGTGATGGGGCGGCTCACGCGCGAACGCGACCGCGCGGGCGCGGAGACCGTGTACGACCACGACCTGAACGGGAACGTGACCCGCGCCGTCGGCCCCGAGGGCCGGGTCACGGCCTACGCGTACGACGCGCAGGACCAGCTCACCAAGACCACTGTGGACCCGGACGGGCTGGCGGTGGTGAGCCGGCGGGCGTACGACCCGGCCGGGCTTCTCACCAAGCGCATCGACCCGCTGCTGCAGGAGACGGTCTACGGCTACGACAAGGTGGGCCGGCTGACGCGCGTGACCGATCCCGCGGGCGCGTCCGTGGTCTACGGCCTGGATCCGGTGGGGCGGAAGACCCGAGAGACGGATGCCGAAGGCGGCTATACCGAGTGGCATTACAACCTGGCCGGCTACGTGACAAAGATTGCGGGCAGCGCCAGCGGTGGCGGCGGGTGCACGGGCTGCGGCCAGGCCGCGGGCGCGAACGGACAGCTCGGGGACTACGCATACGACCTGACCGGAAACCTCACGCGCTACGAAGACCTGAACGGCCACGCCACCGTCTACGAGCTGGACGGCGCGGGCCGGCGCACGCGGATGGTTGACGCGCGCAACTACGCGACCTTGTACGCCTACGACAAGCAGGACCGCCTGAGCCTAGTCACCGACCCGAACGGCCACGCCACGACCTACGCCTACGACGCTGCGGGCCGGATGC
>CAZBZG010000434.1:0-2601 GCA_964496245.1 uncultured Planctomycetaceae bacterium | reverse complement strand
CCAGTGAGAAAAGCCATCTTCGGCCTCAAGCGTTCCGAATCAAGACTCCACCCGCATCCACGGTTGCGATCTACCTTCTCATCTTACCTCTCCTGCCTGTAGAGCGCCTCAGGGAATCCGCCCCAGGCAAGAGTGCCCGGGCTACAACCTGCTCCGTGTGCCATGTGTGACCCGGACCCGCGGGTTCTTGAACCAGGCCGAAATCCGGGTCTGGTTCAGATCCGGCGCGAGCCGGGTAACACGCAAGCCGCGCTCCAGCTCGGCCCCACACCGCACAGTGCCGAGCTGGGGCGCGCCCTTCTGGGCCTGGTTCAAAGACGCGCCGATCCGCGTCCCATGTGTCACCCGGATCCGCGGGTTCTTGAACCAGGCCCAGATCCGGACCGTCTATGATGTCTGCATGACACGCACTGCAAGGGTTGTAGCCCCCCCACCATCCCCATCGCAGAACGCAGCGCGGCAACAGGCGTTGCCAGGTCTTCTTTGATGATCTGGATCGCACGAAGTATCTCCAGCTGTGAAGAAAGCGCTCGACGCAACATGGGCTGCGCATCTGGGCCTACTGCCTGATGGACAATCTGGTGGACCGGGCGGAGGCGACTTCGTGGAGCCGTGCCCGCGCGCACGTGGATCGCCGGCGCCGGGATCCTTAGCTGGCTGCGGATGTTCCACCCAGCGGGGTGATCTCCAACTGGTCCGCGTGGCTGGCCTTCCGCAACCAGGAGCAGGAACGGCTGCTCAAGCACACACAGACAGGTCGCCCTCTGGGAAGCGGGTCCTTTGTTGCGCGTTTGGAGAAGGCTCTGGGGCGCTCCTCGGCCCGTCGCAAGCCTGGTCCCAAGCCAAAGCAACCACGCAGAAAGCGGTTGCCTGGTTGATTCTGGTATCTGTCCCTCTATCCGGCTTTTTGGGGCGCGGCGCTCCCAGGGGCGGGCGGATTGAGCCGCCTGCACGATCCAGGCCCTTGACAGATCGCCGATTGAATCGTATATTGCACATATGATCGAACGTACGCTCGGCCAATACCTTGTGCGGGACGCGTCGTACTACCCCGTGCTCACCCTGACCGGACCGCGTCAGTCAGGAAAGACCACGCTGGCGACAGCCA
Organism: uncultured Planctomycetaceae bacterium; assembly: GCA_964496245.1. Lineage (GTDB taxonomy): Bacteria > Planctomycetota > SZUA-567 > SZUA-567 > SZUA-567 > CAZBZG01. The sequence goes on along the minus strand of CAZBZG010000434.1, from coordinate 1,493 downwards.
CGTTTCCCGCGCACGACTACGTATCGCTCGAAGAGCCTGAACCCCGCACGCTCGCCCGCGAGGACCCGCGCGGGTTCTTCGCACGCTTCAGCGGCAGCCTGATCGTGGACGAGGTCCAGCGGGCGCCCGAGCTCGTCAGCTCCATCCAGGCGGAGGCGGACCGCGACCCGCGGCCGGGGCGATTCGTGCTCACCGGCTCGCAACATCTCCTCCTCATGGAGCGGATCAGCCAGTCGCTCGCCGGCCGGTGCGGCGTGCTCCACCTCCTGCCGTTCTCCCGCGCCGAATGCGACGCCTCCGAGCAGCCCGCGCCGGAATCGCCCCGCGACCTGTTCGAACGTCCCGCGACCGCGCGCGAGTGCTGGGAGACGATCCGCACGGGCTTCTATCCGCCCATCCACGACCGGCACATCCCGGCCGAGGTGTGGCTCGCCGATTACACGCGGACCTATGTGGAGCGGGATGTCCGCCAACTCGTGAACGTGGGCGACCTGGAGACCTTCGAACGCTTCCTGGCGCTCTGCGCGGGGCGCACCGGCCAGCTTCTCAACGTCTCCAGCCTCGCCGCGGACACCGGCATTGCCGTGGATACGGCCCGCCGCTGGATCTCGATCCTCAAGACGAGCTTCCTGATCTTTCTGCTGCGGCCGCACCATTGCAATTTCAACAAGCGCGTGATCAAGAGCCCGAAGCTGTACTTCTACGACACGGGCCTGGCCTGCCATCTGCTCGGCATCCGCAACCGCGAGCAGCTGCACACGCACCACGCCCGGGGCGCGCTCTTCGAGAACTACGTGATCGGTGAAGTCGTGAAGGCCTACACCCATCACCGCCGCGCGCCGCCGGTGGCGTTCTGGCGCGACCAGACCGGTCACGAGATCGACCTCGTGATCGAGGAGGCGGGCGACCTCTTCCCCGTGGAGATCAAGTCCGGGGCCACGGTGCGGCCGGCCCTGTTCGAGGGCCTGGACTGGTGGTGCGGCCTGGCGTCGGTGCCGGCCGAACGGGCGACCCTGGTCTACGCCGGGAACGAGGCGTTCGTGCACCGCGACATGCGCGTCCGGCCGTGGTTCGCGGTGTGACGCGGCGCGTACGGGGCAGCGGCTCGCACACGCTTGCGTGGGGCGGGCAGGGTGTATAGCCGAGGCATGCCTTGCCTACCGAGGCGTAGCCTTGGCGAAGGCTGGCCTGGGGCGGAGCACGTGCGGCGCTGTACAGGCATCTTGCCTGTGCTACAGAGTGCACCCCGCCAGGTGATCCCCGCATCTGCATAACGCCGCGGTTTCCCCGCATTCCGGCGAAATTCCGCGGAAACATCGCGCCAGTTCGCATTCGGGGCGATTTGCGCGTAACCAGCCAAATGTCAGCGAGTTGCGCGCTTTTCATTTGACAGAGCTGTGCGGTCCCGTAGGGTTGCGCGCGCGGTTCGGGGTGCAGTACAGGTGAGTCGGGCTGATCCTTCAGTCGAAGGCCACCACGGGTACCCCTGGATA
>CAZBZG010000433.1:0-2669 GCA_964496245.1 uncultured Planctomycetaceae bacterium | reverse complement strand
TTGTCAAGGACACCCGCCTCCTGCATGGACGTCTCGCCCGTGACGAGCAGGCACATGCGGCCGAAGCGCGCGGCCTGTTGGCCGACCTCGTCGAAGCAGCCGAGGCCCGTCAGCACGAGGTCCGGGGTCTGGAACGAAGGCACGGGGATCTCCTTTCACGAGCGCGAAGGCGGTGCGGATCGGCCGGCCGCGTTCAGGTCTACCATACGAATCACGTGGACGCGATCGAAAAACGGGCCCCCGGCCACGGGCACCGGCCCCGGCTTGGCCGGCCGGACGAGGTGGGGCGGCTTGAGTTGGGCGTCGGGCCGTCCCTCCGCGACGAGGGCCGCACGGCGGCGGGCGTAGCTGCCCGGTTCGAGCAGGGCCAGGCGCGGTGCGGCCAGCCGGCCGCTGGTCCGCTTCTGTTCGTATTCCTCGTTGGTGGCCGCCAGGGCCTGGTCGAATCGGCCGAGGAGGGCGGCGTTGCGGCGGTCGTCAGCGGCGGGCGCGCGTGGGGCCCACTCCACGGCCAGCACGTAGCGCGGCGGCTGGACGAGCTCGAGGGTGACCGTGAAGCCTGCGAGCCCCGGGAAATCCTTCTCCGCCGCGTGCATGACGCCGACCACCTGGTCCTCGGTCACCTTCTCGCCCGTGATGGAGAGCACGCTGCCCGCGCGGTGGCAGAAGGCGACCTCGGGTGTGCGCCCGCGCATGCCGGTCACCTCCACGATATCGCCGAGGTCGTACCGGTAGAAGCCGCCCGAGGTGGTGACGAGCAGGCGGTAGCGCTGCCCTGTCTCGAGTTCGTGCGCGAGGAGCGTACGGGCATTCGCTGTGACATCCTGGTCGGCGGGAAGGAATTCCATGACCGGTCCGCCGACGGCCAGCACGCCCGCGGGCGTGTTGTCCTGCAGGGGGATGCTGAAGGTGCCTTCGGACGCGCGCAGGCCCAGGCAGCGCCGCGGCACCGATCCCCAGGCTGCTTCGACCTGGCCCAGGTAGAAGGGCGCGCTGCCGCCCTGCCATGTGTTGAGTACGGTCAGTTCGGGCCAGACCGTCCGCGGCAGGAGTACGCCATCGGTGCGGAGGCGTTGGCGAAGGATGCGGGCGCGTTCTGGCTGCGGCCGGAGTCTGCGTTCGATCGGCGCGCGGTCTCGGTCCGCGAGTGCCGGGGCGTGGGCGAGGCGGCCGGCGGCGAGATCGTCGAGCAGGGCCTCCGCCCGCTCCTGCAGGCGGGTCGCGAGCAGGACGAGGGTGGAGGGGTTGACGCTCGTGGCGATCGAGAGCGGGCCCTGGAGGGCGAAGACCAGGATCGCGTGGTAGCGGGATTCATAGTCCGGGATGCCGAAGACCTCGTAGGGCACGGCGTGGCGGAGGCGTACGGGCAGGGGCTGGTCGAGGTACTGCTTGCCGCTGGCGGAACCGTAGGGGACCCCGCCCGGGGTGCGGCCGGCCGCGGCCGGGCTCACCACGGAGAGCAGTCGGTGGTCGAGCAGGCCGGGATGGTCCCGGGCGAGGTGGAGCATCCACAGCTGATGCACGCGGTGGCATTCGCGCGTGAAGCGTCGGGTGACCGGACAGAATTTGGGCGCCGCAGTGGTGCCGCTGGTGGTGGCGAAGAGTTCCAGCGGTTGGCTGACCAGGATGTTCGGCTCGCCCTGCTTCATGCGCTCGATCCAGGGCGTGAACGCCTCGTACGATCGAATCGGTACGGCCCTGCGGAAGGCGTCGAAGTCTTGGAGTTGCGCGAAGCCGTGCTCTCGGCCGAAGGCCGCGTCCTGATTGGCGCAGAGGATGTCGCGCAGACGCCGGAGCTGCGCGGCCGCCGGGTCTTCGATGGCGGTGTGGAACCGCCGGAGCGGCCGGCGCATGAGGAGGGAAAAGAGGCGGACGAGTGGCTGCATGGGAAGGGTCCAGGGTCCTCGCGTCTGTGTTCCGGGGACGCCGCGGAACCGCCGACAGGATGCCGGAATCAGCGGGATGAATGCCGGCGCGTCCTGTTCAGCCTGCGATTTCGTCCAGAAAAAGCGGGGCGACCCCGAGGCGCCAAGAAACGAAACGCGCCGCTACTCTTCGCCGCGCACCAGCGCGTCGGTCACGTCCAGAATGAAGAAGCGCGTGCCGCCCTCCTCGTCCAGGCCGATCCATGTGCGGACGCCCCGGTCGCGCGGGAGCGGCACGGGCATCTCCACGGTTACGGCGGGCCGCTTGTCGTCTTCAGGAGAGAAGGCCGGTACGCGCATGGAGGGCAGCTGATCGGGCAGCTGACCGGTCTTGAGGTGGAACGGACGGAGGCTCAGCTCCTGTCGGCGCCGTCCGCCCTCCTCGGGGTACCACTTGATGCGCAGCTGGAGGAGGACCTGGCCGGGCACCCGCCTGCGGAGGCGCAGGAGCCGAATGTCGAGATCGCTGGTCAGCCGGGTCTTGCGTAGCAAGACGACACGGGCGGGTACGGCCGTGTGCATGTCGACGTTGACCCGTACGTACTTCTCGCCGGGCTTGGGGGCACGGCTGCCCGGTCTGTGCGGCAGCGGCCAGATGACGGCGCGTCCAGACGCGGCGCTCGGAGCCACCGTACCGATTTCGCTCTTTCGATCGGGCTGCACCTGGAAGCCCGCCATGCCCGTGGGGGGCGGGCGGGCGGGCCGCGGAGCGGAGAGGTTGAGCTTCTGTGGGCCCGGGCGCAC
>CAZBZG010000432.1:0-2683 GCA_964496245.1 uncultured Planctomycetaceae bacterium | reverse complement strand
CGGATGAACCCCGTGGCCGAGCGGTTGACGGGGTGGTCCAACCAGGAGGCTGCGGGCCACCCGCTCGCCACCGTCTTTCGCATCATCAGCGAGGAGACGCGCGAGCCGCTCGCCAATCCGGTCGACCGCGTCCTGCGCGAAGGGAAGGTGGTGGGCCTAGCCAATCATACCGTCCTCATCAGCCGGGACCGGAGGGAACGCCCGATTGCGGACAGCGGCGCGCCCATCCGCCATGCGGACGGGACCATTGCCGGCGTGGTCCTGGTCTTTCGCGATCAGACCCGCGAACGCGCCGCCGAACGCGCCCTCGTCCGCTCCAAGGAAGACCTCGAAGAGCGCGTACAGGCCCGCACGGCCGACCTGGCGGCCACGGCCGCGCGCCTCCAGGAGGAGATGGAGGAACGGAAGAAGGCCGAGGCCGTCATGATCCAGACCGAGCGCATGTCCGCGGTGGGCACGCTGGCAAGCGGCGTGGCGCACGAATTCAACAACATCAACGTCTCCGTGCTCGGGTTCGCCGAGCTGGGTCAGGACCTGCCCGATCTGCCCGAAGAGGCCCGCGAGTTCTTCCGCCGCATCCGCAAGGCCGGCCGCCGCGCCAAGGAAATCACGCAGAACATGCTCTCCTTCACGCGCAGCGCCGGCGGAGAGAACCAGATCGGCAACCTCCGCCAGGCCGTGCTCGAATCGCTCGAACTCATGCGCCACGAGATGACCACGAGCGGAGTCCAGATCCAGGAGCGCCTCTCCCCCACGCCCGACTCGCTCATGGACCCCGCCCTCATCGGGCAGGTGGTCCTCAACCTCCTGATCAACGCGCACCACGCCATGCAGAAGCAACCGGAGAAAACCCTGACCCTCTCCTGCGGGCAGGAGGGCGATCGCCTCTTCTTTTGCGTCGCCGACACCGGCTGCGGCATGGACGAACAGACCCGGCGCCAGATCTTCACGCCCTTCTTCTCGACCAAGGGCGAGAAGGGCACCACGCGCTCGCCCCTCCGGGACGTGCGCGGCACGGGCCTCGGCCTCAGCGTCTGCCACACGATCGTGCGCAACCACGACGGCGAGATCGCGTGCACGTCCGAGCCGAACCGCGGCACCACCTTCACGGTCTGGCTGCCGCTCCGGCCGCCGCCGGCCTCCCTGTCGAAGGGGCGCAAGACCACGGTCATGGAAGCCGCATCCGATCGCGCGGGCTGCGTGCTGGTGCTCGACGACGAAGCCGATGTCTTCGATCTCGTGCAGCACGTCTTCAAGCGGGACGCGGTCGAGGTCGTCTGCGTGACCGACGGGGAAGAGGCTCTCGCGCGCTGTCGGCACCAGCCGGTCGACGTGATCCTGCTCGATCTGCAGATGCCCACCATGGACGGATTGGAGTTCGCCCGCCGGTTGCGCGCGACGGACGACATCCACCAGCCCGCACTCCTCGTGGCCAGCGGCAAGACGCTGTCGATCACGGACGAGGAGCTGGAGCGCTTTGCCATCGCCGGCTCGCTCCCCAAGCCGTTCGACGTGCGCCAGCTGCGCAAGCGCATTCTGCAGCATCTCCCGGACACGCCTTCCGGAGCCGGTGAACACACACATTCGTGAACACATGCGCCCCTCGCTCACCCGCCGCACCGCACCTGCCTGGGCGTGCGTCCCATGATGCCGCGAAACACATGGTAGAAGTGGCTCAAGTTGCCGTAGCCGCAGGCTGCGGCCACGCGCACGATGGGCATCTCGGTCTGCCGCAGGAGGCGCTCGGCCAGACGCACGCGGCGGTGGTGCACGTACTCCACGAGCGTGTATCCCGTGGCCTGTTTGAATACGCTGTGGAAATGGCTCCGGCTGAGGCAGGCCAGGCCGGCCATCTGCTCCACGGTCACGGGCTCGGTGCAGTTCGCGTCCAGATATCGCAACACCCCTGCCATGCGCGCGGCCGCGTCCGCAGCCGGCAGGTCCGCCTGCAGCCGCCCCCGCAGACCGGGCTCGCGCATCAGCAACAGCAGCAGCGACTGGAAGGCCACGGACTGCGCGGCCACGTGCCCGGGACCCTGTTCGCGCGACTCGCCCGCCATCTCCTCGAACATCCGCCTCGCGCAACGCTGGCCCCCGGCCGAGAGCGGCAGCCGATTCTCGTCCTGAAACGCCATGTCACAGAGACGGTCGAGCACGGTCCGGAGTTCCACCAGCCCGGCGGCGTCGCCAGGCACTGCCCGGTCGTGGACGTTCAGCACGAACGCCGCGCACCCGCCCGCATCCACGGCATCGCAGATGTGCGCCTGGCCCGCGGGGAAGAGGTAAAGCTCGCCCGGGCGCGTGGGGAAGACAGCCGCATCCGTACGCTGAAGCCCTTGGCCGCCCGTGCAGAGGAAGAGCTCGTGGTTGTCGTGCGTGTGCAGGGGCCGCCGGACCACGCCGCCCACGTGCACCGGAAAGCAGAAGAAGGTCGGCGTCCGCGGCACAGCGTCTCCGACAATCGCGCAAGGAATCCAAGCCCCCACAGGCGGCCTATCCCATTGTAGCAGGATGTCCAGACAATCCCACAAACATTTCGGAGAATCGACCAAGACCCGGTCCTGCGGGCAGGCTAGGCTTTCCCCACGCCATCCCGCGCCGCTGGACCGGCCGGGACGCGAGGACCCTGACCAGCACGGAAAGGCAGACCATGCAGCACGATCTCAGCAAGGAAGCGATCCGC
>CAZBZG010000431.1:0-2689 GCA_964496245.1 uncultured Planctomycetaceae bacterium | reverse complement strand
GCGCGCATTTCAGCCTCCCTTTCTCTTGGATTTGGCCGTCTGTTCGAATTCCGCGAGCGCTTCGAGATATCGCCGTGCCACCTTGCGGTAGCCGCTCTGCTTGCCGGGGACGCGTCTCAGCCACTTGGCGCCCTCCTCGACCTGTCCCAGCTCCAGCAGCCGCACGCCCAGCACCAGCCGCGCACGGTGCACATAGGGATTGTCGCGCCTGGATGCAGCCATCCGCTCGAGCAGGTCCATGCCTTCCAGCAGGATCTTTTCGTCTCGAACGTACCAGGAGAGGTTGGCGGCCGTGAACGCGGCGCGGTCCTGGGTGAGGGTCCATTCCTCCTCGTCGAGCACGGCCTTGCAGGCCTCGTAGGCCCCCTTGCGGTCGCGCTCCCAGTGGCGGCACGTGCCGATCAGGAACTGCGGGTAGTCGTCCTGCTTGGCGTCGAGTGCGCCGAACTCGCCGGCCAGGAGCCGTCCGGCTAGGGACCGGGCGCGGTCGAAGCGCTCCGTGCAGTAGTAGAAATCCGCCATGAGCACCACGAACCGCTGCCGGCCGCTGTACAGCGCGAGCTCCGCGGGGAAGGCGTTCAGGTACCCCAGGTCCGCGCCCTTGGTGAGCCGGGAATGGTTGCTCCACTGGCCCTTGCGCTCGAGCATGCGTGTGGCTTCGTCCAGGGCCGGCACCTTGGCGTACCAGGCCCGGGCCCGGTCGTTCTCCTTCTTCCAGAAGTGGAGGAAGCCGATGGCCAGCGCGCACCGCTCGCGCAGTTCGTCCAAGTACCACGGACAGGTGCCGCGGAACCAGAACGCGTCTACGGGCACCGACCGGCTGTCGATATTGCCCATGCGGTCCACGCTGAGCTCCTGCTGCGGGGGCTTGGAGACCTCGCGGGCCTTGGCCGGCACGTCGTACGCGTCGAGCGCTGCGTCCACCGTTTCCACTTCGGAGAGCCACTTCCAGGCGCGGCGGTAGCGGGTCTCGGCCTTGCGGGGCTCGAGCGTATGCGCGAACGCGTGCGCGGCCAGATCCACGAGCACCTCGCCCCGGTAGGGCAGAAACTCCTGCCGGAGGAGCTCGGCGGCCGCACGCTCTGCGGCGCGCTCCGCCTTGCGTGCCAGCGGCACCTGCGCCAGCCGGCGCAGACGCGCCCGCGCGGCGTCCAGCATCCGGCGCAATTTCGCGCCCACGGCGCGGTCGTGGCGGATGGAATCGTCCTTCATGGCTTGCCGGATCGCCGCCTCAGCCGCCTCCACCTTCCGGCGGGTCTCTTTCACCACGGTCCGGGCGCGTGCCGCCGGGGCGGGTCGCGAGAGCGCCAGCAGACACTTGATGCAATAGGCTTCGCCCGCAGCTTCCAGCAGGGTGTCGGGAAAGTCCCGGGCGAGGTCTTCGTAGGCCAGCAAGGCCTCCAGGTAGCTCTCCTCCCGGCAGCGGAGGTGCTGCGCACGGCGGTAGGCGCAGAAGCCCGGCCCATAGGCCTCGATGTCGGCGCGGCGTCGCGCTTCGGCCAGCTTGCAGGCGATGCGCTTCTCGAGCCGGCGGACCTCGCCGTGCGGGTCGCTGTCGAGGTACTGCCGCACGCGGCGGCAGACGCCGAGGGCGTGGGTGTACAGCCCCACGGCCTTGGCGTATCCGCCGGGCATCATGAATGCGTCGCCCCCGCCTTCCTCGGCCAGGATGGCGGCCACGTCTTCGGTGTGCTTCTCGCCGATGGTCTTGAAGACCTGCAGGGCTTGCCGCCGTTCGCCGAGGGCGAGCAGGCACAGCCCCGTTTCGATGGCGCAGCGGATGCGTGCAACCGAATCGAGACGCCATTCCGTGACGGGTGGAAACGGCGCCAACAGACTGGCCGCAGGCGGCGGCGGCTCGTCCAGGCGTTCGCGGCGCGCGCGGCGCGCTTCCTCCTTCCACGCTTTGCGCACGGCCTCGCGTTGCCTTGCCTGGGCCTCGGTCCATTGGCGCGCCCGGTCCGCTCCGACCAGTACGCGGCCGGCTGCGTCCAGCCCCTGGAGCGGGCGGTTGCGGGCGGTGCGCGCGAGGCGGGCGAGCAGGGCGGCTGCGCGCGGGCGCACGTCCTTGGGGCCGCGCTTCAGAAGCTGCAGAGCGTGGCGCGCAAGCGGCGCGGGATCGAAGACAGCCCGCTCGAGCTCGGCCTCCAGACCGGCTCCGCCCAGGATGAAGACGCGGTCGAGTGTGCTTTCGGCCCGGCGCAACCGGACGATGTGCGAGCTCTGGCCCGTCTCCCGCTGGTCCGCATCCCCTGCGAGGGAAACCCCGCCGGCGACGAGGAACGCGAGACACACGGCCGCCTTGCCACAGGTCTGTTGCACGTCGGTCTTCCCCCGATTCCCTGCGCGTCGGCGAGTTCGCCCGACCCGCGAATGCGCCCGCATCCCCTGCCTGTGCACCCCGCCACAGCCCGACGACAGACACATCTCATCATTAGCAGCAAATCTCAACACAGTCAAGTAAAAAACCAATGTGAACGGTAGGGCAATGGCAATACGGGAACCAGAGGGAAAGGCGGAGGACGGGGGGGGCCACAACGCACAGGTAGGCAAGCGATTGTGTGGGAAGGCGGCCGCCAGCAGGGCGCGGACCTTGTCGCGCTCGACCAGCAGGACCCCGTCCATGCCCGCGAGCTTGGGCCTGGTTCAATTCCGGGTAACACTCGGTGAGAGCGGTTTGTAGCACAGG
>CAZBZG010000430.1:0-2693 GCA_964496245.1 uncultured Planctomycetaceae bacterium | reverse complement strand
ACTCCCACGGCCGCCGTGACCCGGTTGCAGCCCCGATTTCGCTTTGCAGCGCTGCGCCGGCCAATTCACGCTTGCGCTATCCCTCCCAGACAGGCAAAATGATGGGTTGCCGGTTTGCGCGACTCGTCTCGCCTGCCTTTTTGGCGTGCGCAGGCCGGGAGTCGAAGAGAGGAGCCCTCTGTGCCGGAAGCCACTGCCACGCTCAACGATCGCATCCAGCTCGTGCACAACGTGCTCGTCGACCACTTCATCTTCCGCAAGCTCGGCATCTGCTACGATTACCGGTCCAGCCCGGAGGACTTTCCCCGCAAGACGCTGCCTACAGCCGACGAAGCGCGCGACCACCGCCCGAACCACGCAGGCCTGGGCGCAGGCATGGCCGAGTGCACGCGCAACAGCGCCCTCCTCTTCGACGGCTATCTCCTACGGATCGAACTCGGTCTCGCCGATCCCAACGAGGAACGCATCTTCGACCGGCTGATCGGGGGGCTCATCCGCATCGCCAGCGCCGCCCCCAAAGGATACCTGGTGCGCGGGCTGACCCCCGACGGCAACGGCTTCTATGGCTCGAGCAGTCTCGAAGCTCACCTCTTCTGGGCCTTCTCGGCCTGGCGCGGGTTTCAGACGGCCGCCATCGCTATGGAGAGCCAGGCCAAGATCCAGAACATCGCCAGCCGCTGGATGGGCCGGCTCGAACAGGACGACTTCAGCATCCGGTTCCTCGCCGCGAACGGCCCGGACATCGACCTGACGCTCAAGAACTGGGAGCACGGACCGGTCTTCCTGGCCCTGCTGGCCGCGGCCCGGGCGGTCACGGGAGAGAAGCGCTGGCAGGACCGGTATGAGGCATGCGCAGCCGAACGCGAACGTCTCGACTGGACGCTGCCGGCCGATCTGGAGAAGACGGGCCCGCTGCTCAGAGTCCAGCTGGCGCTCCATATGCTCGCAGCCATTGAGACAGAAGCGGAGCGTCTGACCCTGATCCGCGCGCGCCTGCGGGACGTGGCCGAGCACGCCAGCCGCTTTCTCGACCGCTTCACCAACCGCAAAGACCCCATTCTGGAGGAGACCCCGGACCTGGACTGGCGGGCCCTGGAGCAAGGACAGCTCGCGGTCGCGCCGGGAGAGACCGAACACCTGCACCTGCCCTCCCCCTGGCGGCGGATCCCCCACGAAGCAGAGTCCATCTGCCCCTCTCTGGAAGCCGGGCTCGCGCTGCTGCTGGCGGGAGACAAGGAGCTCGCCGAATCCCACGCCGAGATCCTGACCCGTTGCCTCGCCGAGGTCCCGTGGGACAAGCTCTGGTTCGCCAACGCCCTGGCGCCAGCCCTGAGCCTGCACGCGCGGGGTGCCGAGCTCGGCCTGTGGGATGAAGATCTCCTGCAGGGCTCCGACAAGGAGGTGGAGAAGAAGAGCCTGGTCGCCCCGTATCTGGCTGATGACTTCGACGACAAGCACCCCGAACGCGCCGGCCACACCGAAGCGCCCAAGCCGCGCGACAAGCCGTCCCGATCCAAATCCCGCAAGGGAAAGCAGCGGGGGCAGGGTCGCGGGAAGAGCGACGACAAGAACCGCGACAAGAACCGCGACAAAGGCCGCGGCAAGGGCCGGGGCAGGCGGTCGGACGGCAACAAGGGCCGCAGCAAAGGACAGGGCAAAGGCAAGGACGCAGCCAAGGGACAGGGCAGCGGCAAGGGACAAGGCGGCGGCAAGGGATCGGGCAGGGACGAACGAGGCAAGGACGGAGACGGCAAGAGCCAGCAGAAATCGGAGAAGAGCGGCGGACGCTCCCGCGGCGGTCGGCGCCGGCGGCGCCGGCGGAAGAAGAAATCGAACTGAGGCACAGCCGCCGAATCGTTGCCGGCGCCGAACCGACTACGGCTGCGGCTCGAGCCGAAGCATCTGTACGTCGTGCTTGTCCACCCGGCCTGTGAACTCTTGCTCGAACGCCCCAAGATCCTGGCGCCCCAAAGGACAACACAACACGCCAAACAACATATGGTTATGAAGGTCTTCCGCAAGAATCGGATTTTTGCCTTGATCCTTCGCGTTGATCCATTACAAGAAAGCCGTTATGCGTAATATTACGGACCACGAAAACTTCGTGGACTTCTCTCTTTCTCCTAGGCTTTTCAGTTCTTATGCAGTAGGATCCGAGCAGAGAGGAGAGGCCTGATCGGCTATTGGCGCCATCCATCCCGCCCGATACACACACCCGGAGGCAGAACAGCATGACCGACCAGACAGAGGTCCCCCAGAACGTGGTGGAGGAGTTCGCTGAGAAGGTCCAGAAGGCGCGCACCGAGATCAACAAGATCATCGTGGGCCAGGATGAGGTGGTAGAGCGGATCCTGCTCGCCATTTTCTGCCGCGGCCACGCGATCATGGAGGGCGTGCCCGGCACGGGCAAGACCATGCTCGTCAATACGCTCTCCAAAGTGCTGGGCCTGCAGTTCAACCGGATCCAGTTCACACCCGACCTCCTGCCCTCGGACATCGTGGGCACCGACATCATCCAGGAGCATCCGGAGACCGGTCAGCGCCAGCTCACCTTCATGAAGGGACCGGTCTTCACCAACATGCTCCTGGCCGACGAGATCAACCGCACGCCGCCCAAGACCCAAGCCGCCCTGCTGGAAGCCATGCAGGAACGGAAGGTCACCTACGGCGGCAAAGCCATGGACCTGCCCAGC
>CAZBZG010000429.1:0-2694 GCA_964496245.1 uncultured Planctomycetaceae bacterium | reverse complement strand
GACCGCGCGGATGCTTCCGCCGTCCATGACCGCCAGCCGGTCGGCCAGGCTGAGGGCCTCGGTCTGGTCGTGGGTCACGTAGACCAGGGTCAGATCGGTGGAGGTGTGGAGGCGTTCGATCTCCTGGCGCATCTCGACCCGAAGCTTGGCATCCAGGTTGCTGAGCGGCTCGTCGAGCAGCACGATTCGGGGATTCATGACGAGCGTGCGCGCCAGGGCCACGCGTTGCTGCTGGCCGCCCGAGAGCTGGGCGGGCCGGCGCGACTCGAATCCGGCCATGCCCACGCGCCGCAGGGCATCGGCCACACGGGTGGCGACCTCTTGGCGCCCGACCCCGCGTTCCTCGAGTCCGAATGCGATGTTCTGGGCCACGGTCATGTGCGGCCAGAGCGCGTAGCTCTGAAAGACCATGGGCGCCCCCCGCTTGTGCGGCGGGAGGCCCGTCATCTCCTGGCCGTGGAAGCGGATGGCGCCTGCGTCCGGGTGCTCGAGGCCCGCGAGAATGCGCAGGAAGGTCGTCTTGCCGCAGCCCGAGGGGCCGAGCAGGAAGAAGAGCTCGCCCGGCTGGATGGCGAGCGAGACGTCTTCCAGCGCAACGATCGACCCGAAGCGCTTGGCCAGGCGTTCGACTTCGATGGCCGGAGAGGAGGCGTGGGCTGTCATGCGTTGACTCCTGTTCAGCGGTTCTGCGGTCGCTGGCGGGCCTCGCATCGCAGCGCGCGATACCGCGCGCGCGCCCGCCGGCTCCATGCCTGCAGTACGTCCAGGCGCCGGCGCGTATCCGTCCATGAGTCGGCCAACGCGGCAAGTTCAGATTCGGCAAGGGGCGGATGCGTGAGTCGTTCGACCAGGTCCTCCGGAGCGCCCGCTTCGAGCACGGCCGCCCAGGCGGCCTGCAGATCCCGGTGCGGATCGATGCACCAGCAGCCGATGAGATCGTTGAGCGCGCGCCAGCGCAGACTGGCCGTGGCGTCGTCGTATGCGAGCTCCGCCTTGGCGGCGTAGGGATCCACCTCGGGCGCATGCGGCTCGGCGTAGAGCGACCGGCGCACGGGCCGTCGCCGGAGCTGGTGCTGTTGGCCGCGGACGCCCGCCGGCTGGTAGAGGATGCGCTGGCCTTCCACGGAGAGCACGAACGTCACGAAGAGGCGCGCGAGTTCGGGCTTGCTCGTGCCCCGGATCACGGCGATGGGGTCGGGGCTGATGACGGTCTCGCCCGCGGGCAGGACAAAGGCGAGCGGCGAGGCGGGGAGCCGCGGATCGCCCACCGCTTGGCAGGCGTCCTCCATGGCGGCGATGGTGCGCTGGGCGTACTGATCGATCACGAGGCCGGCCGCGACTTCGCCTGCCATGACCTCCCGCGGGCCCGTGCCGCCGCCCTCGCCGAAGTGCCGCACGTTCGCGCAGAGGCGCGTGATCAACCGCCAGCCCCGGTCGAACCCGTAGGCCTGGAGGATGATCTCGTAGCACATGTGCACCGAACCGCTCGAACGGGGATCGCCCGATCCGACCCAGGAGAAGAAGGCCGGATCCGCGAGGTCCTCCCAGGCGCGCGGCTGCGGCAGGCCGAGCTGTTCGAGCAGCACGCGGTTGGTGATGATGCCGAAGCCGCTCAGGGCCACGCCGAACCAGCGGTGGTCCGCGTCGTATACGGGCAGCCCCGCGCACCGGCGTGGGATGTCGGCGAGGATCTCGGCGGGGGGATCCACGCGCGCGAGCCACCCCCGGTCCGCAGCCTTGAGAAAGGGCGAGGGCCCGCCGCCGAAGAGCACGTCCACGCCCGGGTCGTCCGGGTGGGTGGCGAAGCGCGACTCGAGGTCCTTGAGCACCTTGGAGGTGCCGCCTACGTCCAGCCATCGCAGGGCCACGGAGCGTCCGTGCCGGTCCCGCATCCAGTCGCCGAAGGCCCGGGAGTACTCCTTGCGCACGTCCCGGTTGTGGGGGCTGGTGATGGTGAGGGTCTCGTCGCCGGTGGGCACGGCGAGCGGTTCGGACGTCTCGGGCCGCCAGGCCATGGCGAGGAAGGGAAGCGAAGCGGTGAGGAGGAAGAGGAGCGTGAACACATGCCGGGACATGCCAGGCCTCGCAGACGCCGGTTCTTGATGCGTCTTCAGGCGAACTCTACCGACGACGCGCTCCGGGCGCAAGCGTTTTCGGGTTGTGCCCTTGGGTCGCTGCTTGAGGCGCGCTGCGCGATCTGCTATAATGCTCGTAATGACGCGGATCCAAGGCGGATGCGTGTCATGGCATACTACCCCGTGGAGTAATTGGTAACTCAGCAGATTTTGGTTCTGCTATTCCTGGTTCGAGTCCAGGCGGGGTAACCAACCACAACACGCAGGCCCACCCGGCGAATTCAAACCGCGTGGGCCTGTGTTTTTGGTCGTTGACGAGAGGGGATGTCACTTGGAAGCGTCCGGAAGCGTCCCGCTGATTGTTAAAATTGAGGGTCTTCGTAAGAATCTGTGGGTCCAAACGGGGGGCTTTGCCTCCCCAGGCCCCCAGGGTTTATCGCATGGGGGCCAATCCTGGAGAGAGCCGGAAGTGGGGGCCATTTACCTCCTAGCGACGCTCAACGCTAACCCGTTACCAAACAACATGGTGCATGTCTTTCGGCCGCCATCCGCCCACAGATTCTGACGAGACTGTTCACTCGTCCTTGCCGCAACGCGCAGGCAGAACCACGAAGGACAC
>CAZBZG010000428.1:0-2697 GCA_964496245.1 uncultured Planctomycetaceae bacterium | reverse complement strand
CCACTGATCCTGGCCCTCGCAAGGGCCGCGTAATGTGCAAAAGTCAACTTCAAGATCGCTACAGGAAAACCGTCGGCTGTCGGGTTCCCTGCCCGCCCTCAGGTGGGCATGCAAAGGCGTCTCGATCTGCCGCAACTACCCCCCAGAAAGGCACCGACTCCCGCACGAACCGCATCTGCCGTGGCCAGCCCCGCCCGTCCTTCCGGGCCCTGCCCTTCACGCTTTCCCGCCCTGCCCCCAGGGCTAGGCTTTTCGCCCTTGACTTCCGCTGGAAGCTGTTTAGCATGAACGCCTTCTCAGAGTCGCTCTCAGCCGGAGCTTGCTGAGAGCAGGGGCGTGTATTGGATCCGGAGCCGCACGGCTCCTTGGCAGAAAGTCTGTGCGAGCACAAAGGAGTCTGCGAATGACCAGTCAAGTCGCCCCAGCGCTGGATGCAGCGCTGGCCCAAAAGATCGCCCACACCCTGCGCTTTCTCTCGGCCGACGCCGTGGAGAAGGCCAAGAGCGGACATCCCGGCATGCCCATGGGCTGCGCCGAGATCGCCACGGTTCTGCTCACGCGTTTCCTGCGCCTGGATCCGGATGACCCCACGTGGATCAACCGCGACCGGCTCGTGCTCTCCGCCGGCCACGGCGCTGCCCTGCTCTACGCCATGCTGCACTTGGCGGGCTACCTCACGCTCGAAGATCTCCAGCAGTTCCGGCAGACGGACTCGCGCACGCCCGGCCATCCCGAACACGGCGCGACGCCCGGCGTGGAAGTGACCACCGGCCCGCTCGCCTCGGGCTTCGCCGCCTCCCTCGGCATGACCCTGGCCGAGCGCATCATGGCCGAGATGTACAATACCCCCAAGTACGAGCTGATCGACCACTACACCTATGTGCTCATGAGCGACGGGTGTCACATGGAGGGCGTGTCCAACGAAGCCGCGAGCCTGGCCGGCCACCTCAAGCCCGGCCGGCTGATCGCCCTGTACGACGACAACGAGATCAGCATCGAGGGCCCCACCGACCTCGCCTTCACCGAGAACGTGAACACGCGCTACGAGGCCCTCGGCTGGCAGGTCATCGACGTGGCCGACGGCCACGACCAGGACGCGGTGGCCGGCGCCATCACCGAGGCCCAGAAGGAGATTTCCCGCCCGAGCCTCATCGTCTGCCACACCAAGATCGCGCGGGGCGCGCCCAACCTCGAGGGCGATGCTGCGGCGCACGGCGCCGCGCTCGGCGAGGACGAGCTCGCCGCCGCCAAGAAGGCACTCGGCTGCTCCGAAGAGTGGTTCCACGTGCCGCCCGAGGTGCGGACCTTCTTCGAGCAAAAACAGGCGTCCTGGCGCGAAGAGCGGCAGGAGTGGAACGCCATGCTCGAAGCGTTCGAGGGCAAGCACAAGGCCATCGCCAAGGAGTTCAAGCGCGTGCTCGGCCGCGAGCTGCCCAACCAGTGGAAGCACGCGCGTCCCACGTTCGAGGCCGGCACGGAAGTAGCCACCCGGAACGCCGGGGGCGAAGTCATGAACGCCTTTGGCGAGGTGCTCCCCGAATTGATCGGCGGCTCGGGCGACCTCGCGCCCAGCACCAAGACCGTGATCAAGACCGGCAGGTACCCCGAGTTCCTCGCGCCCAAGATGTTTTTGGGCCGCAACTTTCACTACGGCGTGCGCGAGCACGCCATGGGGCACATCACCAACGGCCTCGCGCTCCACGGCGGGTTCATCCCCTTCTGTTCGACGTTCATGGTCTTCCACGACTACATGCGCCCGAGCCTGCGGCTGGCGGCCATCATGAAGCAACACCTGATCCACGTCTACACCCACGACAGCATTTTCGTGGGCGAAGACGGGCCCACGCACCAGCCGGTCGAGCACCTTGCGGCCATCCGCTGCATACCACGCGTCCACCTCCTCCGGCCGTGCGACGGGAACGAAACCGCCTACGCCTGGCAGCACGCGCTCGCGCGCCAGGACGGCCCCACGGCCCTGGCGCTCAGCCGCCAGAAGCTGCCCACGCTCGACCGGGAGACCTATGCCCCGGCCGACGGCACGCTCAAGGGCGGGTACATTTTGTTCGACGAGGAAGAGGGCCCGGCCGAGATTCTGCTGATCGCGTCGGGCAGCGAAGTGCACCTCGCGATCGAGCTCTCCACCATGCTGCGCGAAGCCGG
Organism: uncultured Planctomycetaceae bacterium; assembly: GCA_964496245.1. Lineage (GTDB taxonomy): Bacteria > Planctomycetota > SZUA-567 > SZUA-567 > SZUA-567 > CAZBZG01. The sequence goes on along the minus strand of CAZBZG010000428.1, from coordinate 537 downwards.
TCGCACGGTGCGCATCGTGAGCATGCCCTCCCTCGACCTCTTCAAGGAGCAGTCGCAGGGCTACCGCCGCCGGATCCTGCCCAAGCGCATCAAACGCCGGGCCGTACTCGAAGCGGGCGTGGTCGACGGGTGGGAGGGCATCCTCGGCGACAACGGCGTGTTCGTGGGCATGCGCGACTTTGGCGTGAGCGGCCCCTACAAGGAGCTCGCCCAGAAGTTCGGCTTCACCGCCGACGCCGTGCTCGACAAACTCGCGGAAGCGGATTTCTGAGAAACGATCAACGATCTCGGAAGCCGATTCCGACAGCCCAAAGCACAGAAGCAGCGACGGACGATTCTGCACCACGAGGAGCACGAGGAGCAAACACGAAGCCCCCGAAGCAGGTGATGCGGACCGTTTGACATTGGAACCGATCGGTTTCTTCGCGTCCTTCGAGTCCTTCGTGGTGCAGATTGGCAAGGCGCCCCGCATGCAGACGACCCGCCTCGGCCGCACCGGGCTCGCGGTCACCCGCACCGCCTTTGGCGCGCTGCCCA
>CAZBZG010000427.1:0-2710 GCA_964496245.1 uncultured Planctomycetaceae bacterium | reverse complement strand
CCAGCCCCAGAGCTGGCTGTAGCCTTCCTGGAATACATGACCCGCCCCGACGTGCAGCTCAAACTCGCCAAGGGCACGGGCGGATTCATCCCCACCGTGCAGGAGACCACCGACGTCCTGGGCGGGAGCACCGAGGACGAAGTCATCCACAAATCGCTCAACGTGCTCGAGGAGGGCCGACTCGCCTACATCCCGCCGTCCAAAGACTGGGGCACGGTCAAGCTCGTGTTTGACGAAGCCTTCTACAAGATGGTGCTCGAAACGGGCGCAGTCGATGCAGCCTACCTGGCCGAACAACAGGCCCGGATCGACGCCCTGCGCGTGGACGGACCATGACGGCGAGCGCCCTGTCGGGCCGCCGCTTTCCCCGGCGCGCCCTGCCCTACCTGCTGATCGCGCCCACGCTCCTCTACTACGCCGCCTTCTGGGTGGGGCCGGTCTTCCACGCCGCGCTCACGAGCGTGCTCGACAGCCAGAACCGCCTGACGTTGGACCACTACCGCGCCATCTTCACGGACGCCTATTTCCCGGAAGCGGTCTTCAACACGCTCTTCATCGTACTCGTCTCGGTCACGCTCGAGTTCGTCCTCGCCTTCGGACTGGCGCTGCTCATCAACATGCGCTTCCGCGGGGCGGGCGCCTTCCTCTTCATCGCCATGATCCCCATGGCCCTGCCGCCCGTGGCTGTGGGCGCCATGTGGACGAGCGGATTCGTGGCCGAGGGCGGCTGGGCGAACAGCCTGCTGCAGCACCTGGGGCTTTTGGGGCTGGGCGAGCAGATCGTCTTCCTGGGCGGGGGCGCGTGGGCGAGCATGGCGCTCGTGATCGTGGTGGACGCCTGGCAGGTCATCCCGTTCATGATGATTCTGCTGTTGGCCGGCCTCCAGAACATCGACGGCGAGCTGCAGGAGGCGGCCACGGTCTTTGGCGCGGGCCGCTGGACCGTGTTCCGCCGGATCACGTTGCCGCTTCTCAAGCCCACGGTGCAAACCGCACTCTTGCTCCGCATCATCTCGGCCCTGCAGATCTGGCTGATCATCGTCATGCTCTTCGGCTTCAAACGCATCCCCGTGCTCCTGAGCGAGGTCCTCTACGCCCAGGAGAAGCTGGGCCTGATGCGCGTGGCCATGGCCTACTCGGTCCTGGTCGCCCTGATCGTCTCGGGGGTGGCCATCCTCTACCTCAAGGTCTCGGGCGCGCTCCGGCGCGAACCGGGATCGTAGGAGAACCTGATGGCCACACGGAGAAGGAGACCGTCGGAGGGATGCGCTCCTGCGCGTCCGCCGCGTCACCCGGACCTCGCAATCCAGCAGCAGCCGGCCCCTCCGAAGCCGATCGCCCCTTGGCTGCATCGCTGCCAGTAGGAGCCCCGCGTGCCGCGTTCGCTGCCCGCATCCCTGGCCAACCTGGCCCGCCGCACGCTGCTCTACGTGCTGGTCCTGGGCGTGGCCGTGGTGGTGCTGCTTCCCATCTACTTCCTGGTCGCGCTCTCGTTCATGTCCGACTACGAGGTCTACCAGGAGAAGCCCCTGCCCCTGGTGCCCGCGTTCGTGCACGAATTCAGCCTGCAGCGCACCGCGGGCGGCTTCCAGCTCAGCCGCGTGCGGGACCGCGGCCGGGAAGCGGTACCGCTCATGCGCTCGGCGAGCGCCGAAGCGCTGTGCACGCACATCCAGCGCACGGCCAACGCACACGTCGCCCCCGAGGAACTCCAGCGCATGATGGCCAAGCTCGCGCCCGGCGAGCAGGTCCGCTTCACGCGCCGCAAGTCGCTCTTCGCCAACTACGCGACCTTCTTCCGCGTGGCGGGCGACCGCACGGCTGCATCCGTGTGGCGCAGCATCGCCACGGCGCTCGCCACCATCGCGATCTCGCTCACCATCGGGAGCCTGGCGGGCTACGCGTTCGCCCGCTACGCTTTCTGCGGCCGGCACTGGCTCAAGGTGAGCGTGCTCTTTGTACGCATGTACCCCGGCGTGGCCATTGCGCTGCCCATGGCCGTCTTCCTGGGGCACATGGGCCTGTACGACCGGCCGCTCGGACTCAGCCTCGTGTACGCGGTCGGCCAGGTCGGCTTGAGCATCTGGATCACAGCGAGCATTTTCCTGAGCATCCCGCCCGAGCTCGAGGAAGCCGCCCAGGTCTTTGGCACGAGCCGCGCGGGCGCGTTCTGGCACGTGACCCTGCCGCTGGCGCTGCCCGGACTCGCCGCCTGCGCCATGTACGCCTTCATCATGGCGTGGAACGAGACGCTGCAGGCGATCGTCCTCACCCAGTCCAATCCCACGTTTCCCGTGGTCGTCTACCAGGCGCTCGTGGGGGAAGCCAAGGACATGGTGAACTTCGCGGCCGCCGGCGGCGTGGCCATGGCCCTGCCCGCCGTGCTCTTCACCCTCCTGATCCGCAAGTACATCCTCCGCATGTGGGGAGCGGTAGGGCTGTGACCGAGGAGATCCCGTGGCTACCCTGACGCTCGACAACCTCTCCAAGCGCTTCAGCCGGGACATCTGGGGCGTCCGCCGGCTCGACCTCGCGGTCGCGGACCACGAATTCATCGTGCTCCTCGGCCCCTCGGGCTGCGGCAAGTCCACGACCATCCGCCTGATCGCCGGTCTGGAAGAGCCGACCTCCGGCACGATCCGCATCGGCCAAGAGGATGTGACCCACCTCCCGCCGCGGCGGCGCGGGGTGAGCATGGTCTTCCAGAGCT
>CAZBZG010000426.1:1670-2739 GCA_964496245.1 uncultured Planctomycetaceae bacterium | reverse complement strand
GCTGCGGGCCCGGCTCGGCCGAGAGCCCAACGCGGAGGTCAAGGGGTGGATCGACGCCATGGAGACGCTCTACCCGCGCTGCAGCCTGCTCTTTGCGCCCGCCCAGATCCCCGAACCGTTCGGCAGGGTCTTTGTGGAAGCCGCCCAGCACGGCGTGCCGGCCGTGGCCACGCGGGCCGGCGGCATCCCCGAAGCCGTGGGCGCGGGTGGAGAGCTTCTGGACATGCGGGCCCCGCCTGCAGCGTGGGCGGAAGCGATCGAGCGGGCTCTCGCGCCGGAACGGTACGGAACGCTCTCCACGGCGGCCCGGTCCCACGCAGCCGCTCTCTGCGAAACGCACACGCCGCACCGGCTGGTCGCACTCCTCGCAGCCGCTGCGGACGCGGACACAGATCGGACGGATGCATGAGCGACCGCACCGCCACAACCCACGAGGTCCGCATGGAGGAGACCGACTGCCCGGTCTGCGGAAGCCCGGAAGCCCGACCGCTCTTCGCAGCCCGCGATCTTCTGCTCGGCCATGCGGGGACCTTCCAGGAAGTTTGCTGCGCACACTGCGGGCTCGTCTACCTCAACCCCCGCCCGGCCGAGGCGGAGATGCAGCAATACTACGCCGGCGACTACGGCGCGCACCACAAGACACCCAAGCATGCCACGCCTCACTCGCCTCTCTCGCGGCGGTGGCGCGCCCTGCTGTACCGGTGGCACGACCTGCGCACCCGGCTCAAGCGCGACGCCCTGGGCGTGCCGCACGGGCGGGTGCTCGACGTGGGGTGCGGTACGGGCTCGTTCCTGGCCCGGCTCCAGGGCCTGGGCTGGGATGCCTGCGGCGTGGAGATCGATCCGGACGCCGCGCAGACCGCACGCAACGCAGGCCTCCGGGTCACGACGGGCACGCTCGCAGACGCGGGGTTCCCCGAACAACACTTCGACATGGTGACCGCCATCCACGTACTCGAGCACATCCACGAGCCCGTGCCGTTCCTCCGGACCATCGGCCGCATCCTCAAGCCGGACGGCGTGCTGTACGTGGAGGTGCCCAATGCCGACGGCGCGATCCCGGCGGGCG
>CAZBZG010000426.1:0-1660 GCA_964496245.1 uncultured Planctomycetaceae bacterium | reverse complement strand
CGACAGCCTCCACTTCCGCCTCTTCGGGCCGGAGTGGTTTCCCCTGGACGCGCCGCGGCATGTCTGTACCTACTCCCGGAGGAGTTTGCAGGTGCTTTTCGATGGGACCGGCTTCCGCCTGGCGCGACTGCGCTGCGTGTCCGGCAGCCACAGCCTCCGCCGGAGCCTCGCCTACCGCCGCCGGGCGCGCGGCAAGCCCCCGGCGGACTGGCTGAACGCCAAGCCCGTACGCCGCCTGCTCGGCGTGTACACGGGGCTGCTCGACATCGCGAGGCGGGGGGATCTCATGCGCGTGGATGCGGTGCGCACGCCGCAGGGGACGTGACCGGCTTCCAGCGGTCGGCGGATTCAGCGCGGTTCGTTCGCGCCAGCATCGCGCGGTTCGCCCGCCTCTGCCTCGTCTTCCAGAAACCGCTCGCACACGTCGCGGATGGCCGACCACTTGGCCAGGTTGTCCGCATTGAGGAGGCCGAGGCTGGCGGCCCGGCGCAACCGGTCCCACCAGAGCCGCCGCCGGACCCGCTCGAGGTCGTCCCGCACCACGCGCACTACCTCGTCGGGTGCGTAGTGCTTCCGGTAAAAGAGCAACCGCGCCTTGCGCCGCCGGACCGTGTAGTCATACGGGTCGGCTGCGACTTCGCTCGCCCCGTCAGCGTGGAAGACGGGCACGTCCTCCAGGCAGCCGATGGCATACCCGCGCTGGCGCACGCGCAAGCAGATGTCCGCGTCCTCGCCGTACAGGAAGAAGTCCTCGTCGAATCCGCCAATCTCTTCGAAGACGGCTTTCGGAATGACCATGCTCGCGCCAATCAGCCAGGCGATATCGCCGGGAAGGTCTCGGAAGCGACCGCCCAGCGTTTTCTCACCCGGGTAGGTCTTGTGGAGCGACGCGGTGCGGCCCTCCCGGCCCTGGATCACGCGCGTGCCAGCCAGGCCCCAGTCGGAGTGGGCGTCCATGGCGTCCGTGATGCGGGCGAGCGCATGGGGATCGGTCAACTCGGCGTCCGGGTTGAGCAGGAAGAGGTGGCGGCCCGTCGCTTCGCGCGCGGCCAGGTTGTTGGCGCGGCCGAAGCCGATGTTCTCCGGATGCTCGATGAGCCGGATGCGGTCCCCGAACGCGCGGAGCACGGACAGGCTCTCGTCCGCGCTGTGGTTGTCCACCACGATGAGTTCGAAGTCCGCGTCCTGCTGCCGGAGCACGGATTCCACGCACCGCCCGACCCAGTCAGCTGTGTTGTAGTTGACCACGAGCACGCTGATGTCCACGTTGATCGATCCCCCCCGGCAGGTTGCACAAAGCATTCCAGCCGGCGACATCATAACCGCCCCCCGCCCTTCGTCAAGGGCTCCGGCCCGGGGGACGGCAGCCGGCGTCCTTCGGCGCATCGGCATGATCCGAACGCGGTCGGTCCCCCGAAGCACCCTCTTGACGCGGCAGGCCTTGCACGCTAGGATGTGCGCCATACGCATGCCACGCGGAAGTGGCGGAATGGCAGACGCGCTGGCTTCAGGAGCCAGTCCGCTTCGGCGGGTGGAGGTTCGAATCCTCTCTTCCGCACCAGACGACGCCGAGGGGCTGCGGGCTCGCCCGCAGCCCCTCGCTTTTGGCTCTCATGGGGTATGAGGCTGCGCGCCCTGCCCGGCATCTCACACCGTATGG
>CAZBZG010000425.1:0-2854 GCA_964496245.1 uncultured Planctomycetaceae bacterium | reverse complement strand
TACTGGACGCACAAGTACATCCAGTGGGTCACGGACACGGGGCCCAGGCGGCAGGGGTTCTACCGCCTGATCGAGCACCTGAGCACGCAGGCGGGCGCGCGCCGTACGTTCCGCATCGACGGCAATCTTTCCGAGACGCTCCACATGGCGGCGCTGGACTGGACCGACCCGAGCGGCGAGATCGGGTATGCTGTGGTGCGCACGCAGGGCCAGGGCGTATGGACGAGCGGCACGCTCTCCTGGCTGGGCCCGCAGACCGCGGGGTATGACGTGTACGGCGGCGACCCGACGCAGCCCGCACCGGTCTATGGCAAACAGGTGGATCTGCACCTGCGGCCCGGCGCAGGACGGATTCTGGCCTTCACCCGCAAGCCGATTGGCACCGTGAAGGTTCGGGCGCGGCCCGACCGGCTGACCCTGGGGGAACCGTTGCGGATCAAGGTCGAGATGTTGGACGCGGATGGGCGGCCCGTGCCCGGTGCGTTCCCGCTGAATGTGCGCGTGCGAAACGGAAGACGCGACATCCCGGGACTGCGCCGGGATCTCTCTCTGTCGAGCGGGGGCGTCGTGCGTATGCCTACGGCGCTGAACGGACCCACGGGAACGTGGACCATATCCGTGCGCGACGGCATCAGCCGGCGTACGGGGTCGACCACGATCAACGTGGTTGCGCCGGCCGAAGCCCCGGCTCCGCCCGGATTCCCTGCCTGGGGGCAACCTTCGGAGTTGTGGAAACCGGAACGCATGCCGGCCCGGGAATTCGTGGGCAAACTCGAGCAACTGGCAGACGTGTACGGCCGCAAACCGGGCGATGAGACCTGGATGGTCAAGCAGCGGGTGGGCGCGCACTACGGCTACTTCGGCCGGACACGGCACGCCTTGCTACGCGATCTCTGGCGCGTGGACTGGCGGGCGTACACAAAGGCATTGCGCGATGCCGTCGAAGGCGGCGCCAACTTGATACTGGTTGGCGAGGATCTCGGCCTCGATCCGGCCACGGGCCTCACGGCCTCTCCGTACCAGGGTGCGACACAGATCCCGACCGTGGCCGAGGCCATGAAGGGTGCAACTTGGTCGGCGCTCACGGCCGACGGCGAGATCGTACGCGCGAAACTCGGCCGGGGGAACCTGGTGCTCAGCCGCCTCACGCCGGACGGCGCCAGCTCCTCGTGGAGCCATGCGCGTTTCTGGCTGGAGCGCTTCCAGCAGGCACTCGCAGCAGCCCCCGCCCATCCAAAGATCCCTGCGCCGGATGCGCAAGACCTGCGCCGCTGGCTGAGCGGCAAAATGGCGCTCGTCAAGGGACCGCGGACCGTTGTCTGGAAAGGGGGTTGGGAAGCCGAAGAGGGCAGGCGGCCGGTGTGGAAGGACGACTGGATACAAACCTTCGACCCCGGGAAGCACACCACGGGGCCGGTCTTCGTCCTGCGCCTGCCGCCTACGGGCGAGATCCAGGGCGCCAAGGTTGACCTGGCCGTGGAAAGCGAAGGGCCGGTGATGATCGACATCGGCGCCGACGGAAGCGTGGAGGGCAACGCCGACGATACGGGGGCCATGCCGTGGGCGCAGGCGATCAACGACCACCTTGCGTGGCGCGAACGCAGGTGCGGGGGCGTCGAGCGCAACCTCAATGCCTGGCGCCTGGTGCCGATCCGGTTCCGGGCCGAAGCGCCGTTCAAGGTTCAGGTGAAATCTGTGGAAGTGACGGTAGAATGAGCGGATGGATAACGAGCGCATGAGATCCGCGGCGTGCATCGCGCGCCGCACAGATGGAGACGCCAGATGGAGACGCCAGATGGAGACGCCAGATGGAGACGCCAGATGAAGACGCCAGATGAAGACGACATCGAACAGAATGGTCCAATGATCGTGCGGCGCGGTTGCGCGTGGTCCGAGGACGGGGCGTTTTCGTTCGCGCGAACGGACGCCGTTGGCACCGAGGCACAAATGCGAGAGAACATGCAGGAAAGGACACCGATGAACAAGCGAACCCATGCAGCGTTCTGTGCGACGTTGATGTTGTCCGTGTTGGCTGGCGGCCTGGCCGTATCGGCCTCCGACTCCGGCCGTGGCCGGCACAAGCAGTTCTATGTGGTGCCCACCCCGGGCGACGTCACCATCGACGGCAAGCTGGACGACTGGGACCTGTCGGGAGAGATCGAGATGTTCGTGGTCGAGGCGACCCGCGCGACGATGACCGGCAAGGTGGCGGCCATGTACGACGAGGACGCGTTCTACATCTGCGGCCGGATCAACGACCCCACGCCCATGATGAACCGCCACGACCCGAAAGTCGATCCGCGGAAAGCGTGGGACGCGGATTCTCTGCAGTTCCGTCTCGTGCTTGATCCCAAAGCGGCGTATCCGGAAACGGAAAGCCAATACAAATATCGCAATGCCAAAAAGGCCGGAAACCCCATCGAGGACACGCGCGACGACCTCGTACACCTGTTGCTCTGGCATTACACCGACGACAAGTCCGCCAATCTGCAGATGAACCTCGGCATGACCTACCGCGTGCCGCGCCCCGCGTGGCGACCGCACGGTCTGGTTCCCGCCGACAAGTTCGAGGGCAAGTACGTCAAGTGGGAAAATGGCGAAGGCTACACCTTTGAGTACCGGATCCCCTGGTCCACGCTCGGCGCCAAGCAGCCACTCAAGGGCGGCGACAAGGTAGCGGGGACGGTGAATGTCTTCTGGTCGCGCCCCGACGGCCTCAAGACAGGCGGCAGTTTGGCTTGGGCCTGGGACGTCATGGGCGCGCCCGGCTTTGCCTTCCAGAGCGCGGCGTGCTGGGGGCGGGTGATCTTCCACGAGGAGGGGAACGTCAGCAAGGACCTCGTGCTCCAGGGCG
>CAZBZG010000424.1:0-2895 GCA_964496245.1 uncultured Planctomycetaceae bacterium | reverse complement strand
CCGGCAGCAGCAGGCCGGCCAGGATGGAGATGATGGCCATGACCACGAGCAGCTCCACGAGGGTAAACCCACGGACGAAGCCTGCCGGACCTAGTCTTCTCTGACGTCCACATCGCATTCGGTCTCCTGCTGCAGCGCCGGGATTGCATAGGTCGTCGCGCGGCATTGGCAAGCGGCGACGGCAACACACGTGCCGCCTTCCCTCTTCATTGTCTGCCATGAGCGTGCAGTTGTCAAACGATTTGCCCGCCTGCCCGCCTGTGCCTGTGCCGGCCAGTCGCCGACCGGCGCGGACCGGTGTCGCAGCAGCGCAGTCGTCCCCGCTCCGGGGAGACTTCCCGGCGTGCGGCCGCTTCCGCGTACAGGCGCAGGGCACCGGGATGCCAGGATCGAGCGGTTTCCACAGCAGCGCACCCCTTCTTTCGCTACAACGACTGCACCCGCGCCTATTCGGCGCGAATCGCGATGTCCGCGAGGTCCAAGTGTACGGTCTTGCCCCATCCGAGCAGATTGCCGGCCGAGAAGCGGAAGGACCCCGGCCATGCATCCGGCGCCTGGAAGACAGCCACGAGTCGGTCCCCGCTGCGGCATTCGACCCGCGTGCCGGCGAGCCGCACGGAAAAGGAGACCCACTCGCCGAACGCGTTCTCTGCAAACGGGATCGGCTTCTTGCCGTCCCCGGGCTCGGGTTCGATCCGCTCCAGCGCCGTCTTCTCCTTGCCGCGGACGAATTGCGCAGGCATCAGGTGCCATTGGAGCATCTCCTCCTTCCGATCGGCCCGGATAGCCAGGTGCAGGCGCTTGGACGGGATCTTGTGCTCCCGGCTGCCTCCCGCACGGCGCAGTTCGAGCTCGAGCGCGTTTCGCTTCTGGAACCGATCCGACGTTTCGGCGGACGCACGCGGCAGCCGGAACCGGAACGACACGGTATAGTCCGCTCCGAGCGTCTTCCGGTCGTCCCGATAGCTTAGAGCGTTCCACCGGAGGCCGGGCGGGAAGCGCAGGAACCGGCGATGCGGACTGCCCTCCAGCGGCAGGAAGACGGGGTCCGGACGCTCGTAGTGATGGCCCCCGCCCTTCTCGTACACGAGCTTCTTCAGGCCGAGGGAGTAGCCGACCGGCGTCGGGAACGCAAAGTCCTGGAAGAAGATGCCGTCCCGCCCGGCCAGAGGCGCGAGCGTTTCTGCGCCTCGTGCGACCAGGAACATGCGGGTGGCGAAGTTCGCGGGCATACGGATGCGCGCCGTGCCGGACGGGGCGCGGATCAGCTCCCGCGACTCGATGTCCAGCAGATGCAGGTCCCCCGCCTTGGCGAACACGACCTCCGCCTCGATCGCGTCCGGCCGGCTGTAACTCTGCAGCAGCAGGAGTCCGCCCGGATCGGCTGCCTCGTCCCGCTTGCGCAAGGCCATCCACTTGATGCGCGGATCGCCGACCATGACCGGCGGGTTATCGTCCCAGTAGTTGTGCTCCTCCACCGCCGCCAGGTCGCCGTAGCCGAAGTCCCGCACGACGCGGTTGTAGTCCCCGGCCAGCTGCGCACCGGACATCCAGAAGCCGCCCGTGCGGATGTCGTGGATGACCTGCATCGCCCAGTTGCGCAAGAACATCGCGGGTGTGAAGATCTCGGCGTGATGCCGGTTGTGTCCGCTCACGTAGTCCAGGGTGAGGGGGATGACCCCCGGCTGCTTGCCGAAGCTGACCGTGCGCGTGTAATCGGGCGGCCAGGGCAACTGGAAGCCCTTCTTGCCGACCGACTTCTCCAGCTTTTTCAGAAGCAGTTGCTGCGCTGGCGTGAGGCCATGGCGCGCCTTCAACTCTCTGAGGAAGAGCACCTTCTCCGGCGGGACCTTCTTGGGATCGAGCGTGCGTGCGCGTTGCTCGAGGTCGAGGGTGGCGGTGGCCCAGGTGTTAAACGGGAGGGTCTGAGTGCTGGTAATATGCATGGTAAAGTCGATCGGATACGGCGCGCCGCGGGCGTTCCACTGCTTGAGCAGCTTGTAGATGCGTCGGTAGTAGCGGCGCTGGCCGAAGATGCTGATCCCGTAACGCAGCCCGCCGTCGCGCGCGCGAAAGGCCGGCCCGAATCGCTCGTTGTAGCACCGCTTGGGATTGGTGTTGTCGTAGTACAGGCTGACACCGCGCTGCATCCATTCGTTGGCCATGTAGAGCACGAAGTCGTGGTAGCTCGGCGAGAAGACGCCCCAATTGGCGTCGCGCCCCCGGAACCGGTTGAACTCGTGACTGGCCCACTCGTCCTGGAAGACCTCCCACTCGGGCAGCTTCGGATCCGTGGCGTGCTCCTCGAAGTAGGTGCCGCTGTTGCCGTGGCCGCGCTGGGCGGCGCGCCGGGCGAAGATCGTGGTCAGCCACAGCCAGTCTCCCGATCCGTTGATCTTGCGGCCGGGCCACGCCTGTTTGACCTTCTCGTACTTGGCTTTGAACCACTCCTGGTCGGCCTTGGTGTAGTCGCCGCGCTTGCGGATCTCCTGGATCTTATCCACAACGGTCCAGTCGCGGCCGCTCGGATACTTGCTCGAGCACTGCCAGCCGCCCCAGCAGGAGACCGGCCCCACGCCGGAGGCGAAAGGCCGTGTGCGAAACGCCTCTTCCTGCGGCTTTCCGGGGCTGGCCATGAGCCCGAAGGTGAACGTGCGGGGTCGGGTCAGCAGACCGGGCCGCTGGAAGATCTCCACGCGCAGCACGATCCGGTCGCCGTCGCGGACGAGCGTCTGCAGGGGCTCGCGGGCATCGGCCTCAAACCCCTGTTCGTTCTCCATGAAGAACGCCAGCCCGCGCTGCGAGCCGCCGAGCCAGACGTAAGGCACAAACGGACGGTGGTCCCAGCGCTGGATGTTGCCGTGCTGGCGGGTGTCGGCCGCGGTCCAGATCACG
>CAZBZG010000423.1:0-2931 GCA_964496245.1 uncultured Planctomycetaceae bacterium | reverse complement strand
CCCAGGCAAGAGTGCCTGGGCTACATACCGCTCCGCGTCCCATGTGTGACCCGGACCCGCGGGTTCTTGAACCACGCCCGGGTCCTCACCGCTTGTCGGCTGCCTCGCGGTACGTGTCGTAGTGCTCCAGATAGACTGCCAGCCCCTCGCCCTCGGCCAGGGCCAGGGCCGAACGCTGGATGAGGAGGGCTTGCGCGGGATTGCCGCTGGCGCAATAGGCTTCGGCCAGGGTATCGAGATACGCGGCCACGTCCGTGGGGAGCCGGCCCTCCACGGGCGTGGTGCTCGCGATCACGCCCTTGGCGAGCGCGAGCGCGCGGGCCGGGTCGCCCACGGCCGGATCCCGGCTGCGCGCGAGCAGATAGGCCAGATTGTTGTCGTGCTGGATCCAGAGACTGCGAGGGATGCGCGCGCCGTGTTCTTCGAGCAGCCGCTCGAGCCGGCCGAGCGCAGCCAGCGCTTCTGCGTCCCGTTCGAGTTCGGGAAACACCCAGGTCTCGAGTTGCAGGAGGCTGTGCTGTACGTCTGCCGGCAGATGGTCGTCGGTCGTGCCGGCGGCGGCTGCGAGCTCGTCTGCCGCCTGCCGGAGGAAGGGCTGCTGGTGGGGGAGCATTTGCGCGGCCTGGAGGTAGGCGGCTGCCATGGTGATGCGCGAGGCCGGGTCCTCGACCAGGGCCGGTCGCTGTTCCTCGAGCCGGGCGAGCACGCCGTGTACCTCCTCCGGGGTGAAGGCGGTTTCGAGCTCGGCCGCGGTCTGTTGGAAGCGGCTCCGCCGGTAGGCCAGGCGCAGGTTGCCCGCGAACCAGCCCGCAGCGGTCGCAAAGAGCACGACCCCGAGGGCCGCCCAGAGGAGCGGACGCCGCCGCTTGCGGCCGAGCGGCTGTTCGGGCAGGCCCAGGGCTTGGCGGAGGTCGGCGTCGTGCGGTGGTATCGGCATGGGCATCCGTCAGGTTGCGGGGTGCAGAAGCGCGGTCCTGGGGAGGCGCGTCTCGCCAGTGGGTTCGGCCGCAAGAGCGTTCCGTCCGGCGCGGCGCTGTGCAATATCGCTCATGCGGCCCGCTCCCCGAACAGCAAAGTCCCGGGCCGGATCATGGTGCTGCCTTCCTCCATGGCCACGCGGAAGGCGTTGGACATGCCCATGGACAGGGTCTCCATGGCCACGCCGGGAATGGCCAGGGACGCGAGGCGACTGAAGAGCTGCCGGGTCTCGCGGAAGGCGGGCCGGGCGTCCTCTGGATCGCCGAAGGCCGGCCCCATGGTCATCAAGCCTCGGACGGAGACGTTGTCCAGGGGCGCGATCTCCTGGATCAGGGCTTCGGCGTTCGCGGGGACGACGCCGGTCTTCTGCGGTTCGCGGCCGCTGTTGATCTCGATCAGCACGTCCACGGGCGCGTCCGCCCGCTTGTCGATCGCGCGTGCCAGCTTCGCGGAATCCACGGTCTGGATCACGTCGAAGAGCCCCAGCGCCTTGTTGATCTTGTTTGTCTGCAGGTGTCCGATGAGGTGCCAGCGGACATTGCCGGCAGCCGGGCCGAGCTGGGCGCGCACGGCCTCGGCCTCCTGCACGTAGTTCTGGCCGATGTCCGTGGCGCCCGCGTCGATCAGCTGCCGCACCTCGTCCGCCGTGCGCGTCTTGGCTGCTGCCACGATGGTGACCGTGTCCGGGATCTCGGCGCGCAGCTTGGCGTAATTCTCGCGGATGCTCATGGTGTCTTGTCTCGTTCAGACCCTTCGGCTCCAGGCGTCTGTCTCGCTGCCACGCTGGTCCCTCGGCGCATGGTACGCCACCGTCCTTCACAGCACAAGGCTCAGGGCGCCTTCGGCTTATCCACCTCGCGGATCCCCAGGGCCTCGAGCTGCTTGGCATCCACCTTGCCCGGCGCGCCGGTCATCAGATCCACGGCCTTGGCTGTCTTGGGGAAGGGGATGACCTCGCGGATGTTGTCGTAGCCGAGCATCATGGCGATGATCCGGTCGAGGCCCGGCGCAATGCCCGCGTGCGGCGGCGTGCCGTAGGCAAGCGCTTCGAGGAAGAAGCCGAACCGCTCCTTGGCCTCCTCTGAGGAGATGCCGAGGATCTCGAAGATGCGCGCCTGTTCGGCTGCGTCGTGGATTCGTACCGACCCGGAGGCGATCTCCACGCCGTTGAGCACCAGGTCGTAGCTGGCCGAGCGCGCGCGGCCCAGGTCGGCGCTCCCGTCCAGGGGCGCCTGCATGAGGAACTCCGCGTCGTCCGGATGGATGCCGGTGAACGGGTGGTGCGCGCTCTCCCAGGTCGCCTCCTCCTCGTTCCATTCGAAGAGCGGGAAGTCGGTCACCCAGAGGAAGCGGAACGTATCGGCCGGGATCAGCTCGAGCCGCCGGCCCAGGTGGTTGCGCAGCGCCGCCAGCGCAGCGTTCGTGACCGTGGGCCGGTCGGCCACAAAGAGCATGAGGTCGCCGGCGTTGGCGCCCGTCCGTTCGGCGAGCGCGGTCAGCTGCTCGTTGTTGAAGAACTTGGCGATGCCGCCGCTGAAGCCCTCGGCCGTGCGCTTGATGGCGGCCAGCCCCTTGGCGCCGTAGGGCTTGACCACCTCGGTCAGGTCCTTGTCCACCTCCTTGCGGCTGAAGTCCGCCCCGCCGGGCGCGGCCAGGCCTTTGACGAGCCCCCCGGAGGCCGCCACGCTGCGAAAGACCTTGAAGTCGCAGGTTGCGGCTAGATCGGTGACGTCCGCGAGTTCGATCCCGAACCGCAGGTCCGGCTTGTCGCATCCGAACCGGTCCATGGCCTCTTTGTACGGCATGCGCTCGAAGGGAAGGGGCGCCTCCACGCCGATGCCGTCCCGGAAGGCGGCCTGCATGCATCGCTCGACCACGGCGAACACGTCGTCCGGGTCGGCGAAGCTCATCTCGAGGTCGAGCTGCGTGAACTCGGGCTGGCGGTCGGCGCGC
>CAZBZG010000422.1:0-2944 GCA_964496245.1 uncultured Planctomycetaceae bacterium | reverse complement strand
CGCTGGCAGGCCTGCGTTGTCCCGTTCCAAGGATGACCGGGGGCCGAACACGTGAAGCGCTCCACAGGCCACAAACTGCGCCCTTCAGGTGTGACCCCGTTCTGAACCAAGCCGAGTTTTGCAGCCCGCAACCGGAGGCCGTGGACGGTCGGAGGTGATGGTTAGGGTCCGCCCTGGCTGAGGCAATGGGGTCCTGAGGCGGGCGATCAGAGCCCTCTACACCACGATATTCAGGTGGCCGGCCAGGCTGCCGGCGCTCTGGCGCGCGCCCGCGCTGCGCTGGGGACGCGTGACCTGTTGGCTTGCGTAGGTCCGCCGCACAGTTGCCTGCTGCCAGTGGCGGCGGAGGCGCGGTTCGGGGTTGCGCGCGCGCAGGTGCGCCCACGACGCAGGCCGGAGCACGTCCACGCCCTCCTGCGCCCGGCGCTTCTCTTCGCTCGCGTGGGCGCGCTCCTCCATGCGCTTGTGCCGCTCCACCCGGCCACCGTGGTCCTGGGTGCGTTGCGCAGCAGGAGTCTGGGCTACGGTCGCACGCAGCGCGCCCGCGTTGTCCATGAAGTAGAGTTCCGGAGTGATCATGCTGGTCTCCTCGTGATCGGCGGAGGAGAGCCGGGCCGGAACAGGTTGGGAGACGCGTCTGCCGCGCGGCAGCCGCCGGAGGGGTGCGGGGCACCGCCCCGACGGACTGCGCGCGGGACCGCCTTCACTTGCTCGACTTCACCTCCAGCTTCTTGCGTTTCTTCTCGGCTTCCTCGGACTTGGGAAGCGTAATCGTGAGCACACCGTCCTGGAAGGACGCGTCCGCCCCTTCCGTGTCCACGTCCTCGGGAAGCGGCAGGTTGCGCTCGAACGCGCCGTACGCGCGCTCGGTGTAACAACGCCCGCCATCGCCCTCGTCGCGCGTCTCCTCCTTCTTTTCGCCGTGCAGGTTGAGCATGCCGTTGGAGATGGAGACGTCCACATCGTCCTCCTTCATGCCCGGGAGTTCGGCGGTCACGCGGTATTCCTTGTCCTTCTCCACTACGTCAACGGTGGGCGCAAAACGCGCGGGGAACGCGCCCTCGCTGCCCGGCCACCCGCTGTACCGCTCCATGGGCCAGAACCCGCGCAGGAGCTGGTTCATGTCCCGCTCCATGCGCGCGAACGGGTCAGGTAGCTCTGCCGGCCGGTCGGTGCGGTTGCGCCACGGAATCAGGTCGCCAAAAGCCATGGTCTGCCTCCTCTGCCTGGGGGAGATGCCTGCTGCGGCTGTCTCCCGATTGCGCTCGACCAGCGCGCGATCCGCACGCGCTTCCATCTCTTTGCATGCAAGATCCATGCCACACCTTCCGCCTGCGCCCACCTGGATCGCACCTGGAGCCCGGCCAGGTCGTTCCTAGGCAGGGCCTTACGTGCTTGCGGCCGCTGGCGCCACTTTGAGCCGCTTGCATGCATGGCCTTGTAACAGATCTGCAACAGGCCGGGCCGGCGTCTGTCTCAGGCCTGAGACATCAGCGGTCCGGGCTTTCTGCCCCCGGTCACAGCCTTTCCCCGGAAACAGCCCCCCACCCGGGTCGCTTGCCTGCGAATCGCAGTGCCTGCGCGTTCGGCCAACATTGTTCCCAGCCAGGCGGACGATTTCCACTTGGCCTGCGTGTCTCTGGCATGGCACCTGCAGGCACCCGTCCGACCCTATATCCGGGGCAAAGGTCTCGCAAAGAGGCTGGTTGACCGGCGGGGTTGTCCGAGCAGACGACCCGAGAGCATGGACAGCGGAGGAGACAGGGCATGGAATCGACCGAACAGACCATTGGGGCGGCAGCAGGCAACGTGTACAGCACCCTCAAGGGCAACGGTGCCATGACCGCGGAGCAGATCCGCGAGACCACCGAACTCGGCGAGCCCCTGGCCCAGCAGGCCATCGGATGGCTCGCGCGCGAAGGCAAGATCGCGTTCGCCGAGGCCGAGAAAGACGAGACCACCTTCACGCTGACCGACTGAGACGCACGTCGCGAAGAGCGTTACACGCGATTGCGTGATGCGCGATCCAGCCTCGGAGGCTGCGGCACAGTAGCCGGTCGTCTGCGCGGGATCCTTGCAGGCGCAGAGCGCATCGAATAAACTGATCCGGAGAGGGACGATATGCAACATGTCCGCAGGCGGCAGAACAATTGGCGCAACGCTTGGCTTGTCGCATTGCTCGGTCTCTTGGCACTAACAGGCCGGCTGGCAGCCGAAGACGCCGAGACCGGACGACAGTCCCTGCGCCAGCAGAGCCGGGCCTTTGCCAAGCTGGCCAAACAGGTCAAGCCGGCCGTGGTCTTCATCAGCGTGGAGAAGGCCGTGCAGGCGCGGATCGCGCCCGGCGCGAGCGCCCTGCTGCTCGTGCGCCAGCAGGGACAATCGCGCTACGTGCTGCTCCGGACGCCCGGGTAGGCACCAGCGAGAAGACCGTCTGCGCACGCACGCTCGTCCGTCGCGAACCTCAGCCATCCAGGGGAGGCGCGCATGTCTTCAACTCAGCCAGCCACACCATTGATCGCGCTCGTGGAGGATGACCCGGAAAGCGCCGTGCTTCTCCAGGAGTATCTCGGCCTGCGCGGCATGGACGTCACGCTCTTCGATACGGCCGAGGACTTCCTCGCGTCCGCGGCCGACGGGTTCCAAGGTGTGATTCTGGACATGCGCCTCCCGGGCATGAGCGGCGACGAATGCGGAGAGGCGCTGCGGCGGTGCGGGTACCACGGGCCTCTGATCGGCATTACGGGGAACATCGAAGACTGGGACGAGGACTCTCTGCGCGCGGTCGGCTTCAACGCCGTGCTGTCCAAGCCCTTCGATCCCAAGGAACTGGTGGCATGCCTCCAGCGCGAGCTCGCGCGCGGGCCTTGATTCCGCCTCAGACCAGCACGTATAGCTCGGTGCAATAAATCTGCAGTATAGTCTTGAAACGGCATTAGCGTTT
>CAZBZG010000421.1:0-2946 GCA_964496245.1 uncultured Planctomycetaceae bacterium | reverse complement strand
AGAGCGCCGTCTCCACGGTCTGCACGTCGCGCATCTCGCCCACGAGAATCACGTCCGGGTCCTGGCGCAGGGCCACTCGCAGCGCGGCGTGGAAGTCCGGCGCGTCGATGCCGACCTCGCGCTGGTTGATGAAGCACTTGTCGTCCGTGTAGACGTATTCGATGGGATCCTCGATCGTGAGGATGTGGGCGCGGCGGGTGTGGTTGATCCGGTCGATGATGGCGGCGAGGGTCGTGCTCTTTCCCGAGCCGGTGACGCCGACCATCAGCATGAGTCCCTCGCTGAATTCCGGGATGCGTTCGATGCCCGTGGGGAGCAGCAGCTCCTCGAACGAGGGGATCTTGATGTTGACGCGTCGGGCGGCCAGACTCGGGGCGCCGCGCTGTTGGAAGACGTTGATGCGGAAGCGGCCGACGCCGCGCAGGCCGAGCGCGAAGTCCACGCTGCCGTCCCGTTCGAACGCTTCGCGCTGTTCGGGGTTCATGATGTCGTGAATGGCCTGCTTGACGCGTTCGAAGGTATAGGACTCGCCCTTGATGCGCTGGGGGGTGCCGTGCACGCGGTAGATGGGCGGACTCCCCACCTTGATGTGGAGATCGCTCGCCTCGACCTGCTCCATCTTGGCGAGCAGGCGTTCGAGTTCGCTGGGCTGGTGTTCGGCCATGGGTCTCGTTCTCCGGGGAGCTGATCCGCTGACGTCGATCGGACATGGAGCCGGCCGCGCGCTCGCGGGGTCGGAGGCGAACGTACGACACGCCGGCGCTCCTGTCAAGCCTCTGCCGGGCGGCCTGTTGACCCGCAGGTGGAAACGGGATAGCATGGGCCGGCCGTGAGCGAGGCGCGCGGCTGGGAAAACGGCTCCAGAGGAGACGGCGAATATGGCGTCACACGAGACATCCCGACTGCTGCAAAAGGTGCTGGACCAGGGCGGCGGGTTGCCCGCGGCTCCGCAGGTGCTGGACCGCTTCCTGCAGCTCTGCAGCGACCCCAAGGCTTCGGCCGGCGATTTGGCCAAGGTTCTGGAGATGGATGCGGGGTTGACGAGCCGCATCCTCCGCCTCGTCAACTCGTCGTTCTACGGGCTGGCCGCCACGATCCAGT
Organism: uncultured Planctomycetaceae bacterium; assembly: GCA_964496245.1. Lineage (GTDB taxonomy): Bacteria > Planctomycetota > SZUA-567 > SZUA-567 > SZUA-567 > CAZBZG01. The sequence goes on along the minus strand of CAZBZG010000421.1, from coordinate 1,845 downwards.
CGGTCCGCCAGGCCATCGTGATCCTCGGGTTCCACGAAGTCAAGAGTTTGGCGCTCTCTGTGCCCGTCGCCGGCTTCTACCAGAAGAACGCGGACAAGCCCGGTCTCAGCATCGCGACGCTCTGGCAGCACACGCTGGAGACGGCGTGCCTGGCCCGGATCCTGGCGCGCAGCACCGGGCTGGCCGTACCGGAAGACGTCTTCGTCAAGACCATCCTCCGCAACATCGGCATGGTGGCCATCAACAACGTGCTCGGCGAAGACTACATGGCGCTCGTCCGCCTGACCGGGGGGCGCAAACGATTTCCCGAGGTCGAGCAGGACGAGTTTGGCTTCACCCATGCCGATGTCGGCGCCCGGCTCGCGGAGCGCTGGCGGTTCCCCCAGGACCTGATCGACTTCATCCGGGACCATCACACCCCTGTGCGGGACGGCGAGGTCCTGGTCGAACCGGCCCTGGTCTACGCGGCCCGCCGGATCCTGCAGGGACGGGCCAAGGAAGAGAGCGTGGAGGAACTCCTGGAAGACCTGCCGCCGGAATTGATCCAGGCGTTCGGTCTGACGCCGGAGATGATGAACGAATGCCTGGAGCTCGCGCAGGCCGACTACGATGCCGCGCAGCGCATGCTCCAGATGTGACCGACGCGCAGGCCGTCCGACCGGCCGTGCGTGGGCGAGCCGATCGAGGAGAATCCTCATGGCAGAAGGTCTCTTGCTTCCGCCTTCGTATGAGCCGCTTCTGGATCTGCGGGAGACCGAGAAGGCCATCCGCTGGGTCAAGGAGTTCTTCCAGACGAACTTGGCGTTCGAGCTCGGCCTCGCGCGTGTGACCGCCCCGCTCTTCGTGCGTTCGGGCACGGGGGTCAACGACGACTTGAACGGCGTGGAGCGGCCGGTTGCCTTCCCCATCAAGGACATGGACGGTGCCCAGGCCGAGATCGTGCACTCGCTCGCCAAGTGGAAGCGCATGATGCTCGCCGACTACGGTTTCGCGCCGGGCGAGGGCCTCTATACCGACATGAACGCCATCCGGCCGGACGAGACCCTGGACAGCATCCACTCCCTCTACGTGGACCAGTGGGATTGGGAGCGCGTATTGACCGAGAAACAGCGTTCGCTCGCGTTTCTCAAGGAGATCGTGCGGCGTATCTATGACGTGATCCGGCGGACCGAACGGTACGTGGCCAACGAGTGTTCCGCCATCGAGCCCGTCCTGCCGCCGGAGATCACCTTCGTCCATACCGAAGAGCTCGAACGCGCGTATCCCGACCTCGGCCCGCCCGAGCGGGAAGCGGCCGCGTGCAAGGAGCACGGCGCCACCTTCGTAATCGGCATCGGCGGTGCGCTCGCGAACGGCGCGCCTCACGACGGACGCGCGCCCGACTACGACGACTGGTCCACGCCGTGCGGCGAGGGCCGCAAGGGACTCAACGGCGACATCGTGGTCCACTACCCCGTGCTCGATATCGCACTGGAACTCTCCTCCATGGGCATCCGCGTGGACGCCGCAGCGCTCGAACGGCAGCTCGAACTCCGGGGCTGCACCGAGCGCAGGGATCTCCTGTTTCACAGGCGCCTGCTCGCGGGCGAACTCCCGCTCTCCATCGGCGGCGGCATCGGCCAGTCGCGGCTCTGCATGTTTTACCTCCGCAAGGCCCACATCGGCGAGATCCAGGCCAGCCTCTGGCCCGCCGACATGGTCGAAACCTGCCGGCAGCACAACATCACGTTGTTGTAGGGTGTGGGTCTTCGGCCACCGAGGCCCACAATCGCCGCGTCTTCATCGAAATCGGGATCGAAATCGGAGGCTGTTCACTCGTCCTTGCCGCAACGCGCAGGCAGAACC
>CAZBZG010000420.1:0-2977 GCA_964496245.1 uncultured Planctomycetaceae bacterium | reverse complement strand
CCACGCCCGCGGGCCGGTGGGGCTCGAAGGCTTGACCACCTACAAATGGATCGTGGAGGGCGAGGGGCAGATTCGTGGCTGAGATGCCCTGTTCCCGAGGACGCACCATGGCGAGTCCGGGGTTGATTCAGAAACGCGCGGTGGGGGGTGACATTCAGGACACGGGCCAGGTTGTGGCCCAGGCACGCTTGCCTGGGGCGAATGTCCTGAATCGCTGCACAGGCAGGAGTGCCTGTGCCACAGACCGCATCCTTCGGGTGTTGCCGGGAACCAAACCGCGCCCGCCTCTGAATCCCGTGGCAGAACAACCGCGACCGCGCGCGGGCCGGCCCCGCCCCCGAGGGCGCGCATGGCGGCACGTCGCGCGCTGCGTGCTGCTGCTTGCAGCCTTCCGGCTCGCGTGCACAGCCCCGGCCGGCGACGCCGGAGGCGCGGTGCGGTCCGAGAGCGGACTCCTCGGCGTGGTGCGCATCCAGAACGTCACAGCCGCGAGCCGGGCGGTCGAAACGCTCCTGCGTCGCGTCAACCCGCATACCCCGATCGAGAATCCCGTCCGGTCGCTCCTCGGCCAGCTGCTCCGCAATCCCGGTCTGGGGGAAATTCCTCCGGACGCCTTCCTCGAACTGCTCCTCTTCGACCCGCACACGTTCCAGGGGGGCTCGTGCGTGGCTGCGTTCCCCGTGACGTCGAGCCTCGACTACCGGGAACTCCTGAGCGCACGTCCCGGCCTCCGGGAGGAAGGCACGGTCAACGACATCACCAAGTTCGTGGAACAGCAGCAGGAGACGGATACCCCCCTCTACTTCTCGGTCACAGCCCAGCCCGTGGGCCTCTTCGGCCTGAACATGGAGGCGGTCCAGCGCGCCCGCAGTCTCTACGAGGGAGCGGGCCCGGACGGCCTGCTGGGCGCGCGCACGCCCACCGTCTTTCTGCAGCTCTACGTCCAGCGCGTGCTCAGGAGCTACGAGCAGGCCATCGACAGCGGGCTCCTGCGGCTCCGGGACGACATCGTCCGCGATCGGGTGGGCGAGGGCGCCGGCCTGCGCCATCCGCTGGGCCGGGCCCTCGACCGGGCCTTCGCCCATCTGCCGCGGCTGGCGCGCCAGGTGGCCGCGTTCGAAGGCGCGGTCACCCTCCACCCCGACCGTCTCGCGGCCACGGCCTCGCTCCGGCCCGTAGCCGCCACGCAACTGGCGAGCGTCCAGCAAGCTGCGGCGCAGCAGCCCCCCACGCTCGCCCCCTTCCTGCCGGCGAGGTGCGTCTCTTTCCGCAACCTCCACCTGTGGCCCGAACTCTGGGTCCCCTTCGTCGAAGCCAGCGCCGCTGTGGCCGCAGCCGGCCTGGATAGCGTGATCGACCAGGCCGTGCGCAACGACCTCGCAGCCCTGCTCCATGCTGTTGTGGAGGCGGGGCCGGTCGAGACCGCCACCGGCACCCTCCCGCCGCCGGCCAGCCAGGAGGCGCTGGGACCAGTCCGCGTGCAGCTGATCCGGTGGGCCCATCCCGCACGCGTGGACGCCCTGCTCGAACGGCTCGAGGCCCTGGCACGGCCGGAGAGTCCCTTCCAGGAGCTTCTCATCCAGAACCAGATCGAGTGGGACATGGACCGTGCATCGTTCGCCCTGGACGGCCGACCGGTCGAGCGGATCCGTCTCCTCCTGCGCGTGGCCAAGCAGCCTCGTCCGGAGCACGCCGTGGGGTTCGTGGGCGAACCGCGCGTCTATCTGCTCGGCCGCCACGAGGACGTGTTCGCGCTCGTGACCAGTCCGAGCGCGCGCGAGGCCGGACGCGAGGCCGAGGCGCGCGCCCTCCGCCAAGAGATCCTGTCGCAAATGTTGACGGCCCTGGCCGACGAAGCGCCCGCGCTGGGCAGGAACCCCTTCTACACCCGCATACCGGGGCGGGACCAGCCCTGCGCCGCGCTGGGCGCGGTCGCGCCCCTTCCCTTTCTGCAACTCGCCATGGATGCAGACGTCCAGTGGCACCGAACCGCAGCGAGCACGCAGGAACGCATCAACCAGGAAGCCGCCAAGAAGTTCCGCACGTTCGACAGCCAGGGCCATCCGGTGACGAGCCGCCTGGTCTTCGAGCGGCGACGCATGGTCGCGGAACTGCAGATTCCGGACAGCGCCCTCGTGGAACTCGCCCGCGCGTGCCTGGGCATCTCCGCAGGCGCCGACGCCGACCGTTGACCGAAGGCAAGGAGGAAGCCATGCGAGAACTGGGTTGTCTCGTACTCGTGGGTCTGCTGGCCGGCTGCGTTCCGCCGGGCCCCAAGCGCCTGAGCGGCATACGCAACGCGGTCAGCCCGGAGGGCTGGCAAGGCAAGCAGTACTTCGAAAACCGCCGCAAAGTCTCCGAGGAATTCGATGCCGTGGGCAACGACGGGCGCATCGACCTGTGGCGCTTCTTCGACGAGGGGCGTCTCCTCAGCGAAGAGCGGGACCGGAACGCGGACGATTTGATCGACTGCCGGGCCTTCTACAGTCCGGCGTCCGAGGAACTGCGGGAATTCCGCCGGGACGAAGACTTCGACGGCGAGATGGATCTGCGGGTCCAGTACGTCGGCGGCTACCGGTGGCAGCAGACGTGGGACCGCAACCAGGACGGCACCGCGGACTTCCTGTTCAGCTTCCGCGGTCCGGCACGCCTCCTGAGCGAGCTGGGCGTCGATCCCGCGCAGGCCGGAGATCTGCGCGAAGAGGTCCCCCCGAAGTACTGGCACGAACTCCAGGAGGACACCGACCGCGACGGGCGGCTCGACGCCTGGACCCGCTTCCGGGACGGCCAGCCGGTCGAGCGCGGGATCGACCCGGACGGGGACGGGCGGCCGGAGCGGTGGGTGCGGATCGAAACGCCTGCCCCGCCGGCCGCAGCAGCGGCGCCACCCGAGGCGCGCGCGCAACCGACCGCCAAATCGGGCTCGGGCTACACGGGCATCACAGATGTCCAGCCCGCGCCGGACGAACGAGACGTG
>CAZBZG010000419.1:0-2985 GCA_964496245.1 uncultured Planctomycetaceae bacterium | reverse complement strand
TGGTGGGCCGGCCCGTGACCATGGTCGAGGTGGATCCCGGCGAGATCGCCCGGTCGGCCGTGCGCCTTCTGGTGGAGCAGCTGGAGGAACGGCGCGCGCCAGGCAAGGTCGTGCGCGTCAATCCGCGGCTCCAGGTGCGCGCGTCCACCGCATTCGCCAAGGGGTCCTGAAGCCTCCGCGCTCCGGATCCCTCTGTACACGCACCCGTCGTGGGCCCGTCTGTTCGCTATTCCACTTTGTCGAGCTTGACGATGGCTCCGGTATCGGCCGAGCGTTCCACAGCTTCGCAGAGGCGCATGGTGTCGTAGGAGTCGCGGGCCGGGGTCTTGGGCCCTTCGCCTGCGGCCACGCGGCGCACGATGTCCTGGGTCTGGTCGATGCCGTTGTGGAAGTGGCGGCCGTCTTCGGCCGGGTCCCAGGTACGGTCTTCGACCCAGGTGCTCGTCATCTTCTCGGGCGAGTCGCCGAACTCCCATCGCTTGATCTTGCGGTAGAAGACGTCGGTCGCGGCCGCGCCCTGGGTGCCAACCACCAGGTACGTGAGCGCGTGCCCGTCGCCCTGCTGCTGGGTGACCACGTTCTGGAGCGGGTCGCCGTGGAAGGTGGCAGCCGGCGACATCATGAAGGTCAGCTCGCTCACCGCGCCGTTGGCAAAGCGGTAGGTGGCGTGGTAGTTGTCGCGCACTTCGTAGTAGGGCACCGTGTTGGGCGCGCACGCGGCATAGGCTTCGGTCACCGGCGAGCCGATCCACCAGCGGGGCAGGTCCACGTAGTGGCTCAGCTTCTCGCCGAACATGCTGCCGCCCGTGGCTTTCTTGTTCCGCCACGAACCCTTGCCGTGGAACTCGCTGCAGATGTAGGTGCACTGGGTGTTCACGACGTCGCCGAGCAGGCCCTGGTCGATCCAGTCCTTGATGGTCGTGTAGAGGATGGAGTAGCGCAGCTCGAAGCCGATCTGGAGCCACCCGTCCAGACGCTCGGCCGTCTCGACCATGGTGCGCGCGTCCGCGAGTGTGGTGGCCATGGGCTTTTCGCACATGACGGCCTTGCCCGCTTCGAGCGCCGCGACCGTGAGATCCTTGTGCGCGTTGTTCGACGCGGTCACGAACACGAGGCGCACGTCCGGATCCTTGAGCACCGCGTCCAGGTCCTGGACGGGCTGGGCCGTGGGCACCTTGGCCATGCGCTCGGTCTTGGCTGGATCGATGTCATAGGCCAAGACGCTCTCGACCTGGTCGCACCGTTTGGCGAGTTGATGGACCACACCGCCTCCCATGCCTCCGATCCCCAATACAGCGGTCTTCATGCGTTGTCTCCTTCGTGGGATGAGTCGTCTGTGGGCACGGCCACGGTGCGGCCGGCCTGGAAGCTGTTCACGAGCCAGTACCACTGCGAGCCGCTCGCCCCGGGCGTGAAACCTTGCGGCATCTCGCGCCACCCGCGCAGAACTTCGAGCGCGAGCCGGGATCGATGCGGACCGACATCGCGCCGTCGCTTGTGTCGGGCCGGACCGCGCGCAGGAGATCGCGCTGCAGGTCCTGGCCGGCGAGGTGGACGGAGCGGGGCAGGTCGTCGGAAATGGCAAGACGGGTTTGCGGGCCGAGGAGCATGAACGGGCGCTGCCTGAATGCGGGTTTGGTCGAACGTACGCCTGCCACCATAGCGCGCGACGCCCGGCTGTCAAGCGGGAACCCGAACGGGGGCGGCGGAGGGGGCGCGCGCATCAGGCCGAAAGTGCGGGTGTCGCTTGCACGGCCGGGAGTGTTCGGCCATGGCTGTCGGACGGGTCAAGCTGGTCGCGCGGTTTCACGAAGCGTGCGCGATGGCCTCGACTTCCACGGACCAGCTCTCGGGCGAGACGAAGCGCGTGATGCGCTCGCGAATGTCCGGAATGAACGGCCGTGTTGCAGCGAACGGCAATGACGCGAGAAGATCCGCCACGTCGTGCAAGGCCACGACGTTCTGTGCGGACGTATTTCGGGGCCGACGCCCCAGAACAACGGCGCCCTTGCGGAGTGCGTAAGGGCAGTTCGCAAACCTGGCAAGGTAGTGCAGAATCTGTTCCACGGTCATGGCCTTGGCGCAAAGGGTGACAACGGCGGAGGACTGCCGCTGTCTGGCGGCGTCCGTCAGGACGACCCGGATCTTGGCCTCGGATTCGTGGCTCTGCGCGATCGTCTGCACGTCGACGCCTACGAAATCGCGGGTGCAGCGCTTGGCCAGTTTCGCCTGAGGAAAACCGCCTTGTCCACGCCGGCGGCGTCCATGTCCTCGAGCACGGCGGTGGCGGTTTCGTCGCCCAGCGTGTGCACGTGCACGTCGTTGATGGGGCCTGGGCCCATGGCGCCTCTCCCTGACGATGGGGCGGGTTCAGTCGTGCAGCACTTCGGCGATCTTCACGTCCCGGTCTTCCCGCCACGAGAGCTCTGCGGCCTGCCCCACGGCCGTGGACCAGAGACCGTGCTCGAGCGTGGAGGAGACCTCCACCTCCTTCTTGAGCGCGCGCAGGAATGTCGCGAGCAAGCCCGGATCCGCGCCGCCGTGGCCGCCTGCCACGTGGCCGATCGTGTGCGCAATCACGTCCTGGTTCCAGCGCGGGCGGATGGTGATCCTGCGTTCGTGCAGGCTCGCCTCAGCCTGTCCGCGATCGCCCACCACGGTGTAGCGACGGTCCGAGTGCGAGGTCACGAAGCATTCCAGGTGGGACGCACGCACCCCGGTTTCGTACTGGATCATGGCCATGCCGTTGTCATGCACGTTCTTGTCCGAGGTGTAGATGCACAGGTCCTTGGCGTAGCCGTCTTCCGCCCGGGCGGCGACGCCCCACTTGGGGCCGTCGCACTTTTCGACGTCCGGGCATACCTGGTCGTAGGCGCACTCGAGGCAGGTGGGGCCGACCGGTTTGCCGGGCTCGACCGGATTGGGTTCGCACAGCGCCACGACCTCGGCGTCCTCCCGGTCAGCCAGCAGGCGGCCGAAGCAGTC
>CAZBZG010000418.1:0-2988 GCA_964496245.1 uncultured Planctomycetaceae bacterium | reverse complement strand
AGAACATGCGCAGGGGCTTGAGGCCGATGGGCGTATCCATGTACTTGTCCCGCACCGCGCGGCTCACCGTGGAGATGTCGATCCCCACCTTGTCGGCCACTTCCTGCATCATGAGCGGCCCCGGTGCGTCGGTCTGGCCGGAAAGATAGGCCTTCTGGGCCTCCACGATGGCGTGGGCCACCCGGAGGAGCGTGCGTTCGCGCTGCTGCACGGCCGTGACGAGCCAGCGGGCGGCATGGTACTTCTCCCGCAGCATCTTGCCGTGCCGGTCGTGCGAGAGAAGCTGCTGCATCTGCTTGAACTCGGGCGCGCGTTCGGGATCGGAAAGGATCTCCTCGCGCAACTGCTTGCCCCGCTTGGTGGTGTCAAAGAGCGCAAGGAACGTGTCGCTGATGTCCGGCTGGGTTCCGCTCACCAGGCGCACGTTCCATGTCCCGTCCTCCTCCAGATCGGCCACCACGTCGGGCTGCACGTGCGTCAGCCCGCCCGGCCCGTAATCGAGGCCGGGGTGGGGGTTCAGCGTACGGATGAAGGACGCCGCCCGCTTCACATCCTCGATCTCGCTCCCCATCTTGCGCGCGATCTGGGGAAGCCGATTGGCTGCCAGATCCTCGAGATGCCGCTCCACGAGTTCGCGTTCGAAGTGATGATCTTCGCTGCCCAAGGCATTGATCTGCAGCAGCAGGCATTCCTTGGGGCTGGTCGCGCCCACGCCTGGGGGATCCAGACCCTGTACGATCGAGAGCGCATGCACGAGTTCTTCATCGCTGGGCGGGGGCGTCTCGTCGGGATCCGCGGTTTCGCGCAGGGGCATACTCAGATAGCCCGACGGATCCAGGCTGTAGATGATGCGGGTGCACAACCGCCGTTCGCGGTCCGACACTTCCATGTACTGCAGTTGCCGTTCCAGATACTCGGGAAACGAGAGGGTCCGGCCGGGGGCATTCTCGACCGGGTCGAAGCGATCCTCATTGCTTTCGATGGCTCGATGCGGCGCCGCCTCCTCGTAGAAACCGTCCCAGTCGTAGTCGATCTCGTCCACGCGGCTCAGGTCGTCCGGCGGCTCACCCTCCTGTTCCTCAGCCGGTTCCTCGCCCTGGTCGGCCGACGCCTCCTGCTCCTCCCGCATCTCCTCGAGCTCCAGGGCCGGATTTTCCAGAAGTTCTTGGCTGATCCGCTGTTCCAGCGCCATGAGCGGAAGCTGGAGCATCTCCATGGACTGGATCATCTGGGGGGTCATCACGGTCTCGAGCCGCTGAGACATCTGCAGCGACAAGCCGTGAGAGACATCAGGTGCCATGGAAGAGCGCCCTTGGTGCAGAGCCCAAACGTACAACCCATTCCGTACCGTAACTATAGCACCTGCGAAGGACTTGTCAACTGGATTCGCCCCTGGGGGAAGGGCCGGAAACCGCTCTGCAGGCAAGGAACCGTCGCCATGGCAGCCGGCCGCCCCATGCGCCATGGGCCGGTGCCCGCACACGGAGCCTCCTGATCCCACCGTCCCGAGCAGATCTGCCGGCAACGCCGCTGTTTTTTCCTTGACCGCCGGCAGCCCGCCCGTATCATCGGCATCATTGCAACTCTCTGTCCATAGGCGGGTTAGTATGGGACTCACGTGATGAAGCTCTGTGCGTTCACGGTGTGCATGCCCGAGTATACCCCTCACGAAGCAGCCGCCAAGCTGGCCCGCTGGGGGTTTGACGGCGTGGAGTGGCGCGTTTCCGAGCCTCCCCTGCCGGGCGCACCTGTTCAGAGCTTCTGGAACGGCAACCGCTGCAGCGTGGATCCCAAGACCATCATGGAGCAGGCGCCCGAACTCCGCAGCCTCTCCCGAAAACACAAACTGGCCATGCCCGTGCTGGCCAGCTACCTCGGTTACAAGGATCTCGACCTGGCCGAACGGGTCATGGAGGCAGCCGCCGTCCTGGGAACCAAGGGCGTACGGATCGGCGTGGACCGCTACGACGGCAGAATGCGCTACGGCAAACTGCTCGCGCGGACCGTCAAGGGCTGGCAGAAGGTCGTGCGCTTGGGCGAGAAGTACAAGGTGAAGCCCCTGGCCGAGATCCACATGGGGACGATCATCCCCTCGGCATCCGCGGCCACGCACTTTGCCAGTCACTTCAGCCCGCAGGAGATGGGCATCATCCATGACGCCGGCAACATGGTTCACGACGGATACGAGAACTGGCAGATGGGCGTCGAGATCCTGGATCGCTACCTCGCGCACGTGCACGTCAAGAACGCATCCTGGTCCATCGCGGCAGCAGACCCGGACGGCAACCTGCAGTGGTCGCCTGCGTCGGACACGCTGCGGCGCGGCCGCGTCAACTGGGCCGACGTGATCGAGGCGCTTGGCAAGAGCCGGTATCGGGGGTGGCTCAGCCTCGAGGACTTCGGACCCGGGGCGACCGACGCCAAACTCAAGGACGACGCCAAGTATCTGCGTCGGCTGCTGAACAAGGGGGGAAAGCGGCGGAAGTAGGCCGGTTCCGGTCGCCGCTGCTTTCCGGAGACGGAGGCCATGCTCATGGATTCCTTTCCTGGCAGAGTGCTCTGCGGCCTCCTTCTGGCCGGCTGCGCGAGCTGCTCACCGGTGCAGAAGACCAAGAACGCCTTCCACAATATGACGGGCAGCGGACGCGACGCGCCCCCTGGGGAGACAGCGCACGACGCCAGCACGCGCGACGGCCGGCGGGTCCACTTCGTGGTCGAGGAGAACGGGCAGCGACGCAGCCGGGGATACCAGATCCGGCGGCGCAGTACCTTCCGCGGCCATCCCTGCATCCTCCTGGAGCGGGTCCGACATCAGGTCGTCCGCCGGGGCGAACGGCAGTTCAAGAAGACCCTCCGCCAGAAGACCATCACTGCCGTGGATGGAGCGGCCCTGTACGCCTCCACGGTCACGCTGGCGGGCGGGGAACGCCTGCAGGAAACTGTAACGATCAGCGGCGGACAGGCGGTCTTCGAGACGGTCGGCCCCGA
>CAZBZG010000417.1:0-3007 GCA_964496245.1 uncultured Planctomycetaceae bacterium | reverse complement strand
GCCGGCCTGATCTATTTCGGCGCCACCGCAACCTGCGAGCGGCCGCCCTCCGCGCTGCCCTTTTCCGTCCAGCGCCAGAGCGTGGTCGACGCGAGCGGCACGGACATCGCGGACGCGTTGCGGCTGGCCATGGTCACCTTCCCGCCCGGCACGCGCAAGCGCGTCGTACTCGTCACCGACGGCAACCAGACCCGCGACGATGTGCTGCGGACCGCGGAGCACCTGCGCGCGCTCGGGATCGGCATCGACGTGCTGCCGGTCGACTACACCTACGACCGTGAAATCATGCTCACCAAGGCCCGCCTGCCCGACGAGACGCGGCCCGGACTGCCCTTCGAACTCCGCACGCTGATTCGCAGCACGCACGAGACCGACGCCAGGATCACCATCCGCCGGGGCGGACGCGTGCTCGCCCGCCACACGGTCCGGCTCACGCCCGGACGCAATCCCTACATCGTGCCCCTGGTGCTCCCCGAAGACGAAACCCCGGCGGGGCTCTCCAGCTACGAGATTTCCGTGGCGCCGCTCCAGCCGGAAGACGACCGTCTGCCGGACAACAACACCACCCACGCCTTTACCCGCGTGGCAGGTCCTCCTTCCGTCCTCTATGTGGACGGGAACCTGGGCGTCGCTCGCGGGTACGTTCCCCGCCTCCACGCGACCCTGCTCGAAACGCTCAAGCTCGTCCGCCGGGGTTCCGGCGAGGAACCGGACATCACCCTCGAGCTCCGCGACCGTTCCGGCATCCCCGCCGCAGAGGACCTTGCCTCGTATGACTGCATCATCCTGGACAACGTGGCCGCCGAAGACCTGGGCGCAGACCGCATGGAACGCATCCGCACGCTCGTCAACGGCCAGGGCGACGGGCTTCTCATGATCGGCGGCGAGAACGCCTTCGGCGTGGGCAACTACCGCCGCACGCCCATCGAGGCGGCCCTGCCCGTGGACATGGACCTGAAGAACAAGAAGGTCATGCCCAACGGCGGGCTCGTGCTCGTCATCGACCGCTCCGGCAGCATGCACGGCGACAAACTCGCCCAGGCCAAGGCCGCAGCCCAGGCCGCCGTAGACGTGCTCTCGCCCAACGACTTCATCGGCGTGATCGCCTTCGACAGCGCGCCGCACTGGATCGTGGAACCGGTACGCGCCCGCAACCGCACGGTCATCCGCCAACAGATCGCTAAGCTCGGCTCGGCGGGCGGGACCGACATCATGGCCGCCCTCCAGGAGGCCTACAAGGGCATCCTGCCGGTCGAAGCCACGCTCAAGCACGTGGTCGTGCTCTCGGACGGCCAGTCGGGTGACCAGGGCTTTGCCGCGCTCATGCAGGCGATCAACGACGCCGAGATTACGGCCTCGTCGGTCGGCATCGGCGAGCCGCACGGGCAATCCCTCATGCAGCGCATCGCGCGCGCCGGCGGCGGCCGCTTCTACTTCGTCAAAGATCCGCGCCGCCTGCCCCGCGTCTTCATCAAGGAATCCATGTTCGTGAAACGCGGACTGATCTTTGACGAGCCGTTCACCCCGGGGGTGACCGATCCGGACGACGCGTTCCTCGCCGACGTCCCGCTCGCCACCATGCCGCCGCTTCACGGCTACGTGGCCAGCACGGCCAAAGCCACTGCCAACGTCCCGCTCGTCAGCGCGAACGAGAACAAGGACCCCGTCTTCGCGCACTGGCGCTACGGCCTGGGCCAGGCAGCGGCCTTCACCTCCGACGCCAAGAACCGTTGGGCCACCGACTGGCTCTCCTGGGAGGGATTCGCCTCGTTCTGGAGCGGCGTGGTCTATCGCATCCTCCGCCAGCCTCCCGCGCACCTCCAGCTCGTGAGCGACATCCAGGGATCGACCGGACACGTCACGGTCCACGCGCTCGACGAACACGGCCGGCCCCTGCCCTTCCTCACGCTGACGGCGTCCGTCACAGGCCCCGAGGCGGCCGTCCACCGCGTCGCGCTCCGGCAGACCGGCGTGTGCACGTACGAAGGCACGTTCGAGGCCGAGCAGCCCGGCCGCTACGAGATCGCGGTGACCAACCGCGATGACAACGGCCCGGACTGTGCTGCCTATGGCGGGGCTGCCAAACCCTTCAACGCCGAGAGCACCGCCCTGGAGGCTGATCGGCGCATGATCCACCAGATCGCGGAGACCGGCGGCGGCCGCGTGCTCACCGGCAAGGCCGAGGGCGACCAGACCTTTCGGCAGACGGGACTCGCGCCAGCCGAGCGGTTCGGCGACCGCTGGCCGTTTCTGCTGCTGCTGGCGGCCATCCTCCTGCCCCTGGACGTGTTGGTGCGGCGGGTCATGATCGACCCTGCGGCCGTGCGCCAGTGGGCGGCGCGACGCGTGGCAGCCTGGCGCGGACAGCCGCTGCCCCAGGAGGCCCGCGTCTCGCGCCTGATGCAGGCCAAGCAGCGCGCCATCCGGCAGCGGCCCACCCCGTCGTTTTTGGACAACGCCTCGCCGACCGCGGCCGCCCGTGCGGAGGGCCCATCTCCCCTCCCCCGGGCACACGCTGTTCGGGCCGACTCTGCCGAGGCGCACGCCCGCACGCGTCCCGCCCCGGCTCCCGCTTCCGCTGCGCCGTCAGAAGCGCCGGAGGCGGTAGAGCCGTCTCCTGACGCCGCGCCCACACAGGACACCTACACCGCCCGTCTCCTGAAGGCCAAGCGCCGATCGCGCCAGCAGCGGCCGCGTGGCTGACGCTTGTCCGGCCTACGGATTGCCCCACGGCGCCTGGTGGAACCGGTGGTCTCCATTGCCTCCGGTCGCGCCGCACGTAGCGCACATTCCACTGGTTTACAAGGATGCCCGCCTTCCCATCCCGCTTCCACGATGCAAGCCCCACCCAAAGGAGCCCCGCCTTCAGCGGTCCTGGGCTGATCTCGCGAGCTACATACGGCCGCTGGACGCCGCGGAGATCCGCAGACCTGCGGGAACCCCCTGAATGCAGGCCTGGTTCAATTCCGGGTAACACTCGGTGAGAGCAGTATGTAGCACAGGCACT
>CAZBZG010000416.1:0-3009 GCA_964496245.1 uncultured Planctomycetaceae bacterium | reverse complement strand
CCAGACCTGAACCAGGCCAGATGTTCTTCGTGCTCTTCGAGATCTTCGTGGTGGAGGGAGGTGGTTGGAGCGCCTTTTTACCACGAAGGACACGAAGTGCACGAAGGGTGGAGTTTGCTTTGTGAGATGTTCGGCCGGGGCTTCCCCGGAGAGGAGCCGTTTGTGAAGCTCAGCGACAAGAAGATCCTGGTCGTGGATGACGAGCCGCGCATGGTCGACCTGCTCAAGCTCCGGCTCGAGCAGGAGGGCGCGTCGGTCGAGACTGCAACGGATGGGGCCAAAGGCTTCCGCCGCGCGTCGCTCGGCGGGCCGGACCTCGTGGTCATGGACCTCAACATGCCGGGCGTGAATGGATTCGAAGCCATCCGCAGCCTGCGGGTGAGCCAGCCCGAGCTGCCGGTCGTGGTCCTGACCGGCTACGCGTCGGAAGCCACATTCCAGTCCGCCAAGGAGGCGGGCACGGACGCATGCGCGGCCAAGCCCGCCGACCTCAAGGCGCTCGTGGCCACGATCACCGCCGTGCTCGCCGAGGGGCGGGACCCGGACGAGGCGTGACCCAGGAGTCCCCATGCCCGACCTTCCCAGGCGCAAGAAAAAGGTCCGCAAGGTGCAGCGCGCAGAGGGCGCGCGCGGGAGCGGACAGGGTCGGCGCGCGCCACCGGAGGACGACGCGCGCTCCGGCACGGACACGGCCGCAGCCGCGGGCAAGTGGGTCGTGCGGATCGCGGTCTTCGGCGCGCTGGCCGTAGCCGCCTACGTCATCGTGCCCCGGTTCCTCAAGGGCCGGGAGGCGGCCGGCATCTGGGACCAGGCGGTGGCGGCGCACAATGCAGGGCGCTTTCAGGACGCCATCGATCTCTACAAACAGGCCAGGGAGGCTGCGCCCGAGGGCTACACGCAGCTCGAGGACAGGTTCCCCAAGGAGATCGCCAAGTCCTTCCGCGCCGCCTGCGACAAGCTGAAGCTGGACGGCCAGTACGCAGAGGCGGGGAGGCTGTTCGCCGAATGGGCGGCGGTCGCGCCCGAGACCGCGCACGAGGTGGGCGCGGTCTTCGAGGCTGCGCGCTGCTTCCAGATGGCGAGCATCCGCGACAAGGCGCTTCGCAAGACCGCCCTGGAATACGCCCGCAAGGCCCTGGAACAGGGCGGGGGCCCATTCAGCCGCGCCGAGATCGAACGCTTCATCGAACGGCTCGAGCGGAAGATCGGCGGGGACTAGCAGGGCCGGCCAGCCCCGCATCCGTACCCGTACCCGGCAGGGTGGCGCAGGCGTTTGCGCCTGCGCGCGACAGCACGGGAGGTATATAATGCGTTTGGCGCCAAGCGCTTACGCGATCTTCTCCGATTCGGTGTCGCAATGAGCGCCCTGTGCGCAACCTTATGGATAGAGACCTACGGAAACCGCCTGCATGGAGCACAACGACGCTGACGCGGTGAGACGCACGCTGGCTGGAGACCGGGAGGCGTTTGCGAGACTGGTCGAGCGCTACAGCGCGCCTTTGAGCGCGTTCGCGTACGATCGGCTGGGCAGTGCGGTGGAGGCGCAGGATGCAGTGCAGGAAGCCCTGGTCACAGCATACGACCGGCTGGACACGCTCGCGGATCCCGCGCGGTTCGCGTCCTGGGCCTACGGCATCGTGCGCAATGTGTGCGCCATGCGCCAGCGCCGCCGCAATGTGGAGCAACGGTCGACCGAGCGGTTGGCCGACGCCCGCGCCGGGCGGGGCGCGCTCACCCCGCTGGAGAAGCTCGAGCAGGGCGAACGCGCCTCTGAGATCCGCAAGGCTGTGGAGGCCTTGTCGCCCGTGCTCCGCGAGGCTGTGGTCCTGCGCTACATCGGCGGGGTCGACCGCCAGCGCGCAGCCGCGGTCTTGGAGATCAGCCTGGACGCGCTCGACAAGCGGCTGGAACGGGCGCTCCGCGAGCTGCGCGAACGACTCGACAAGGTGTAGGAGCTTGAAGAGTCGGAGGGACGCGCTCCTGCGCGTCCGCCAGCTCTTCTTGGTGAGTCGGAGGGACGCGCTCCTGCGCGTCCGGCAACTCTTCGCGGTCCGGCAGGAGCCGGACCCTCCGACCCGGGATCGCTGGACCGCACCCTCTACGCGTACGAGGACCGAACCGTGACCCAATCGACCGACTGGCACCCGACCGACGACGACCTGGCCGCGCTCGCGCGCGAGGTGGAGGACGCCTTCCACGTGGAGCGCGCGCTGTTCAGCGCCGACCTGCGCCACCGCGTGCTGAACGCGCTGCCGCAACGGGTGACCGCAGCCGTGCGCGCAGCCCGCATGCTGAGCGCGCTCATCCTGATCGGCTCGCTCGGCGTGCTGGTGCTGGCCGTGGAGTTTCTGGCCGCGCAGACGGGCGCGTGGAACCCGCTCGCGCTCATGCGCGTGGTCTGCGGCCTGGGCGCGGCCATCCTGGCCGTGCTGCTCGCGTTCGCCGGGCCGGGCCTGCTCGCCTGGGAGGGCGAACTCCGCAGCCGCCTCGGCGGCCGCCCCGTGCGGCCGGGCGCCGCGGATCTCGTGTTCGCGCGCGTCACCGCCCTGCTGATGCTGGTCATGGGCGGCTGGATCCTGATCTGAAGGGAGACGCATGACCGACCGATGCCCCCGCACCCCGTTGCTCCGCTGCCGTCGCCCAGAGCACGCGCGCCGCGTGCGCCGCCTGGATTGCATCCGCCGCGCCGGCATGAGCCTGGTCGAACTGCTCGTCGTGCTGGTGATCATCGGCATCCTGGCCGGACTCCTGCTCGCAGCCATGAACGCGCTGTGGGGGAATACGAATCGGACAGATGCGCTGAACACTGTGAATCGCCTGTATGTGGCGATCCAAGAGTACAGTTCCACCGATCCGTCGCACGACTACCCTGTAGAGCAGGACTACGGCGATGACCGAGACCACCACCTGTCTGTGACAACGGGGGGGGTGCTTGACGTTCTCAACCCTGCCTCCGGTCCGGATCTTTTTCCGTATGAGTTGGACTTGCTGGAGGATGTCGATGGCAAC
>CAZBZG010000415.1:2815-3044 GCA_964496245.1 uncultured Planctomycetaceae bacterium | reverse complement strand
TGCTCGAACACCTCATGAGTCTGCGCTTCGCCATCGCGTGCGTGCTCTGCTTCGTGGTCGTGCTGACCAGCCTCTTCGTGCGCTGCCGGGACTACCTGCAGGCCAAGCACGATTTTCAAGAGAACACGGCCATGGCCGCGCAGGCCCGCAAGGGCATGAACGATCCCTACGACCTCATCTGGGCCGGCCTGCCGGTCTACCAGCCGCCCAATCCGCTCAAGATCTTCGT
>CAZBZG010000415.1:2005-2805 GCA_964496245.1 uncultured Planctomycetaceae bacterium | reverse complement strand
CCTGACCCCCCGCCGGCCGCCCCGCCTGCTCTCGCCGGAACTCGCGAGTCCGTTGGCGCCGCTGTTCAGTTCCATCGACCTCGTGACCTTCGTGGGCATCATCATGTCGCTCCTGGCCATCGTCTTCGGATACGACGCGATCTGCGGGGAGAAGGAGCGCGGCACGCTGCGGCTCATGCTCTCCTATCCCGTTCCGAGGGACACCGTACTCGTGGCCAAGTGGATCGGGGGCATGGGGTCCCTCCTCCTGCCGTTTGTCGTCTCCGTGCTGGCGGGACTGGCCATCGTGCTGGCCCAGCCGGCCATCGAACTCCACGCCGATGAGTGGCTGCAGATCGGTCTCCTGCTGCTCGTGAGTCTCGTCTACATCGCAGCCGTCTATTCGGCCGCGCTCTGGGTCTCCTGCCTCACCCGGCGGTCGGCCACGAGCATCATGGTCCTGGTCACGCTCTGGCTGGTGGCCGTGCTGGCGGTGCCGAACATGAGTCCGTACATCGCCAAGGCCCTCCGTCCGACGCCGAGCGACCTGGAGCTGGCCGAACAGCGGGAGGCCAAGGCCCGGGAGGTCTGGCAGGAGACCGTGAACCAGGCCCTGAAGGCATACGACGAGGCGCACGGCTTCGGTCGCCCCTGGTGGAAGGGGCTGGACTGGAAAGACCCGCAGACCCGGGAGAAGGCCAACGAACGCCGCCTCTTTGAGACCGGACTCGAGAAGCGGGGACATCTGGCCCAGCAACGGGTCTTTCGGAAGGTGGCGGAGGAATTCCAGGGCGAACTCGACGCGCAGATCGCGCTCTCCC
>CAZBZG010000415.1:0-1995 GCA_964496245.1 uncultured Planctomycetaceae bacterium | reverse complement strand
GAAGCATCGCACGCGCCTCCCCGTTCTCCTGTTTCGCGCTGGCCGCCACCACCCTGACCCGCACGGGGCTCCACGCCAAGCGGCACTTCCTCGACCACGTCCATGACTACCAGGCGCACCTCACCACCTATGCGCACGAGGAGATCCTCGCGCAGCGCCGCTACCGCATCGAGCACAACAAACGTCCGCCCTCGTGGAAGACGGACAAGCAGAATCCCTTTCCCCTCTTCCGCTACCAGCCGCCTCGTGCGGGCGCGTTCCTGGGCCTGATCGCTCCAGATGCCGGCATCCTGGCGGCGCTGGTCGTGGTCTTCTTCCTTCTCGGCTATGTCGGCTTTCTACGGTACGACGTGAGGTGACCGCATGAAACGCGTACTCGTTCTGGGCGCCTCGATCGCCGGCGTGACCATCCTCTTCGTGGGGGGCGTGATGATCCAGCAGCGGCGGAATGCGCCCGAGGCCCTGCTCGCACGACTCGAACGCGGCGAGGGCAACGCCGAAAACCTGATCATGCGCCTCAACCTCGCGACCGAGGACACGGTGCCCGCCATGCTCGCCGCGCTTCGCAAGACCGAGGCCGACGCCGCCTTCCGGGCCACGGTGCTCGAACTGCTCTTCCGGAAGTACCACCGCGATGCGGACAGCCGCGTGGAGCCGGCCCTCTACGACGCCCTGCGCGACGGGGCGGCCGCGGTCCGGCGCCAGGCCGTAACCGGTTTCGGACTCTACTTCCCCCCGCGCAAGCAGGCGCCGGTCGCCGGCCTGATCGACGATCCGGACCTTGGCGTGCGCCGCCAGGTCTTTCTGCTCCTGACCGAGCAGCGCCGCAACGGGAGCCTGTGGGATGCCCTGTCCGACGAGGCCCGCGCCCGGGTCGTCCAGAGCGCCAAGACGCGGATGCAGACCGAGACGCATCCAGACCTGCGCCTTCTAGCTGCGTCCGTGATCGGCCGGGAGGTCGACCGACTCTGCAACGAAGCCCGCCAGGCCACGGGGCGGTCGGACCTGGACAAAGCCAAGGCCCTGTTGGAGCAGGCGCAGGCTCTCGACCCGGAGAGCCTGTACGCGCGCATCCGCCTCGTGCGCTACCACCTGCGCGTGGGCGAACGCGAGAAGGGGCTCGAGCTGGCCGAGTCCTTCGGCGCCCTCCTGCGCGTGCCGCGCCTCTCTGCTGCGCCGACCGTGGACGGGGACCCGACCGACTCCGTGTGGGAAGAGGCCCTCGCCAAGGAGGAGGGTTTCTACCGCTCCACGAGCCGCTGGGTGGCCCGTCACACCGAGGGCCGGACGGCCGCCTATCTCGGCCACCGGGACCAGGTCCTCTACATCGCCGTGCGCGGTTTCGAACCCGACCTGGACAAGCTCGTGATCCAGCACCACAACCGGGACAGCGACGTCTGGCAGGACGACTGCGTGGAGATCTTCCTGGATCCGGGCAACACCGAGAAGAACGTCTACCAGTTCGTGGTCAATGCGGCGGGCGCGCTCTTCGACCTGTACAACCAGAAGAAGCGCGAGAACTTCAAGGCCGAGGTCGCGGCCCGGATCTTCCGGGACCGCGGCTACTGGGGGTGCGAGTTCGCAATCGCGGCCAGGGAGCTCAAGGAAAACGTGCTGACGCCCGAGAGCCTGTGGGGCTTCAACCTCTATCGCACCCGCATCGGCGGCGCCTCCGAATGCTGCGCCTGGTGGCCGCCCTACGGCTTCAACCACCGCTATCACCTGTTCCCGTTGATGGTCTTCGAAGACGTCGAGCCGCCGCCCAAGGCCGAACCGGCAGCCGGAGAGTGAGCCCCCCTCACAGCCCGGAAAGCCGCAGCCCTGTCGCTGCGGACGTGTTGGCAGGTGTCCACCAATCACGCGAATCCGGGCGGACTTCGAGCCTGCGTAGGCCTTGACCCACCGAGGCCCGCAATCGCCGTGTCTTCATCGAGATCGAAATCGAAATCGGGATCGGGATCGATCGCGACCGCATTCGATCCCGATTTCGATCCG
>CAZBZG010000414.1:0-3079 GCA_964496245.1 uncultured Planctomycetaceae bacterium | reverse complement strand
GGCGCACCTCGCGGTTGATGCCTTCCTGCACGGTGATCTCGACCATGGTGTCGGGGCCGCTCGTGCGCACGACCGAGCAGGCCACGGGCCGGATGTAGACCGGACCGACCTGGATGCCGTCGCGGACCACGGCGTCCAGCGTCTCCTGCTCGATCGATCCGCGCACCGTGGCGCGGTAGACCTTGGGCACCTCGTTGGACGGGTGGGTCAGGTAGTAGGCCAGGTCGCCGTCGTTGGTGAGCACCAGCAGCCCTTCGGAGTCGCGGTCGAGGCGCCCCACGGGATAGATGCGCTGGCGTACGCCCGGCAACAGGTCGAGCACGGTCCGGCGGCCGCGTTCATCCGCGGTCGAGGTTACCACGCCCGGCGGCTTGTGCAGCAGAAAACTGACCTTGGGTTCCGGCCGGACGGGGCGCCCGTCGAGCTTGATGTCGTCGGTCTTTGGGTCGACCTTGACCCCGAGCTGGACGATGGTGTCGCCGTTGACCTGCACGCGGCCTTCGGCGATGAGCGTCTCGGCCTTGCGCCGAGAGGCGACCCCGCACTGCGCCAGGACCTTGTGGAGTCGTTCCATGGGGGGACCTACCTCACGGCCGGTAGAAGAGAAGCACGGCAGCGTCGGGCCCTGCCGAGAGCGCATAGGAGCCGACGGACGCCGGGACCAGGACCGAGTCCCAGGTGTCGCGCTGGAGAGACGCATCGCCGGCCGCGACCGTGACCCGGCCGGCGGCCACCGTCAGGATGTGGAACCGCTCCTCGCCGGTATCGAGCGTGACCGGGGTGCCGTCGAACGCGGAGAGCCGCTCGAACGCGAACTTCTCGGAATGCACGAACCGCTCCCAGCGGCACGCGGCATGGCCGAGTTCCTCGGCCGGGACCCGGTCGGGCCCGGCGTCGGAAAAGCGGCTGACCGCCAGCGCATCTGCGATGTGGAGTTCCCGGGGTGTGCCGTCCAGGCCCACGCGGTTCCAGTCGAATACGCGATACGTGGTGTCCGAGTTCTGCTGGATTTCTGCGACGCGCACGCCCGCGCCCAGGGCGTGGATGGTGCCCGCGGGCAGATGCACCACGTCCCCCGGCGACGCCGGAAAGTTGTGGAGGAGGTCGGCGACCGTGCCCGCTGCCAGGGCGTCCCGAAGGGCGTCGGCCGTGACCCCCGGCTTGACGCCGCGGTAGATGCGGCCCCCCGGGTCGGCCTCCAGCACGTACCAGGCTTCGGTCTTGCCGAGTTCGCCGGCCTTCTGGCGGCCGGCGTACGCGTCGTCCGGATGCACCTGGACGCTCAGATCCTTCTGCGGATCGATCAGCTTGAGCAGCAGGGGAAAGACGTCCGGGCTCGCCGGGTCGAACGCCTGGCCGCAGAGACCGTCGCGATCCGTTTCGAAGAGGGCGTGGAGGCTGCGGCCGGCCAGGGGGCCTTCGGCTACGACCGTGGTGTCTCTCCCGTGGTCGGCGATCTCCCAACTCTCGCCCACGGGGTCCTCGGGCGGGGAGGCGCTGCGGGACTTGAGCCGCGAACCGCCCCACACGCGGACCTTGAGCAGCGGACGAAAAGCCAGCAGTGGGCGCATGGCCGCCTCCTGGGTCGCTCTTCGGGTTTGGAATCCGTGCCCGCGGCCTCGCGCCGCGGGCTTACCCCGTTGGCATTGTGCCATTATAGAGCTCGGGGACCGCCTGGCAAGAGGCGGAGGGGCCGGGCGGACCGCCTGTCCCGACCGGGCATTTTTTTTGGTTGCGTTGCTACGGCATTGTCATTATGTTTCCGTGTGTCCTGCTCGTAGACGCAGCGTATGACTGAGATTCCGCTGGAACGGGACTGTTTCCGATGCCCGGCTTCCAGCTTTCTGCTTCGCGATGCCCGCACGGCGGGGAGACTGGCGAAGAGGGTTCCGCGCCCGCTGTGCGTCCACGCTCCGACGACGACAAACTCCCATGACGAAGCCCCGAGCCGAATATCAGGATGTGGTCGCCCGGCTGCTGGACGTCAAGAAGGTCTACGGCGAGGGCGAGACCGCCGTGCACGCGCTCCGTGGGATCACCTTTGACGTGATCCGGGGCGAATACCTCTCGATCATGGGACCATCCGGCAGCGGCAAGAGCACGCTCTTCAATATGGTCGGGGCTCTGGATGCGCCCACCGACGGCATGGTCTTCATCGACGAGGTCGATATCGCGCAGCTGGATCCGTTCGAGATGGCCTGGCTCCGGTGCCGGAAGATCGGGTACATCTTCCAGTCCTTCAACATCATGCCCATCCTGACGGCCCTGGAGAACGTGACCACGCCCATGATCTTCGCGGGGGTGCCCGACGACGAGGCCCGCGAGCGGGGGGCCGAGATCCTGGAGATGGTGGGACTCGGTGATCGCGTCTTTCACCGGCCGTACGAGCTCTCCGGCGGGCAGCAGCAGCGCGTGGCCATCGCCCGGGCCCTGGCCAACCGGCCTTCGATCATCCTGGCGGACGAACCGACGGCCAATCTGGACACCGTGACCGGCCAGGAAATCAATCAGATCTTGCACCGCCTCAAGGAGGAGCAGGGGGTCACGATCATCTGCGCCACGCACGACATGAAGATGCTGAACATCTCGGACCGGATCATGTGGATCAAGGACGGGGCCCTCGAGCGCGTGGAGAACCGCGCCGACATCCAGGTGGAGGTGGGCTCCATCGACGGGGAGCAGTGACCGCGCCCCGCCTGCGCGGTCCGCCGGGAGGCCGCGGTCCGGAGGCGACCGAACGCCGATGCGGTGGAAGCCTTTCGCCTTCAACCACGTGCGCCTGGACGTGCCCGAGCACTGGTCCCTGATGAAGTTCCACGGCGACGCCCGCCGGGGCGATCTCGTTCTGGAGGACGGCGAGCGGGCGGTGCTGGACGCCGAGTGGGGTCCCTGTCCGGCGAAGGACACCGAGGCCCTCGAGCGGAAACTCGTGCACCGGCGCAAGGGAATCCGGGTCCGCGAGCGCCTCGCCCTGGGCGACCGCAAGGTGGCGTTCGACGCGGACTGGGGCGGCCGGCGGATGGCGCTGATGCTCGTGCTGGAGCCGTCGCTGGAGCGATTTCTCTTCCTGCGGTGGCTC
>CAZBZG010000413.1:0-3088 GCA_964496245.1 uncultured Planctomycetaceae bacterium | reverse complement strand
GGCGACCCGTCCACGCGGACCGGATGGAGAGCCGCTTTCGGATCTGGAACTGCGCGCACTCCAGGAGTTGCGGTCACGGGATGCGGAGATTCGCGCCCACGAACGGGCGCACCTGGCCGCGGCCAACGGATACGCGCGTGGCGGTGCGCAGTTCGAGTATCAGACAGGGCCCGACGGCAAGCGGTACGCGGTGGGCGGGGAAGTCCAGATCGACACGTCGCGGGAGTCGGACCCCGAGAAGACCATGCGCAAGATGAGGATCGTACGCCGAGCCGCGCTGGCGCCGAAGCGGCCGTCCGCGCAGGATCGGCGCGTTGCGGCCGTGGCCAGCCGACGCGAGCATCAGGCACGCGTGAAACTGCTGGAGGCCGAGCGGGAGGAGCGCGAGGGGCCGCGCGAAGCGCAAAACGAGGACGAGAGAGAGGCCGTGGCAGCCGAGGCGCCGTCCGAAGCAGACCCGGGAGGTGGGCCCGTCGAGACGGCCGCCCGGGACGAGGGCGTGGACAGAGACGCGTTCCCAAAGCCTCCGGCAGCGCCTGGGGCGCGCGGCGTCGAGGAGGAAGCGCCCGCCGCAGCCGGTGTTCGGCCCCCTACGGACGCGCGCGATACGAGCGTGAAGATCGCCCGTCGTCTGGCGGCTGCGCAAGTCTATGCGGGCGCGGCGCGCGCGCGCCGCGCCCGATCCGCTCCGGGCGGAGACAGGCGCCATGCAGCCGGGCGAACCGCACCACAATAGCATCGTCGCAGTGCCCACCGTGCACTCCCAGGAAGGCTCGGTCGCGGACCTTCCCCTGCTCACTGCCTGAGTCGCCTGCACAGAACTGCGGAACGGCGCTCGGGTCGATGCGGTCATGGGCCGGCGTCGCCGCAATCGGCAGCCTGAGGGCATTTGCGGCCGGGGCGCGGACCATTCTGCTTGCCCGCATCCGTGCATTCCGCTAGAATCCACTGTGTACGAAACACCGCTCCGTTCTCTTCCTGGAGTCCGTTTATGGCGCCGGATGCGGATGATGGCCGCGAGCCGCAGAAGAAGCTCAGGCTGAAATGCGAGTACTGCGGCGTCACGCTGGCGGTGCCGGCCAAGCTCAAGGACAGGGAGGTCTCCTGCCCGAACTGCAAGCACCGTCTCCGCCGACCCTCGGCGCCAACCGAAGCGCGGCCCGAAAAGGCGTCCGCGCCGCCGGCCGCCGCCGGCGCACCGGCCAAGCAGGAGGGGGGCAACGTCTTCCGGGCGTGGAAGGACCTCGAGGACAGCAAGCGCGATTCGTACTGGCTGGCCATTCCCAAGGCCTGCATCTATCCGTACAAGACACTGGGGGCCCTGATCTTCTTCGTGGTCGGGGTGCCCGTGACCGTGGCCGTTGTGGAGGCGGCTTCCAAGGCGGCGCTGAGCGCTGCGGGAGCGAGCGAGACGCTGGGCCAGGCCGACAAGCTGCGGTTCTTCTCTGCCGGGGTGGTGTGTTTTGCTCTGTTCGTGGCGCTCGCTTTGCTGAGCTTCTTCTGCTCCTTCCTGTTCGCTGTGATCCGAACGAGCTCGGAGGGACGGACCGCCACGCCCGTCATCCAGGGCATGCTGCATCGCTCCAATCTCGCAGCGGTCTGCGCATGGGCCGCGCTTTACTTCGGACCTGGGTTGTATCTGGGGCATTGGCTGGCACCGGAGGGCGAAACCTTTGTCTGGACGCCTGTTGGCATAGCCGTCTTTGTTGTCTTGAGCGCGATGGCCCCCATGGGGCTGCTCTGCTCGGCCACGGTCAGCGCGGTGGGCGGACTCAACCTCATCCAGGTGGTACGCGGCATTGCCGCGGCTGGGGCGGAATACGCCTACCTTCTTCTTGTCGTCGCAGCTTCGTCCGCCGTGTTCGTGGCGGTCGGCGTACACATCGGGGGACTGGCCGGGCCGGAGCTGGAACCGGGCGGGAACTGGGCGTACGGCGTGTTCCTGCGCATCCTCTCGAGTCTGTTCTTTATGTTTCCGCCGGTCGTGCTCGCGCGTGCCCTGGGGTTGTTCCTCCAGTATCAGGCGAAGAAGCTCCCGTTCGTCTTTGTCGTGCATTCCGAGCATACCTCCCATGCGATCCCGCAGATCGTCGCCCTTGTGGGCTGCGCGGCGCTCTTCCAGCCCTTGTGGATCGAAGCCCAGCAGTATGCAAAGAAGGGTGCGAAGGTGAACATCGCCCACGAGCATCTCGAGTTTCTCTACCGGCATTACCTGCTGGACAGCGACAACCGACGGCGCAGGGTGCTAAGCTATGGCGACCTCGAAAAACTGGTCGACGAGAAGGATCTGGTCTGTCCAGCCAAGCCGGACGTCATGCCCATGTACGCGGTGATCGAGAACAGCGGATTCCAGAAGGAGACGCGCGACTTCATCTGGATCTACGAGCGCGAGCCGACGGGGCCCGAAGGGGACCGGCGCAACATCCTGCTGCACGGAGGTACGGTGAAGACCGTGGATGAACAGGCCTTCAAGGATCTGCTCGCACTGATGGATCGATACGAGGAGGCCAGCGACCAGGAGAAGAAAGAGGCCATCTACCGCGAATACCAGCGGAAGATCGCGCTTCCGATCTTCTGAGTCCCGGGAGGCCCCATGAAGACGCTGACCAGGGAACTCTGGATGGACGTGCCGGCCCGGCGCCAGATCGTGAGCATCCAGGATCAGGTCGAGGACTTGGTCCGCCAGAGCGGCGTGCGCGACGGCCTCGTGCTGGTGAATGCCATGCACATCACCGCCTCGGTGTTCATCAATGACAACGAGCCGGGGCTGCACAACGACTACGAACGGTGGCTGGAAGGGTTGGCCCCTGAGAAGCCCCACGACCAGTACCAGCACAATGGCTACGAGGACAACGCGGATGCGCATCTGAAGCGTCAGGTCATGGGCCGGGAGGTGGTGGTCGCGATTACCGATGGCCAGCTGCACCTGGGCCCTTGGGAGCACATTTTCTACTATGAGTTCGACGGAAAGCGGAAGAAGCGACTCCTCGTCAAGGTCATCGGGGAATAGCCCCGCTACCCCCCATCGGCCGCAAGTCGCCCCAGCCTCTCCCCCGCCGCCGGAGGCGGTGCTGGGCCGGCCCCCGCG
>CAZBZG010000412.1:0-3106 GCA_964496245.1 uncultured Planctomycetaceae bacterium | reverse complement strand
TCCTCGTCCTCGGCCGCCTTGAGCAGCAACTCCACGGCGCGCGGATCCGAGCGCTGGCTGAGCGCGAGCAGGCGTTCCTTGTCCACGGGGACTTCGCCCCAGGACTCGAGGATGGTTTCAGCCTCCATGCTGCCGAGTTCCGTCAGGCGCTTGAGCGCGCGCTGCTGCATCTCCTCGTTGTCCTCTTCGACCGCCTGCTTGAGCATGGCCATGGCCGCCGGGTCGCCCTGCTCCTGCAGCCGGTTGATGGCGTACTGCTTGACCAAGGGGTGGCGGGAACGCATGAGCTCGCAGATCTTCTCCATGTCCTGGAGCTGCGGCATGGCGTCCAGGTACGCGCGCGCGCGCATGGCGTCCTTCTTTTTCCGGCCCATGGCCACGCGGATCAGGGGCACGATCGCCTCCGGGTGCTTGGCCTCGCCCAGCGCGAACGCCACGGTCGTGACCACGTGCATGTCCGACGCCCCGCCGATGTAGACGTAGGCCTCGTTTCGGTAATCGTCGGGGTAGGCCTCCAGCACCTCCATGGCCTTGCGCCGGAGCCGCGGGCTGGCGCTCATGGCCGCCTGGATCAGATGGACCAGGAGATAGACCGGCCGGGCCTCCTTGAGCGCGCCCAGCAGGTTGCAGATGTCATCCAGATTCTGTCCGTCCGGGCGCGGATCCTTCAGCTTTTCATCGAGCTGCGCCAGGTAGGCGCTCATGAGTTCCGCGGTGCAGATCTCCTTGGCGGCCGCGAGCATGAGGGCCCGCATGCGCACGGGCTCCTGGCCGCCGGTGGCGACTTCGATAAGCGGCTGCTCCACGAGATGACGCGGGGCCTCGGCAATGGCGTCGAGCACGGCGCCGACCACGGACGTCTCCGGGTCCTGCAACAGCGGCATGAGCACGGGCACGATCTCCACGCCGAAGAGGCGGAAGAGGTTGCGCACCGACGCTTCGCGCACGACCGGAAGCCGGCTCTCGAGGCCCTCGGTCAAGTACTCTACGCCCCGCCTGTTCGTGCGGTCCGCGAAGCAGCTGAACGCGCGCCCCTGGAGGACTTCCGGCCCCCAGTCCAGGATCTGCTGCACGTGCTCGGCCGTAACCGCCTTGTTTTCTTGGATGGCTTCTATGGCCGCGTCGCAGTAGGGTGACTCGCCCCCCAGGCAGCTGGAGATCAGGAAGTTGACCACCTCCTCGGTCTCGAAGTGGGCCATGCGGCGGATGGCGGCCAGGCGGACCTGCGTACCGAACCGCCGCTTGCGGAAACGCATGGCCTCTTCCAGCGGGAGTTCCTCGAGCACGCCGTCGAGCGTCTCTTCCCGCAACTCCGGGAGCTGGTGGGCGTGGGTGCGTACCCGGCGGATCAGAAGGCGCTGGGCCAGCCGGCTGACCGTGGCCTGACGGTCGCGGCAGGCCCGCACAAGAAAATTGAAGACCGAGGACTCGGGCCGGTAGGGGAGCATCTGCACGGCCTTCGCCCGCACGAACATGTCGTCGGCCGCCAGGGCCTCGGCCAGCCCCAGGAGCGCATCCTGGCCCTCGATCCGGACCAGGCGCTCGATGAGGGGGGACGCAAGCTTCTCGTCCGCTTTGCCCAGGATCTCGCTGCAGCGGACGAGCGCCTCGGCATTCCCCAGTGCAAGCAGCGCTTCCAGCGCGGCCCGGCGCATCGGCTCGGGCCCCTCGCGGGTCACGAGATCGGCAAGGCCGCCTGCGTTCCGTCTCTCCTTGAGCCGGGCGATTTCCGGATTGGGATCTCTCGCCTGCCGGGCCACGCGCAGCCTCCCTCGGCGCACAGCGTGTACTCTACAGCAGGAAGGCCCTGTTCGCACGAGGAAAATCTGCCCGCAAACGACTGCCGGCCGCCGCGAGATCTCCCAGGCGGCATTCCCGTGCGAACGGCGGCGCCGCTCTGTAGGCGCTGTCAGGAAGAGGCCTGGTGTTCGGCGAGGAAGCCCTGCACGAACGCGGCGATCTCTCTGAGTCGGAACGGCTTTCGGATGAGCGAGATGTTCCCCGTCCGCCGCATGGCCTCCAGCATGGCTTCGAGCGAAGGCCCGGCCTGTCCGGTGACCGCAGCCACCCCGACGTCGGGATGCAGCCGGCGGATCTCGATCAAGGCGTCCGCCCCGTTCATGCCCGGCATGAGGATGTCCAGAAGAATCAGGTCCGGGGTGTGCACTTGGCAGAGCTGGATGGCCTGCTCGCCGCTGGAGGCCTCCAGTACGTCGTGCCCCATGTGCGTCAGTTGCGCACGGAGCAACTGCCGCATGTGCGGCTCGTCGTCGACCACGAGAACCTGGAGGCTTCGTTTCGCTGCACCAGGCCGCGGCGCTGGCTCGCCGGTCGCCTCGATGCCGGACGGGACCTCATCCGACGGCTTCTTGATCGGAAGCGTGACGGCAAAGGTCGTGCCCCGGCCCGTCTCGCTCTGCACGCTGATCGCGCCGCCGTGGCTCTCGATGATGCCCTGGGAGACCGACAGGCCCAGCCCGGATCCGCCGATATCGCCCCCGCCATAAGCGCCCTTGGTCGTGTAGAAGGGCGTGAAGACCCGGGCCAGATCCTTCGGCGGGATGCCCTCGCCGGTATCGGACACCTCCACGATGACCTGTTCGTTGATCCCCATTGTGCTGACGCTCAATGTGCCGCCGCCCCGCATGGCGTGCAGCGCATTCGTGAATAGATTCATGAAGACCTGCTCCAGCTGTCCGGGATCGACGAGCGTGGCGACCCCCGAAGCGAAATCTTTCTGGACCTCCACTTCGTGATCCAGAAGCTCGCTTGCAAGCAACCCCAACTGGCGCTCGATCAGCGTATTGATGTCCACGTACTCCTTCCTGGGAGCCTGCTTGCGGGCGAAACTGAGCAGCGCCGAGGTGACCGAGGCCGCCCGCGCACACGACTCCTGCACAACGCCCCAGGCCTCCCGCACACGCTTCGTGTCTGACAGGTCCTCCAGCGCCAACTCGGCATAGCCGCTCATGATGGCGAGCAGGTTGTTGAACTCATGCGCCACGCCGCCGGCCATCTGGCCCAGCACGTTGATCTTCTCGGAGTGGATCAACTCCCGCTTGAGCTCGTCCCGTTCGCCGGTCACCTCCACCAGCTCGCGTTCGAC
>CAZBZG010000411.1:2250-3109 GCA_964496245.1 uncultured Planctomycetaceae bacterium | reverse complement strand
ACGGGCGGTTAGACATAGTGGGCCCGGAGGGACTCGAACCCCCGACCAAGCGGTTATGAGCCGCCCGCTCTAACCGGCTGAGCTACGGGCCCGTCTGTTGCCCGGCCGACTCCGCATGTCGGGTACGGAGCGGCATCTACAACGGAAAGTATCGCTCTTCAGCGCACCAGTGTCAAGGGAGGTCGGCCTCAGGACATGGCGAAGACAGATGCTGCCTGCAGGAGCGGCCGACCAGGAAGCGGACAACGGCAGGCCGCATGCCCCCGCACGCCTCCTTCTTGCCGCTTGCCGGCAGCGGGGTCGCTCCGTCCTTGTTTTCCGCGATCGAACCCGAGATTTGTGAACCTTGTGGGGGGCTTGATCGTTATTGTTTACAGGGATTCTGCGAGAGACCCGCAATCTGGCTGTAAGACCGGCGCCTCAGTGAACGATGGCTGGCAGCGAATCCACTGCCCGGAGACAGATGTGCGTTGGCGCGTAAATCGAGGCGGCAATCCAACCGTGCGTCTCCGTCCAGCCGCCCCGGATGCTGTGCGAGGCAAATGCCAGCGCCATCCGAGGCTGCCGGTGCGGACACCGCGGTTCTCGAGGCTTGCCTGTTGACGAGTGAGCCCGATCCAGTACAATCTCCCCATGCTGCAGTCCGGCGAGCTGCGGGGCACCTGCGAGGAGACCCATGCCCAAGCTGCGATCCATCCGAGGCGAACTCGTGGGCAAGGAATTTCCGGTCGAGGATTCCGCCATCCTCATCGGGCGGCGCGGCAGCAACGCCATCGTGTTGACGCACAACAAGATCAGCCGCTCCCATGCGGAGATCACCCGCGAGGGCGAGCACTGCATGGTGCGGGACCTGAACAGC
>CAZBZG010000411.1:0-2240 GCA_964496245.1 uncultured Planctomycetaceae bacterium | reverse complement strand
GCAAACAAGGCCCGCGCGCTCCATCCGGGCGACGAGGTCCGCGTGGCCAGCACCATCCTGCGGTATTTCGACGCGGACGCGGTGCTGCCGAACGTGACCATCCCGGGCCACGAGATCGTGGACGTGATCGCCGAAGGCGGCATGGGCACGATCTACCGCGCACGGCAGACGTCCATGGACCGGGACGTGGCCATCAAGATTCTGAATCCCAAATACGCGGCGCGCAAGGAGTTCGTGGGGCGCTTCATCCAGGAGGCGCGGGCGGCCGGAAAGCTCAATCACCCCAACATCATCCAGGTCCACAACGTGGGCAAGGTGGGCGAGGACTGCTACTACTTCACCATGGAACTCGTGGACGGTCTCAACCTGACGCAGCGCATGGGCCTGCCCGAGGGGCTGGAGACCAAGACCGTGGTGGACGCCGCCATCCGTGTGGCCGATGCCTTGGAGTATGCGCACGAGCGGGGCGTGATCCACCAGGACATCAAGCCGGACAATATCGTGCTCGCGGACAGCGGCGAGGTCAAGCTGGCGGATCTCGGGATCGCCAAGGTCCGCGATGAACACGATCAGGAAGGCAACCAGAAGCGCGTGCTCGGAACGCCGCACTACATGAGCCCCGAACAGGCTGCAGGCAAGGCGGTCGACAGTCGCAGCGACCTCTATTCCCTGGGCGCCACCCTCTACCACGTGGTTGCTGGCGAGCCCATGTTCGACGCGCCCAAGAGCACCGAGGTGATGGGCAAGCATCTGCGAGAGACGCCCCGGCCGCTGGAAGAGGCGGCGGCCGACGTGCCCACGCCGCTCTGCGACGTGGTGAACAAGTTGCTCGCCAAGGACCCGGCCGATCGCTACCAGAGCGCGGCCGAAGTGCGGGAGGTCCTGACCAAGATCCGCGACGACCTGGAGAAGGCTGGCAAGCGGCGCAAGCGTCCCGCGGTCGCGGCCGCCGTGCCGGCAGGCGGCGGCAAGCCCACGCCGCCCGGCCCGGCCCGGCCCTCGCGCGCGCGTCCCGCCAGCCAGACCGCGGCGCAGCTGGGCGTCTTTGCGGTGGTGGCCGCGGTGGTGCTCTTCGTGGCGTTCGCCGTCCTGTCCAACGGCGAACAGCCGTTGCCCACGCCCACGCCGCAGCCCGCGGGACAGAGCGACGAGAAGGCCAAGGCGTGGCGGGAAGCGGAAAATCTGCGTAAGAGCGGCCGGTTGGCCGAGGCGCGGTCCCAGTATTCCATTCTATGCAGCCGCTACGCGGACGACCGCGGGCTCGTCCGGAGCGCGCGGCGGGCCATCGACGAGATCGATCTCGAGATGCGCCGGCGGGACAACGAGGAGAAGGCGGCCGAGGCTTGGAAGACATTCGAGGCGTTCAAGGAGCGCAACAAGAACGATCTCGATCTCCTGGAGAGCAGGCTCAAGACCCTGCGGGAGAAGCACCCCGGCCTGCGCGAGAAGATCGCGTCCGAACTCGCCATGATCGCGACCGAGCGGAAGGCGGACGCCGAGGTTGCCTACCGCAACTTCCAGGATCGGTTCCAGCGGCTGCTGAACGACGAGGATTACGACGGAGCGCTCGCGGCGGTCGATCGATATGCGGCGGAGAACCCCGCGTCGCCGCATCTCGGCGCCCTCGACGAACTGCGCGCGCAGGCGCGGCAGGAGGCGGAAGCGGCCCTGAGCAAGTTCAAGGAAGAGGTGGAAGGCTACCTGGCCAAGAAGGACTACCGGGCGGCGGCGCGGGCGTGCGACGCATTTGAGGAGAGCATCACCTACAGCAAGGCGGCTCCGGACATCGAACGGATCCGCAAAGCGGTCCAGGCCAAGACAGCCGCCCTCTTCGCGCCCCTGGCCAAGACCGTGGCCGAGCATTTGGTCAAGCGGGAATTCGACATGGCCAAGAATGCCTTGCTCAAGAAGAAGATGAGTTTCATCGGTACCCCGTTGCTCAAGCGGGTGGAGGAGATGGAGGCCCTCG
Source organism: uncultured Planctomycetaceae bacterium (assembly GCA_964496245.1). GTDB lineage: Bacteria > Planctomycetota > SZUA-567 > SZUA-567 > SZUA-567 > CAZBZG01. Next base: position 271 of record CAZBZG010000411.1, on the reverse strand, counting down.
TGGACGGCCTCCGCAGACTGCACTACCGGGCCATCCGGGAGATCAACACGGCGGGCGAGTGGCAGGTGCCGGCCGACTACCGGATCGAGGCGCTCGAGGGCATGTCGATCGCGGGCGCCGACCGCAAGGGGCTCAAGATCAAGAAGGGGCTGGCTTCGACCACCCGGAAGTGGGATGAGCTCTCGCCCAAGGACATCGCCAAGCTGTATGAACGCTTCATCCCGAACACGGCCGAGGAAGAGCGGAAGTATCTCAAGACGTACAAGGCCAT
>CAZBZG010000410.1:0-3134 GCA_964496245.1 uncultured Planctomycetaceae bacterium | reverse complement strand
GCACCATCCTGCGCACCAATTTCTTCAACTTCTACTTCTGGAACTCTGGTTCCGGACTGCGGCGGTTGACCCTCTACTACTGGCGGCAAAAGGACGGCCGCCGCAGCCTGGGCCATGCGCAGGACAGTCTCGAAACCGAGGTCTATTCGGGCCAGTGGTACCACTACGTCATGTCCTGGACGAGCGGCAAGGTCTCATGGTATGTGAACGGCCGGAAAGCCAGCGCCATGGGGGTCGACTGGAACGGAGCGCTCCATTCGCTCGACTTCAGCCCCAACGGCTTCGGTGACGTGGACGAGCTGTATGTCTACCACAGGGGCCTGACCGCGGTGGAGGCGGCCAATGCGTACTGGCGGTACGTGGACCCGGCCAAGCTCGAGGTGCCCCGGGAGAAGGTGGCGGACCTCCTGTTCTGGCATCTGCCCACGACCCGTACGCTCTACACCCGGATCCTGCCGGCCGAGGGCACGGATCCCAAGAAGACCCCGACCGTGGTGCTCAGGGATCCTGGCGGCAAGATCGTGTTTCAGTCCGAAGCCCGCTTCGGCGAAGAGCCCCAGCGGTTCACTCTGCCCGAACTCGACGGCGAGTACCACATCGCAGTGCGGGTGGGCGACAAGGAATCCCCGCCCAAGGTGCTCAAGCGGTTCCGCTTCGCCTGGGAAGGCAATACGCTCGGCATCACGGACAAGGTCTACCCGCCCTTCACGCCCGTCAGGGCCGAGGGCAAGACCGTGTCCGTGGTCTGCCGCGACCTGACCATGAACCGCTTTGGTCTCTGGGACAGCGTCGAGAGCCTGGGCAAGGAGATCCTGGCCGGGCCCGTGCGCCTGGTGGCGCTCGACCAGGAGGGCGAGGAGCTCGCCTGGACCGGCGACGTGCAATCCGTCTCCGCCAAGCCGCATCTGGCCGAGGTGCAGGCCGCGGCCTCGTGCCCGGCCCTCAAGGTGGAGGCGCATTCGGCCGTGGAAATGGACGGCATGATGAAGGTCACGCTCAAGCTCCTCCCTGTCGCGGACGCTGTGCCGCTCAGCCGGCTCTCCCTGCTGATTCCGCTCAAGGACGAGGTCGCCACGGTCATGCAGGAGGTGGCCGCCCACTGCCGCGCGGGCTATACCGGTGCCATCCCCCGCCTGGACGTTGGCGCCGATGGCAAGGCTCAGGACAGGGGCGCGGTCTGGACGAGCAAGCAGACCCGACGAGGCAGCGGCTGGCTCAACGCGTTTACGAGCTACGTCTGGATGGGCGGTCCGGAGCGGGGCCTCTGCTGGTTCGCGGAGAACGACCGCGGGTGGATCACGGCCAAGAACCGCGAGCAGCCGCTGCAGCGAATCATCCGTTCGCCCGGCACAGTTCTGCTGCGCGTGGACCTTGTGAACATTCCCGGCGTGATCGAGACCCCCACGGAGCTCGTCTTCGGTCTGCAGGCGACGCCGGCCAAGCCGCTACCCGAGGATTTTCGCACAAAAGCCAAGACACTGCCCAGTGTCGGGCTTCCGGTGCATCCCTGGGGCGGGCTCTCCTGCGCCTGGAAGTCGCCCTGGATGGACAAGTGGGAGGTGGTGGACAAGGTCGTGGAAGCACGCACCACAGGCAAGACCGACGGGGCGTTCTTCAAGGAGTTCGTCGAGAAGTACGATCCCCCGCCGGTGCACGGCAAACGCGCGTGGATCAAGGACATCGGCATCTTCACCGGACGGCGTAAGGGGCCTGAGCGCCCGGACCCGGTCTACTTCGAAGAGATGAAGGTGCTGCCCTTCATCCCGGAATACCACGTCTACCAGGACGAGTGGAGCCGGGGGCGGCTGGCCGAGAAGCAGTACCCGAGCGTGGACATCTACCGGGAGACCGGCGGTCGTTCGGTCAATCCCAACGCGGACGTCAACTACTGCACGTCGTACCAGAACTACGCCCTGGCCTTGATGAACGAATGGTGGAAGCGCGGGGTCTCGATCTACTGGGACAACACCTATCCGCGGACCACCGGCAATCCCTGGACCAGCGCGGCATACCGCACTGAAGACGGCAGGCTCCAGCCGGCCATGATCTACTGGAACGAGCGCGCCTACCTGAAGCGCACGTGGAACCTGATGAATCACTGGCGCGACAAGGGGGTGGCCCGGCCGCTGGAGTTCATCGTTCACATGACCAACTGCAACGTGATTCCCTTTTTCTCCTGGGCGACCTGCAACTACGACATGGAGCTCTCGCAAAAGCGCTACGCCAAGACGTTCCCGGACTTCTATACACCGGGCGAACCGTTCCCGCCCGCCTATCTCCAGGCGACCTCCATGGGCCGGCAGGTCGGCAACTACCCGTATCTGGTGCACGATCTCTTCCAATCCTCCCTGCCGGCGGACGCGTGGGGCCTCGCAACCACGGAGATCGAACGCGGCCGCCGCTCCTGGGGCATGCGCACGGTGCACGAGATCATCTCGGGCGGCCCCGGACGGCTTCTTCCCTACAGCAAGTCCCTCTACGAGTTCGGGTACGGCACGGACGACGTCAAGGTCTGGAATTACTGGGAAGAGGCGCCCGCGTTCGTGCTCGACAAGGACGCGGTCAAGGGGCTGCTCCTCACCCGGGCGCGGGACGAGAAGATGCTGCTGGTCCTGCAGTCGTGGAGCAAGCAGCCGGTCCAGGTGCGGGTCCGCTTCGATCCCGCGCGCATCGGCTTCGCGCCCGGCGCGCATGCGCAGGAAGGCGTCACGAACCAGTACGCGGCCCTGCAGGACAACACCCTGTCTGCAGACCTGGACTTCCCGTACGCCACCAGGATGTTCCGGATTGGGACCGAGCCGGCCGATCCGGCTGTGGTCTTTGCCGACGATTTCGACGACTGGCTCCACCCCGGCTGGGACTACGTCTCCAACTTCGCGACCCTCTCCGGCGGGCGTCTGCGGATCGGCGCCAACAAGACGACGTGGCGCGGCGTGCCGCGCATCTGGAACCACTTCAACCTGCCGGCCTTCGAAGCGGGAACGCTCTCGTTCACCTTCCAGATCGAACAGGTACCCGAGGGCAAAACCGACGTTTTGACCGTGGGCTTCGGCCGCGGCGTGAAGTGGAGCAAGCACGGCCTGAGCCACAGCTATGTGAATGGGTGCGTGGGGGGCAGGCTCTACGCAGACCCC
>CAZBZG010000409.1:0-3211 GCA_964496245.1 uncultured Planctomycetaceae bacterium | reverse complement strand
CCGCACACCAGGAAGACGACGGCCACTGGGACTGCAAGGCGCACGGCGGAAAGAACTACGACGTGGCGGCCACCTCCCTGGCCCTGCTGGCATTCCTGGGCGCCGGGAACAGCACGCAATACGGAGACTACAAAGACAACGTGAAACGGTGCGTGGACTGGTTGATGCGACAGCAGAACGACAAGGGATGCATCGGCCCGCACAAGTACCAGGCCGGAATCGCACTCATGGCCATCGTGGAAGCGTACGGCATGAGCGGAGGCGTCGAGCTCAAGCAATGCGCCCAAAAGGCGGTGGACTATGCGGTCGCGAGCCAGGGCCACACGGGCGGCTGGGACTACAGCTACCGGGGGGGCAAGAAAGAACGCGCAGACACCTCGGTGACCGGGTGGTGGATCATGGGGCTGAAGAGCGCCAAGACCGCCAACCTCAGCGTGCCGTACGAGACCGTCGAGAAGGCCCGCCGGTACATGCAGCAGGCCACCACCGACCCCGCGGACGACAAGGGCTATGGCGGCATCTGCACGGTCTCCTATGCCAGCGAGGGCCACAACCTCGACGACGTGAAGCGCGGCAGCAAGCGAGACCGGCTGGCATCCGTCTCACTCACGTGCCTCCAGTTCCTGGGACGCCCGCGAACCGACAAACAGGTCATCGGATGCGCCAACAAAGTCATCCGGGACGGGCTCCCGAAGCCGAACGGGAAAAAGGGCGACTGGAACGATGCCGAGGACGCCTTCGACTTCTACCGGTGGTACTATGCCACCCTCGGCCTCTTCCAGATGGGGCGCCGCTCCGACTACTGGACGAAGTGGAACGGGCCCCTCAAGAGGACTCTCCTCGCAACCCAGGTGAAAGAGGGAACTTTCGAGCAAAGCAAGGGATCCTGGAACGTGGAGAAGGATTTCTTCGGCGCGCATTGGGGGCGTGTGGGCGAGACCGCGCTTGGCGCCCTGATGCTGGAGATCTACTACCGCTACTACCACAGCCCCTACAAGTCGGACTCCACGGACGCGGACGCGGGTTCCTGAGACGCTCCGGTCTTGTCCCGCGGACGGTTGTCGACAAAACGCCCCGCGGCCGGCAGCGGCGCGGGGCTGGGTGTGCAGGCGAGCGGCGAGACGCGCGATTCACTCTCCCTCGGCCGGAGAGCTCGATTCCTCGGCCTCCCCGTCGTTCCAGCTCAGGAACTGCTTGCTCCGCTCGGCCTTCTCCATCTGCTTGGTGTAGAGTTCGTGGTACCGCCCGCGGCGGGCGAGCAGCGCCTCGTGCGTGCCTTCCTCGACCTTGCGCCCGTTGTCGAGCACCACGATGTTGTCCGCGTCCATGACCGTAGAGAGGCGGTGGGCGATGACGAGCGTGGTCCGGCTCTCGAAGATCCGCTGCAGGGCGTCCTGGATCAGGGCCTCGCTCTCCGAATCGAGATTGCTGGTCGCCTCGTCAAGGATCAGGATCTGGGGATCGGAGAGCACGGCCCGGGCCAGGGCGATCCGCTGCTTCTGGCCGCCGGACAGCTTCACCCCCCGCTCCCCGATCACCGTATCGTAGCCGTCCTCCAGCGCGGCCACGAACTCGTGGGCGTGGGCCGTGCGCGCGGCCGCTTCTACGTCGGCCCGGGTGGCTCCCATCCGCCCGTAGGCGATGTTTTCCTGGATCGTGCCGTCGAACAGGAACACGTCCTGCAACACGAGCCCCATGAGCCGCCGGTAGCTGGCCAGCCGGAGATCCCGGATGTCCGTGCCGTCGAGCAGAATCCGCCCCTCGGTCACGTCGTAGAAGCGCATGACCAGATTGGCCACCGTGCTCTTGCCCGCCCCCGACGGCCCGACCAGCGCCGTGACCGATCCTTTGGGGATCGCGAAGTCCACATCCGTCAGGGCCTGCGTCCCGTCCGGGTACCGGAAAGCGACCGCTTCGAGCTGCAGACCGCGTTCGAACCCCTCGATGCCCCGCGCGCCGGGCCGATCGGGCAGGTCAGCCGGTTCGTCGAGCAGATCGAAGACCCGCTCCGCGCACGCGAGACTCCGCTGCAGTTGCGCGAACGACGACATGATCATGAAAACAGGCATGAAGAGCCACCGGATGAAGAAGAAGAAGATCATCATATCGCCCAGCGTGATCCGGTCGCGGATGACGTAGGTCCCCGCCACCGCCCAGATGGCTGCGTTCAGCAACCAGTAGATGACGCGAACGATGCGGTGGAGTCCCACGTTCAGAAGTTCCGCGTGGAAGCCCTTCCGCCAGAGCAGATGCGTCTCGAGGCCGTAGGCCAGATTCTCGGTTCGCTCCCGGCCGAAACCGCGCACCACCTGCAGGCCGCCGAAGATCTCGGTGGCGTGCGCGGTGATGTGGGCCAGTTCCTCGCGGAGCGCTTTCTGCAGCGGCCGGATGCGGCGGAAGAAGAGATAGGCCGCGCCCACGATCAGGAAACAGAAGCCGAAGCAGACGAGCGTCACCCGCCAGTCCACGTAGAAGAGCGACCCCAGGCAGATGCACATCATGATCGTGGCGTTGAACGGGCTCAGAATGCCCTGGTGCAGCAGCCCCGTCATGGCCTCGGTATCGGATTGGAGGCGCGAGACCGCTCCACCGACCTTGAGATCCTGCAGCCGGTCCAGACTCATGCGTTGGAGGTGTTTGATCGTACGGCGCTTCATGCCGGTGATGAAATTGCCCATGAGGCGGCGCGTCACCAGGTCCTGCACGGCCATCAGGGCCACGCTCAACAGGCCCACGGCACAGAAAGCACCCACGGCCGCGTAGAGCAGGCCCAGATCGCGGCGGGGCAGGATGGTATCCACGAAAATCTTGACCGACCACGGCAACATGGCGTTCGTGCCGAGCGCCACCGGGCTGAGCACGAGCACCAGTACCAGCTGGCCCGTGGGAATGGTGCGGAGGAAACGGCGCAGGTACGCCCACCCCCGCCCGGACCGGGCAACGTTCGACGCGCGCGCATCCCGCCCGTCAGCTGTATCACTGCCGCCCGTTTCGTCGCCCTCGCCTTCGGCCCCTTCCTCGGGGCGATCTCCGAAGATCCCTTTGGCGCGCAAAAACTCCCGGAACGACTGCCGGCTGCCCTTGTGCTCGCCCGCGAGCACGCGTCGGCGCGCGTCGCTGGCCCGCCGTTCCTCTGGATCGCCGGCCCCCCGTCTGAAATACGACGGTGCACAAACCGAAGCAGTTTTTCAAATAAGCGCGAAGCATCGAG
>CAZBZG010000408.1:0-3229 GCA_964496245.1 uncultured Planctomycetaceae bacterium | reverse complement strand
GCGAAGCGGACCGTCCCCGGAGATGATGAAGCGTGCCTCCGGATACGACGCCAGCACCATGGGCACGGCTTCGGCCAGCAGATCCTGCCCCTTCTGCACGGTCAGGCGGCCGAAGCAGGTGATTGTGGGCGCCATGCTGTCCAGGCCGTACCGCGCCTTGACCGTTTCGGGGTCGACATAGCCATCGAACGCGGCGTAATTGACCCCGTTGGGCACGACGTGAATCTTCCAGTGCGGGAGGCTGTAGATGCGCTGGAGTTCGTCGGCCAGAAAGCCGCTGACCGCGATTACGGTCTGGGCCGCGTGACAGCCGGCGCTCTCGATTTCCCGGATCCAGGCCGCAAATCCGTCGTAGAAATTGTTGCCGTCGCGACCGTACTCGGTCGAATGCATGGTGAAGACACCAGGCGTCCCGTAGCCCTGCTGGACGTACTGCAACGCGTTGGCCGTCAGCCAGTCGTGCGCGTGCACCAGATCGAACCCGCCGACGCTGCTGGTGATCTCGTGGAAGCGGTGTGCCATGGCTTTGCACATGAGGTCCATGCTCTCCACGAAATCCTCGGCCAGTCCGTGATCGATGCGGTGATAGTGGACGCCGTCGATGTTTTCGTAGGAGGACTGCCCTTCCCCCCGCCGCGTCACCACGTGGATCTCATGCCCGCGGCGCTGGAGTCCGGCGGCGAGTTCGGTGACATGCACGCCCAGCCCGCCCATGAAGATGGAGTGCAAGGATTCCCACGAGAACATGGCGATGCGCATCGGAACGTCCCTCCTCAACGACATTTCCCAGGCCGCCGGTCACCGGTGGACTCCCCCCGCGACCGACGTTGCCTGCGGTGTCAGGGGACCGATCTTCTGCATCCGTCAGGATTGCGCAAACAAAAACCACCGCCCCGCGGGCCGCGCCTGGGGGCTCGCCCGGCCCCCGAAACACGCGCGTCCCGCCAATCCCCTGTCAACGCCCGCTTTCCCCGTCCGCTCAGCGTGGACCGATGTGCTGGCGCCGGCCCCTCGATCCGGTGCGGGTTGATCCGTCGCACGGCGCGCTACGTCCCGCAACCGGCTTCGGGACGTCGCCGGAATCGATTCCAGGCGTCGCACGCGTACTTCCCGCAAAACAGCGTGTCCGCCTCTGCCGAGAGCCTTTGGGGGACGACCAGCCGGCGCCATCCTGCCTGCGCGGCCGCAGACGCCAGGCGGCCGGCCATCTCAGCCACGTTCGGTGCCGGATCGAGCAGCTGAAAGAGACTGCGGCAGAAATCAGTGTGCGACCGGCCGAGCCGATAGGCAGGGGCTTCCGCGGGAAGCCGAAGGTACCGTTCGAAAAGCGCGGTATCGAGCTGCACGAGAAGCGATCCGTGCACCAGGACACTGCGTCGTTTGCGCAGCTGCGCACAGCCAGCCACCTTGTGCAGGCGGCCCGTGGACCGATCCGCGACCGCGATGTCGCTGATGCCCGCGAGCCGGGCCTGCAGCCCGGCGTCCGCCAAAGCGCGGAGGACCGGATGCGTCAGCGCCCGGAAGGCGGCGCGGATGCCCCCTGCGGTCCCCAGGGCTGCAGGTGGTGCGACCACGCCGAAGCAAAGCACACCGGGGCCGAGCACCACCGCCCCGCCCCCCGACGCCCGTCGCAGAAAGGAGACACCATCGGCCGCCAAGACCTGCAGCTTCAATTCGACGGCGGGGTCCTGGGCGAGGCCGATCACAGCCATTGTGCGGTCCGGCTGCCAGACGTAGAGCGACACCGCATCCACGCCGGAGACGCAGAGGTGTTCCGCCCAGGCGGCTACGTGAACCGGGTCAAGCGAAGGTGGAATTTGCATGGCACGGATGGCCCGTTCCGGGGGAGCTGCGCTCCTGGCCGCGCTCAATCGAAATCGCAGCAGTCCATCAGCACGCCGAGGAGATCGAAGATGTCCCGGGCCGTCGGACTGGGGTTGACGAAACGAAGGTCGCCTTCAGCTTCGCGCAGCGTGCCGAGCGCCTCGATGAAGGCGCCAAATCCGGCGGAACTGATGAAGCCGATCCCTTCGAGATCGACCGTGATGTGCAACCTGCCGTCCGCCATGGCCCGGGCGAAGGCGTCCTCGATCTGGTCATACGTGTTGGTATCGAGCGTTCCCTTGAGGCGGAGCGTGCAAGCATCCTTGCCTGTCGGTACCACGTCGACCTGCAAGTCGGGCGTCATGCCGCGCCTCCGCTCTCCGGGGCGCCCGTGTAGACGAGCGTGGGCTTGCGCGCCGCCGTGGCCTCGTCGAGCCGCCCCACCGGCGTGGTGGTCGGTGCTTGGTGAAGCCGTTCCGGATCCTGCCGGGCCTCCTCGCCGATCGTGTGCATCACGGAGAGGAAATGATCCAGCACATCCAGCGGCTCGGTCTCGGTCGGTTCGATCATCATGGCCTCGTCCACGATCAGCGGGAAGTAGACGGTCGGCGGGTGGATGCCGTGATCGATGAGGCGCTTTGCGATGTCCAGGGCATGCACGCCGGCTTCCGTTGCCGGCCCCGGGGTGCTCACGAACTCGTGCATGCAGATGCGATCGTGCGAGGAGGGAAAGACGTCCTTCAACCCGGTGCGCACGTAGTTGGCGGCGAGCACCGCATCCTCGGCCACCGCCTTCAGACCGGCCGCCCCCAGGCTCCGGATGTACGCGTATGCCTTGATGCAGACGCCCACGTTGCCGTAGAACGTGGAGACGCGCCCGATCGACTTGGGGAAGTCATTCGACCAGAGGAGTTCCAATTCGGGCGTCTCCACGGACGCGCGGACGATCCGCGGGATGGGCAGGAACGGCTCGAGGCGCTCGGCCACGCCCACCGGCCCGGACCCGGGTCCCCCGCCGCCATGGGGCGCCGAAAAGGTCTTGTGGAGGTTGAGATGCACCACGTCGAACCCCATGTCCCCGGGACGGCACTTGCCCACGATGGCGTTGAGATTCGCGCCGTCGTAGTAGAGCAGCCCGCCCGCTTCGTGGACGATCCGCTGGATCTCTCCGATCTGCGTCTCGAAGAGTCCGAGCGTGTTCGGATTGGTCAGCATGATGCCGGCCGTCCGATCGTTGCAGTGCGCCCGCAGGTCGTCCAGATCCACCTCGCCGTCGGGACCGGACCGGATGGCCTGGACCTCGAAGCCCGCGATCGTGGCCGAGGCCGGGTTGGTGCCGTGCGAGCTGTCCGGCACGAGGACGATACCACGCTACTCACCCTCGCCCCGGTCCTCGTGGAACGCG
>CAZBZG010000407.1:0-3243 GCA_964496245.1 uncultured Planctomycetaceae bacterium | reverse complement strand
GGCGTGTGCGCGCTTCAGGTCTTCGATGATCGGCAGGTTCTCGATGTAGGGGCCCACCGTGGCCATGGCCTGGGCCTCGTCCTTCTGGAAGAAGCGCATGCCGCTGAGGCCGATGCCGGAGATCTGGAGGCCCGTGGTGCCGAGTTCGCGGTAGATCATCTGTGGGCCCTTGCTGCGGACGATGGATTGCAACCGTCCCCATTATCCCATGATGGGTGAAGGCGTCAAGGATGTGTGAGGAAGAGGAAGGGGCGACCGACGGCGCGGGGCATCGATGGGGTTTGGCTTGCCGCCGCTCTCGGGGTCGGTATCGGGATCGGCATCCGCGCCATCTCTTCGATCCCGATCCCGCTGTGTAGGGGCGTATGCAATACGCCCCGACTGCTCGCGCGGGCCGCTGGCGGCCGGGTTGGGGTTGCTGTTTCGGTCTGCCGAGGCTGTCCTGTTAGACCTGCGGCAGCAGGAATTCCTCCATGCGCAGGGTGTAGCCTCGGATCTGGCCCTTGTCCATGGCGTCGTCCACGATGTAATTGACGATATAGATCTCGCCGTCGTCGAACTGCACCCAGCCCGAGTAGCCGAGATCCGCCTTCGGCGAGCGGTCGAAGTCGATGGGGAGGATGCGGGTGGCGGCCCCCTTGTGGGTCAGGGACAGGGCCGACTCCTTGTCGGTGAGACCGGCAAAGAAGTTCTGTGTCGAGCGGCCCCACCCGCCTCGGCCGCCGTGCCGGTACCGGTGGGTGATCAGGATCGAGCCGTCCTGCAACCAGCCGGCCACGGGGCGGTGGCAGCCGGGCAGGGGAAAGCGGATGGGCTCGGACCAGTGGGCGCCGTTGTCCAGGCTGATCGTCTTGAAGCAGTCCCAGCCTTCCCCAGAGTTCTCGCGCAGGAAGGCGACGAGCGTCTCGTCCTCTACGGGCAGAATCGAGACCTCGCACAGGTTGAGCCCCTCCTGCCGGCCCACGATCACGGGATCGCTCCAGGTCTTGCCCTGGTCGTCGGAGTACCAGAGCCGCTGGATCAGGTAGCCGAACGCCTTGTCGTTGTAGTGGCAGGCCACGATCCACCGGCCGCTCGCGAGTTCGAGCAGCTTGTCCGGCACGATGCCGCGCGCCGGCGTCTCCACGGGATCGGACCAGGTGGCGCCCTCGTCCTCGCTGAAGTAGAGGAGGTTCTTGCACTGCTCGGGATCGGCGCTGCGCTCCTCGGTGAAGAGCTTGTCGACCAGCACGGCGAGACGCCCGTCTTTGAGCTGAGTGATGCGCGCGCAGTTGTAGAACGGATTCCCCTTGGTGCCTTCGGTGATTGGCTGCTTCGCGCTCCAGGTGCGGCCGCGGTCCGTGGACGCGCACGTCACGATCCGCGTATAGGACCGGTCGCCGTGGTGGGTGCATTCGGAGAAGACGCAGACCAGCTTGCCGGACGGTGTACGCGCCAGGCACGGCCAGGCTTCGTAGATCTTCGGGTCGTTGCTGACGGTGTATTTCTCGATCATGGGTCGGCTCCTTGTAGAGAGGGTGGATGGGTGCCGGGCGCGCGCCTGGCGCCTTCGTCCCGATGGCTCAGGTCGATGCCGTGCGCCTTGTAGTACATGCGGCAGCGGTCGCCGTCGCGGAAGACCGTGATGTAGTTGCACATGCTTCCTTCCCACGGTTCGCCGGTGACGAGCGCGGGCTCCCGCGGTGTCGGACGGTGGAGTTCCAGTCGTGCGCCGCCCGACAGGTCTTCGATCAGCGCGTCGTCCACGAAGAGTTCGAGGCGGCCACCCAGTTCGATCGGCGGATTCACGATCCACTCCTTTCGCGTGCCCAGTCGAAGAATCCGATCTTTCGGAGACCGGATGCGAGCTCGTCGGTTTCGGCCTCGGAGAGCGTCTGGTTGGGCAGCCGGCAGGGACCGAGGTCGATGCCGACCAGCTTCATGATGCGCTTGCCGCAGGCGAGACCGCCATATTTGCGCAGGAAGCCGAGCACTTGGATGGACCGGTGCTGATCGGCGCGCGCGGTCTCGAGGTCGCCGCGCTCGAACGCGTCCCGCATGTGGAGATAGAGCGGAGCGGCATAGTTGTAGGTGCTGCCCACGGCGCCTTTGGCGCCGAGCGTGAGCGCGGTCAGCAGGATCTCGTCCCGACCAAAGAGCATGTCGAATCGCCCGTCCTCCAGCCGCAGGCACGCGTGGAAGTCGGCGAGATCCTCGTCCGTGTACTTGATGCCCGCGAGCGTGGGCATGCGCTCGGCCGCGTGCGCCAGGAACGGCGCCATGGGCAAGGCCACGCCCGTGAGCACGGGGATGTGGTAGTAGTAGAACGGCAGACGGGGGGCGGCTGCCGCGATTGGGGCGAGGCAGTCAGCCAGGCCCTCCACGGACTTGGGCGTGAAGTAGTGCGGCGGCATGGCGGCCACGGCGTCTGCCCCCACGGCCTGGGCGTGTTCGGCGAGACGCTGGGCCTCACGGACCGCGTCGTGCCCCGCGTGGACGATCACGGTGAGCCGACCCTTGGCCGCCTGCACAAAGGCTTCCGCCGCAGCCTGGCGCTCCTCGCGCGTGAGCAGTACGCCTTCGCCTGTGGAGCCGTTGACGAAGATCGCACGCACTCCGTCGGTCACCAGATGGTCGACCAGCTGAGGCACCACGTCGAGGTTGAGCTCCCCGTCGGGGGTGAGGGGCGTGTGTGTAGCGGCGACCAGACCTTGGATGTGCTCGGTCATGGAAGGACTCCTGTGGGAAGATGCCGGGGCGGGCGTTCAGTCGTTGTAGATCCAGTCCACGGAAAAGCGCGTGATCTGGCTGCGGGCCAGGCCGCCTGTGCGCTGGTCGCCTGCGCAGTGGCCGAGGAGTACGTGGTCGTCCGCGAAGAAGATGGCCGTGTAGCAGTACCAGCCGTGCGGGTCGTCGGCGAGCATGCGCGCGCGGGTCCAGGTCTGCCCCTCGTCCGAGGACAGCGCGGCCACGAGGGGCGTGCGCTTGCCTTCGAGCTCAGCCGGGATGTGCTGGTGGTCGTTGTAGACGAGGAGCAGGTCGCCGGTGGACGGGATGCGCTTGACGGACGCGGGCGAACGGGGCGAGATGAGGTCCGACGGTTCGGCCGGGCTCCAGGTGTCTCCCCCGTCCGTGGAGCGCGAGAGGTACTGGCAGCCCGCATCCGTGCGCATGAACATGAGGAGCGACCCGTCCGTACGTTCCACCACGCCCGGCTCCTGAAGCATGACCTTGCCCTGATCGGAGGTGGGCGGTTCGAGCACG
>CAZBZG010000406.1:0-3259 GCA_964496245.1 uncultured Planctomycetaceae bacterium | reverse complement strand
GGGTCCCGTCTCAAATCATAGGGACGCGAGTCTAATCCGATGCGGGACGCGACATTTCTCCCCGCCCGGGAAGACATCAAAAAAGTCAACCGCAACGACCCCCGCTGGGATGACCCCGCCCATGGCTTCGGCGGACGCTCCATGGCGGAACTGGACGAGGAATACAGCTGGGAGGAACTGAACGAAATGGTTCAAAAATGGTCCATGCACGCGGGCATGTTTGCGCCGGCCCAAAAGTATTTTCCCGGGGTCAAAGGGAGTGACTGGCATGCCATCGGCGGACGGCCGGACGCGCCCGAGGTGCCCTGGCCTCCGGTGCGGGAGACCGTCACCGGTGTCATGCTGGAGGATGGCTCCTCAATGTGGCGGCTGAGCGCGCGCCGCGATGGCCTCCAAAAGAATCGCGGGGCGCTGGCGGGCACTCGGCCGGTGCGGGTCGAGATCAGCCGCGATGGAGCGATGATCGACACCGTGACGGTTCCCGCGGGTGAGGTCGGCGTCTGGTGGCGCCACCCCGGGGCGATAAGGAGCTGGCCTTCCGCTTCGTCTATCCCTAGAGCTGAGGTATCCGCTGATTCCTGGCCGCATCCCCGCTGGTTTCCGACCTCCCAAACAGCTCATTTTGGCGTATCACTCCGATGGGACGCTTCACGGTTGTCAAAAGTTAAGTATACCGTATCCGAAATACCGTATCCGAAATACCATGACGGGGACTATACCCCGCCGACAGCCGACCTTACCCCACCGCGAAACAGGCGTCATGCAGGCTTACCGGAAGGACACGCTCGACGAGGGTGAAGCCGTGCGTCTCGCGGCGGCGCTGCATTGACTGCCTCCTTCCCGTTCGTTTCGTCGACGGCAGTGGGCTCAGTCCTGAACCGAGGCCACCTCGCGCTGGTAGAGAGCAAAGCCTGTCCCGACCGAGGAGGTCACCGTACCCCGCAGCACGAAGCGGCGGATGTTCTCGTGCAGAAAGAAGCTGCTGTCCTCGGGGAACCAGGTCGGCTGCTCGAAGGTGTTGATCCGGGACGGCGGATACCAGCGGGCGTGGCCGTCGAAGAAGACGGCATTCATGCCGGTCGGCTCGGCGTGGCTGTCGTGGTTGCTGGAGAGGTTCGTCTCCCAGTGCGTCTCCTGCCGGTCGGCGGAGTGTAGGGGCTCGTACCAGTCCATCAGCGTCAGGTACTCCGCCGGGCGCTGCACCATGCGCCCGGCGATGGGCCGGGCCAGGCGGCGCTTCCATGAGGAGTTGTAGGGGTGTCCCCCGGCGGTGTAATGGTAGGTGCCGCTGGAGCGCGGCCCCCGGTACATGTCCGGGAAGGCCTTCCACCAGCCCTCCACCTTGTAGTCCCGGCTGCAGGAGGCGTAGAAGGAGGCCGGACAGATGCGCAGGTCCTGCTGTTGGTAGTCCTGGCGCACCAGCTGGTGGTACTGGCCGTGGTCCTTGTCCTGATTGAAGACGCGGTACGTCAGCGACCCGCGGTTGGGGAACCACTGGTTGTCCGTGTCGTAGAGGGTCAGGGCCATGTTGGTCTGCCGCAGGTTGTTGGCGCACTGGATGCGGCGGGCCACGCTTATGGCCTCCTGCAGCGCCGGCAGCAACAGGCCGGCCAGCACGCTGATGATGGCGATGACCACCAATAGCTCGACCAGGGTAAAACCGTGAAGGGGCCGCCCGAAGGGAGTATACTTCGAGGTGCGGTTGTTGGAGTCCATTGTTCGGCCCCTTTCACGAAGGAGAGAGCTATGAGTATGCAGCACGAGTCAGCCTTTCGCAGCAACGCGGCACGCGAGACGTTCGCGTCCTTTGCGGGCGTGGACCTGCACAAGACCAGCGTCACGCTGGTGGCTGGGGATCCTCACGGCAAGAAGATCGCGCAGCTCAAAACCAATACCAAGTGCGTGGAGAAGATCGAAGCGTGGATCGAGGCGCAGCCCAAGCCCTGCTGGATGGCGGTCGAGTCTGTGGGCTTTGTCGAGTGGTTTATCGATCGCTTCGGCGAGAGGGTCGCGCGCATCGACATCGCCGACGCCACCGAACTCGCACGTCTGCGAGGCAAGCGACGAAAGACCGACGCGAACGATGCGTTGGATATCGCCAAGCGGCTGGCCCGCGGCGACTGCCCCCTGGGCTTCATCGCTCCGCCCGAGCTCATGCGCCTGCGCAAGCTCGGACGACACTGGCGACGCCTCAGCCACACCATCAGCCGCGCCAAGCAGGGCATGAAGTCCATGCTCAATGCCGAAAACATCCGCGGCCCCAAATGCGACGGCGCATCCGCCCAGAAATGGCTCCTGGCCAACGGAGGACGCCTCAAGCCCGTCACGCGCGACGCCTTCAGCGATCTCCTCGACGTCGTCCAGCTCATCGAACGGCAGGAAGAACGACTGCGGCGCGAGATCATCTTCGCCAACCGGGAGCCCGCATTCCGCGACACCATCCAATTGCTCAAGACCGTTCCCGGCATCAAGGATATCTGGGCGTGCATCATCGTCGCCGAGATCGGCCCCTTCGATCGCTTCCCCAACGCCGATGCTCTCGAGTTCTGGGCCGGTCTCACCCCCGACAACGAAGAGAGCGCCGGCCGAACCCAGTCCGGCAACATCACCAAAGCTGGTTCGCCGATGCTCCGGTGGGCGCTCTGCGAGGCCGCCATGACGCTCTGCAGGTCCGATGCGCGCCAGGAAGCCCACCGGCAGCGCCTTGTCAAGCGCAAAGGAAACCCCAAAGCCAACGTCGCCATGGGACGACGTCTCCTGCGCACCCTCTACGCCATGGTGCGGGATGGAAAGCCCTACCAGCGCGGACCAGTCACCCAGCACACCGCCAAAGCAAACAAGGCCCGCAAACGGAAGCGCGCGCGCAAGGAGATGGCTATGGCATAAATCGACACCCAGGTCCTTCTCTTCGGAGCCGAAGTGTACCGGACTCCGCCGATTGGTCAAGGCGTCCTCCCCACGAAAAAGCGTATTTTGTCGCGGGGAATCAGGAGGAACACGACCACAATCGCGACAAAATCTTCCTTTTTCGCGGGGCCCCTCCTTGACAAATCGGCTCCGTCCAAAATGCGGCTCATCGGAAGAGAAGGACGAAGAACAAGAGCCTTCAAGCGGCGGAATCATGTCGAGTCGGTGACCGCGAGTTGCCTTTATTCGGCCCGGTCCGCAGAAGCCTTCCGTTGCTCGATCGCCTTCGGCGACAGCGACTG
Organism: uncultured Planctomycetaceae bacterium; assembly: GCA_964496245.1. Taxonomy (GTDB): domain Bacteria; phylum Planctomycetota; class SZUA-567; order SZUA-567; family SZUA-567; genus CAZBZG01. The sequence goes on along the minus strand of CAZBZG010000406.1, from coordinate 50 downwards.
TCGTAGCAGGCTGGTGACCGCGATAGAGTGAATTCGGCCCGACCGACGCG
>CAZBZG010000405.1:0-3284 GCA_964496245.1 uncultured Planctomycetaceae bacterium | reverse complement strand
GGCGAGGGGCCCCAGGCGAACATCGAAGCCATCGGCATTACGGTGACCGGCTGGATCGCCTACCATGGCCTCGCCCTGACCGTCGAGCCCGATCTGTCCGTGTTCGAAACGTGCATGGTGCCCTGCGGCATTTCGCCCGCCGTCGGCGGGGTGACGAGCCTGGCGGCCTGGACCGGGCGGGGGTGGGACATGGAGAGCGTGGGCCGTGAGATGATCGCCGCCTTCTGCGAGGAGTTCGGTTGTGACGCGATCCAAGCGGAGTGATCGGGTGACCCCGTCCGGCCAGCACCTGCCGCCGTGGCTGACGAAGCGCGTGCCCCTGCACATGGACGCGCGCGTGCGCACCTGCCTCAAGGATCTGGGGCTGGGCACGGTCTGCGAGAGCGCCCGCTGTCCGAATCTGGTGGAGTGCTACCAGAAGGGACGGGCCACCTTTCTGCTCATGGGGCCGCGCTGCACGCGCGCCTGCCGGTTCTGCGCCGTGGAGAGCGGGCCTCCGGCCCCGCTCGCGCCCGACGAGCCCGAGCGCGTGGCACGGGCTGTGGAGCGCCTCCAGCTGCGGCACGCAGTCATCACGTCGGTCACGCGGGACGATCTGGATGACGGGGGTGCGGACCACTTCGCGGCCACGGTCGCGGCCGTGCGTGCGCGCAATCCCGAGACCACCGTGGAGCTCCTGGTGCCCGACTTTGCCGGCGCGGAGGCGTCGTGGCGGATCGCGGCCGAGGCCCGGTCCGACATCTTCAACCACAATGTGGAAACCGTGTGCCGGCTCTATCCGCGCGTGCGGCCGGAAGCGGATTATGAGAGGAGCCTGCGCCTGCTGGCGTTCGTGCGGGAGCAGTATCCGGACACGACTACGAAGAGCGGACTGATGGTGGGGCTCGGCGAGACCGACGACGAGGTGCTCGAGGTGGCCGTGGATCTCCGCCGTGCGGGGGTGGACATGATCACGGTAGGCCAGTACCTCTGTCCGAACCCCAGCACGCATCTGCCGGTGGAGCGGTTCGTGCCGCCGGAGACCTTCAGAGTCCTGGAGCAGCGGATCGCGGCGTGTGGATTCCGTGTAGTTGCGTGCGCACCGTTCGTACGGTCGAGCTACCTGGCCGAAGAGGCGTGCGTAGCTGCCGGCCTCACGCAGGAGTCCACGTGAACGGAACCTTCGTTGTCTTTGAGGGGCCGGACGGCAGCGGCAAGAGCTGCATGCTGGACGCGGTCGAAGAGCACTTGGCCGCCCGCGGCGTCCGCACCACCCGGGTGCGCGATCCAGGCGGCACCGCCATCGGCCAGCAAATCCGCGAGGTCCTGCTCCGGCCGGAGAACCGGAGCATGTGCGTCATGACCGAGCTGCTCCTGTACGTGGCCAGCCGCGCCCAGCTCGTGGAGGAGCGCATCCGGCCGGCCTTGGAACGTGGAGAGATCGTGTTGAGCGACCGTTTTTTCCTGTCCACCCTGGTGTACCAGGGGGTGGCGGGCGTGCTTCCGGCGGCGCGGCTCGAACAGGTGGTGAGCCTGGGTGTGGAAGGGTGCCAGCCGCATCACACCCTCCTGCTGGACGTGCCAGCCGTGGTGGGGTTGGCGCGGGCGGGGCAGGAGCCGGACCGCATGGAGCAGAAGGGGCTCGCCTTTCACGAGCAGGTGCGCGAACGGTACCTGGCACACGCGCGCGAAGCGGAGAGCGGCGTGGTTCACGTGGTGGACGCGTCGCAGCCCGTCGACGCGGTGCGCCGTGAGATCCTGGAGATCGTGGATGCCGTTGTTTGAGCACATCCTCGGATTGGAAGAGGCCAAGGCCGAGCTCGCCGAGGCCGTGGCCCGGAGCCGGATCCATCACGCGTATCTGTTGGAGGGTGCGTTCGGTTCCGGACGGACCACGCTGGCGCGCGCGTTCGCCGCGGCCGTGCTGGATGCGGCCGCGGACGGAGGGCTCGCGGATCATCCCGACTTCCTGGAGCTGCCCCGTGAGGTGCCGACCTTGCGCATCGGCCGATTCGTCTCGCGGGAGGGCGACGGCGGGGAGTCCATCCACCATCCGCCGGTGGTCCAGTTCCTCCAGCGCAAGCCGCTCCGTTCCGCGCATGCGGTCTGTCTGATTCCGGATGCGGAGCGTATGGGAGAGGCGGCGGCCAACGCCTTCCTGAAGACGCTCGAAGAGCCGCCGGGAAACGGTGTGGTGCTGCTGACGACCGCGGCGCGGCAGCGGCTGCTGCCGACCATCGTCAGCCGGTGCCGGCGGATCCGGATCGCGCCGCTTCCCACAGCAACGGTTGCCGAGGAACTCGAGGCGCGTGGCGTGGCAAGCGGTGAGGAGGCAAGGGCCCTGGCCGTGGCCAGCGAAGGCGCGCTGGGAACGGCGCTGGCCATGGCTTCCGCGTCTGCTGCGGAGGACTGGGCCTGGATGGCCAAGGGGCTCAGGGAACTGACGCCGTCGGGTGCGCTTCGATTGGCCGAGGGGTTGGTCGAGCGCGTGCGAGAGACGGGTGGCGACGCACGGAAGCGTCGGCAGATGGCGACGGCGCTGCTCGACCTCATGGCCTTGCAGATCCGACGGCGTCTGCGGGAGGGGCTCGGACCGCAGGCGGGCGCTGAAGGCTTGGCCCGCTTGTGGGAGGCGGGCGAGCGGCTGGCGGCGAACGTCAGGCCCGAACTGGTGTTGCACGCGGCGGCGTTCGACACGTTTGCCGCACTCCGCGCGGACGCTACGGCGTCTGGATGAACGAGGACTGGCAAGCGCCTTTCGGTTTTGCTATAATGGCGCACGACAATGTACGCCCCGAGGGGGGGCGTGATGCATGGAGGCGGTATGGCCAAGTACCTGGCAGCGGTTCGCTACGGCCTGATGATGACCACCGAGAACTTCCAGAGCGACGTGGAGGGTCTCGAGCGGGGTCAGTTGGTGCTGGTCCGCACCCGGCGGGGCGTGGATTGGGGAGAGATCGCTTCGAACGTGACCCACGTGAACCGCGAGATCAAGGGGCTGGGAGAGATTCTGCGCACGGCCTCGGAGACGGACCTGGGGATCATCCACCACATTCGCGAGACCAAGGAGCCCCAGGAGATGAGGTACTGTCAGGATTGCATCCAGGAGCGGAAGCTGCCCATGCATCTCGTGGGTGTGGAGCATCTCTTCAGCGGTGAGAAGGTGATCTTCTATTTCCGCGCGGAGAGCCGCGTCGACTTCCGGGAGTTGGTCAAGGATCTCGCCCGTCGCTACCGCACGCGCATCGAGATGCGCCAGATCGGGGTGCGCGACGAGTCCAGGTTGCTGGCGGACTACGGGCACT
>CAZBZG010000404.1:1794-3323 GCA_964496245.1 uncultured Planctomycetaceae bacterium | reverse complement strand
GTTCTTCGTGGTGCTGAAATGCACTGCAGGACAAGGCGTTGCCTGGAATTGCGATACTTTCGAGTGAACCGTGTCAAAAAATCCGCTTGGTTCAGAACCGGGTCAGACCCAAAGGGCACTGGTTGTGGCACAGGCACCTTTGCCTGTGAAGCGCCTCACAAGTTCCGCCCCAGGCAAGCGTGCGTGGGCTACAACCTGCTGCGGATCCGGACTGCCCCCCCAAACCCGACGCTACCGAACCAGGCCAAACATCCGCGGGTGGCTCATGGGCACCACTCGAGTCGGCCTTCGTACACGCACGCAGCCGGGCCCTGCAGAAAGATGTCCGTGCAGGTCGTTTCTTGCGTGACGAAATCGACGGAGAGGTCTGCACCGCTGCGCGTGCGCACCTGCACGGGACTCGTCATGTCATAGACCACGGTCGCAACGATCGCGGAGGCGACGGCTCCGGTGCCGCAGGCGAGGGTTTCGGCCTCCACCCCGCGCTCGTAGGTGCGCATGGCGATGGCGTTCGGACCCTCGCGGGCGATGAAGTCGGCATTGGTGCCAGCAGGTGCGAAGCGTTCGTGCATGCGGAGGGTGCGGCCGAGGCGGACGAGGTCGACGGCTTCGAGATCCGCGACCGGTGCCACGGCATGCGGGACGCCTGTGTTGACGAAGTAGATCGCGTGGATATCCGGATCCACGCCCAGACCGTCGATCCGTTCGGGCCGGGTGGCGTCGGTCATGCGCACGCGCGCCCCGCCATCCACGATTTCGGCGTGGATGGGACCCGCCAGGGTGCGGAACGCCATGCGGTCGCCGGCCGCGCCGATCTTGCGCGCGTACAGGGCCACGCACCGCGCGCCGTTGCCGCACATCTCCGCCTCCGATCCGTCCGCATTCCAGAAACTCCAGGCGAAGTCGTATTCCGGGTCCTCTTCGAGAAAGATGATGCCATCGGCTCCCACGGCGAGCGCGCGGGGACAGGCGTATCGGGCAAAGGCGGGCTTGTCGGCGTCAGACACCACAGATGCCCGGTTGTCCACGAGCAGGAAGTCGTTGCCTGCGCCCTGCATCTTCTCGAACCGAACGAAGGCCATGCGTACTCCTTGCGACAACGCCATTGCAGTAGAACGGATGCAGCGCGCCAGATCAAGTCATTTTCGCGCGGGAAGCGTGAGGCGGGTGCCCACGGGAAGCCGATGGGGGCTCTTGAGGGTTTGCCGGTTGGCGCGATAGATGCGCTCCCAAGCGGCGGGCGAGCCGTAGAAACGTTCGGCGATCCCTGACAGCGTGTCGCCCGTGCGGACCTTGTACGTTTGGAGCGTGCCGGCCGTGCCCGCCCGGCTCCCGCCGGGCAGGGCGAGCTCCATACCGGGATGGATCAGGTCGCCCTCGAGCTGGGGATTGGCGCGTCGAAGGCGTTCGAGATACATCTGGATGTCCATGGCGCCCCGGTGCTTGGCGGCGATGGACCACAGACTCTCCTGTGCCCGAACCGTGTGGACGCCGCCTGCGGTGGCTTGTGCGGCCGGTTGGGCTTCGTC
>CAZBZG010000404.1:0-1784 GCA_964496245.1 uncultured Planctomycetaceae bacterium | reverse complement strand
GGTCAGCCGCTTCCCATTCGCCGGGGCCGCCGTGCTCGATGGTGATGCGCGGCCGTGTGTCGGTCGCGGGCGTCTGCGGCTTGGAAGGGCTGCCCGGAGCAAAGCCGGGATCCACCGGCGCGTCCTCGAGTTCGAGGCTCCATTCGGTGGGGGCGGGCACGTCCGGAGGCGCCTGCGGCAGCGCGGCTTCCGCGGGCCGCGGCAGGTCGTCCCGCGGCTCGGGCGCGGGTTCGCGCGGTTCCCCGCCGAGCGTGGTGGCTTCCTCGCGTCCGGTCTCCCATGCAGTGAGCGGAAGGTCGTCGGCGGGCTCGGACGGAGACGCGGACGGGTCTGCGCCCGAGGAGACAGCCACCCGATCGTCCCCCCTGCCGACATCGGCCGCAGGTTTGGCTGCCGTGGCCAGCCGGTCCTCGTCGGGAGCTTCCTCCGGTTGCGGCTGGCCGTGGCGCAGACGGAAGCCCGCGTACAGGAAGACCCCCAGCAGTACGATCACGATGAGCGCAACGTGGCGCATGACGCGGCGTTCCGGCACGCATGCTCCTGTTTGGTGTACGCAACCTTCAATCGAGTATCCGCAAACGGGACCGCGGAGTCAAGGGAGGAGGCGGAAGGCGTCGTCCGAGCGCTCGACGCGGAAGTGGCGGACGGGCACGGCAGACCCGGGTCGCACGAAGCGTTCGATCATAGCGCGATCGCTCGGAATGATGTCGGGGGCGTCGAGATCGGCCAGGGCGGTCCAGCGGAGCGCGCCTTCGTCGCCTGCGGCAAATGCGCGGCCGTGGGGATGAAGCACGACCACGAACATGAAGAAGTGCGCTTCTGGCGTGCCCGCCTGGTCCTGGATCGTCTCGGTGGTCACGCCCGCCACGCGCAGGAAGTCGGTGGCGAGGCCGGTCTCCTCACGCGCCTCCCGGCACGCGGCCTGCGGCACGGTTTCGCCGAAACGGATTTTGCCGCCGGGCAGGCCCCAGTAGCCGCGGTAAGGGGCCTTGCGTCGGTTGAGGAGCAGGATCTCCGTGTTGTAAGGGATCGCGCAGAGCACAAGGTTGAGTGAGCGCCCAGCGGTCATGGCGTCTCGGAGGAGTCCAGGAGGACCGGACGCACGGCCGGCAGGGCGCTGCCCGGTGTGAGCGTGTGCCCGTCGGTCAGGCCGTCCTGTTCGCGCGGCGCCAGCGTCTTTACCATCCGGCTGCGCCAGAGCGCGAGGCGTTCCTGATACGCGGGCTCGGCAGAGAGATCGAAGAGCTCCGCCGGGTCGCCCTCGAGATGAAAGAGCTGCTCGCGGCCGGTCACCGTGTACCAGACGTATTTCTCCTTGCCGTCGGTCAGAAACTGCATGGCTTCGTCGCGTGCGTAGCAGGCTGCGTGTTCTCCGTGCACGAACGGCCGCCAGTCGGGGGCTTCGGTGTGGCTGGTGAAGGGCAGCAGGCTTCCGCCTTCGACCGCGGACGGTCCGGCCGCGCCGGCGAGATCCAGAAACGTCGGGTACAAGTCCTGCAGCGCCACGGGCGCCGTGCACACGCCGGTTTCCGTCTGGCCCGGCACGTGCAGGATCAGGGGAACGCCGGCCGAGCCTTCGTGCGCGTAGGTCTTGCGGAAGAGGTGGTGGTCGCCCAGCATCTCCCCGTGGTCGGACGTGAAGACAAAGGCGGTGGGGCCGATCTTGAGCCGTTTCATCGCCCGCGTGAGCCGGCCGATCTGGCAGTCGATGTGCGCGATCTGGGCGAAGTACGCCCGCCGGGCCTGGTCGAGCAGGTGCCCCTCCAGACGGCCGTGCCAGGCGT
>CAZBZG010000403.1:0-3338 GCA_964496245.1 uncultured Planctomycetaceae bacterium | reverse complement strand
TGCGCATGGCCCCGGGCCCACTCGCGTACCACCTCGGGATGGGTCTGGTCCCCCGCAGGGATCTCGGTCCGGAAGAAGAACTCCCGCGGACCCTCCTCTCCGAGTCCGGCCACACGGAAGGTGACCGTCTTGCCGGGAAGCGCGCGGCCCCAGAACGTGATGGGATGGCCCCGGTACAGGTTGGGCAGCACCGTCGGGCAAACCTCGCTGGCCTTGAGATTGGTGTAGCTTGCGACCACGTTCGTCAGCACCGGCTGGTCCACCGAGGTCAGCAGGTCGCCGAGCGCTTCGGGGACGCGCTCGACCTCCGGACAGTTCTCCAGCCGCCCCCGGGATCGATACGACAGGAGACTCAGCAAGTACAGATTGCCGCCGGGGCCGCCGTTGAACGTGTAGACGCTGAAGTTCTCGCGGTTGACACGCTTGAAGTCGTGGACGATCCAGCGCACATCCGCCGTCCCCTGGGTCGCCTTGCCGTCAGAGATCAGAAAGACGTTGCACGGTCGGTTCGACCGCGGGATGCGGCTCAGGATGACCTGGGCCGCTCGAAACACATCGGTGCGCCGCTGGCGGCCGAGGCGTCGCCGGATGAAGGCTCTGGCTTCCTCGGTCTCGAACCGATCGGCCGGCACGAAGGCGGCTCCTGCCTCCAGAGGACGCGGCTCTTCGCTGAACACCACGATGTTCCACCGGTCGTCGGACCGGAGACCGGAAAGATACCGGCAAACGGCTTCGCGAACGCGCTTCAGCTCGGACGCTGAGATGCTCTGACTGATATCGATCAGAAAGAGCGTATCCTTGGGGATGACCGCGATCCCGCTTTCCGGCCGGACCCGCAGGCGCAGACAAAAGGTCGCCTCTTCAGCCCCGGGCTCGCGATGCACCGTAAACTCGGCCGCGATCTCTTCGTCCAGTGACGGATAGCCATGGGGCGGGCGTTGCGCCACAAGCCGCTGGCTCACGGTGGCTGCGCTCTGGCCGGGGGCGAACGGCGTGGCCGGCAGGACCCGGGGCGTGAGGGAACGAGCCGTCGGCGCATCGGGCATGGCCGCGGCCTCGGGCTCGAACAGGGACTCCCCGGGCCGGCCCAGCGTGGCCGCTCCGATGCGCCCATTCCCGTAGAGCACGCCGAGCTGCGGGGCCGGCTGGCCGGGCGCCCCCAGCTTGCGCACGGAAAGCACCGGCAGGTGCTTGTCCAGAACGTCTCCGCGGTCGCCCGTCGGACGGGACAAGTCATTCGGAGCCGCCGCTTCGGGGGGCCGGAGGTCGAGCGCCGCACCCGGCCGGAGGTCCAGCGGCCGCACGGGGAGCCGTCCGGGCACGGGCCGCTCGTTCGCCAGCTCCGGCGGATCGGCGAACGGATCCTCCTTCTGCGATTCCAGGAGCTCCCTGCTGAGTTCCGCGGCCCGGTCCTGCGCGTAGCGCGTCCCCGGCCCCAGGGGCGCCTCGGCTTCCAGGCTCACGCGGAAGAGACTCCCGACGGTCTGCTGGAATCCCTGCACATCCCACAGGACCACGGCTGCCGCCAAGGCCACCAGCCCCCCCATCGCCAGGAAGGCGAGCACCGCTGCGGCCATGGCTTCGGGCCGCCGTTCGAACAGCCCCAGGCGATGTGTCCCAATCATCCGTCCAGCTCCGGCGCTGCAGGCGGCTGATCGTCCGGCAGCTTGTCGACTGGCTGGAGCGTTCCCGACTTGGCGTGAACGTCCAGCAGATCCTTGCCCTTGACCGCATACGCGCTCTTCGGGTACCGCCTGCCGTAGGTCTCGGGCTCGATCCCGGCCAGCTCGTTCAAGCAGATGAGCGCCTTGCGTTCGTCCCCCATCCGTCGACACGCCTCGTACGCTTTGAGCAAGGCTCTCCCGCAGAGCGCCTCGTTGTCGTACAGAAGCCCCACGCGCATGAGATGGGTCGAAGCCGACCGATACTTCTCTTCCGCGAAATCGAGCAGGCCCATTTCCAGATGATAATGCGCCACCAGTGGATCGGTCGGAGACAGATCGACCGCCTTCAGGCACTGGCGGGCCTTGCCGATCTCGTCCAGTTCCCGGTAACATACCGCCAGCCCGAACTGGCCGGCGCTCTCGAGGCCGGTCTCCTGCTCGCTCAGGAGACGCTTGTACTTCTTCAAGGCAGCCGGCCACTCCCCGCGCCTGCGCTTGACTTCCGCCTGGTAGTAGAGCGCCAGCGCGCGGACCTTCCGGCCGGGTTGCCGGTCGAGCAGCAGATCGTAGACCGCATAGGCACGCGCCGGCTGCCCGTGGTCCATGAAGTACTGGCCCGCCCAGAGGATCTCCTTCTGATCGACCGGCGTCTGCGGGTGTTCGGTGAGGATCTCATAGAAGGCGTTCGCCGCCCGCTGCTCATCGCCCCCTTATTTCTACAGGAGTTCCAAGCGACATAAAAAATGTCTTTGATGGGGTTTTTTGTATTTTAGAAAGCAACTTTTGCCATAGATCAGAAGGATTAAGGCTGGTTGCATCAGCAGGTTTTTCTTCAATCGCAATGGTCTCAGGTTTTTCTTCAGGCATAGGCGGGGCGGTTTGCACAGATGCTATTTTAATTGGTTCTGGCTTGGGTTTTTCGGATTTAATATTAGAAATATTGCCTGTTGATATTGCGGATTCGAGCCGTTCTATCCTTGCCTCAAGGTCTTTTACAATTTGCATATCCTGTCTGTGGCATATACTCAAGAGTGAGACCTCAAGCCATAAATGTTGTTGCGAACTGCTTTTAATTGTCCTCTCGTATTCAAAAAGCTTTTCAATGATTTGTATTATTTCATCAGTATCAAAGTTTTCATTACTTCCTGTGATTAACAGTTCTTTAAAGTAGTTTGCCAGTTCTCTTATTACATTCACAGGTTCGCAGCTTTGCACAGCTTTTTCCAAAACTCCTACAAGTTTTATAGCATTTTTTTGAGCAATGGTATCAATTAGTTCTAGAAGAATGTCTTCAGATAAACTGCCAAGTAACGAAAAAATGTCCTTATCACTAATTTCTGAACCTTCAGATGAAAGCACGCTCGCCTGATCAAGAAGTCCAAGCGCATCTCTCATTCCGCCGTAAGACCGTTTTGAAATGACGGAAATGGCTTCATCGGTAATTTTTATATTTTCTTTTTCAGCTATTTGCCGCAAATTAGCGCACATTAATTCCTGATTAACCCGTTTAAAGTCAAATCGCTGGCAGCGGCTTATGATAGTGTTTAAAACTTTATGAGCTTCTGTCGTCGCTAGGATGAAAACAAGGTTTGGAGGTGGTTCTTCCAGAGTTTTAAGTAATGTATTGAATGCTTCTGTAGTCAGCATGTGTACTTCGTCGATAATATAGATTTT
>CAZBZG010000402.1:0-3338 GCA_964496245.1 uncultured Planctomycetaceae bacterium | reverse complement strand
GGGGCCACGCCGGTCATCGCCTTCCGTCAGTTCCGGTACTTCAAGCACAAGACCTTTGGCTGGGACGTGCTCTGGTGCCGCGGGAATTCAAGCGCCTGGTCCCCGCCCGAGCGCCTCACGCCTTCCCTCGGGTCGCCGGACATGGCGTACGCGATCGTGAATGCGGGCGGCGCGTGTGTCGGCTTCTTCCCCGCGCACGACAACGAGGGGGGGCCGAGCCGGAGCACGGGGCAGCGCGTGGAGATCATCCCGCTTGCGCCGGATGCCCTGCAGGCGCCCGTGGGCGTGCCCGAGGACAAGACGGCCGAGTACACCCTTCCCAGGGGCTTTCGCGACATCGCACCGCCGCCGCCGAGCCTGCCCGCACCCTACGAGGGCCGGACCCTGATCTGGGGGGATCTGCATGTGCACACCTGCTACTCCCAGTGCGTGGCTGCTGTGGACGGCAATCCAGAGGAGAACGTGCGCTTCTTGCGCGACGGGCTCGGCTGCCAGGTGCTCGCATTTACCGAGCACACCCCGCACATCATGGGCCCGCACAGCCTGTGGGCCTACGACCGGCTGGAAACGCTCGCCGGCCGGGACCGCATCGTGCTCTACGGGTCGGAGCCGCCCATGCCGGGCGTGCGCGACAACAACTGGTACACGCCCGACCGGGAGGTGTTCGATCGCCTCCAGCGGATCTTCGTGGCCCAGCAGCGCGATCTGCCGAACACGCTGCGGCACGTGCGGGAGGCGTTTCCGCCGGGCAGCGTCTACATGATCCGTCACTTCCACGGGGGCAAGGTGCCCGACGAACAGATCCTCCAGAGCTTCGACCCGCATCTGGAGGTGGCCATGGAGGCCATGCAGGGCCGGTGCAATGCCATGCTCAATGCGGACAACGGATTCGACAAGGCGCCTGTCTTCCCCCAGCCGTTTTTGAACGCGGGCTGCAAGGTCGGGCTCGTGGGCGGTACGGACCACTACCGCCGCGGGCCGAACCACCACTGCCTCACGGGCTTCTGGGTCAAGAACGTGAGCGCCGAAGGCGTGTGGGAGGCCCTGCGCAATCGCTACACCATCGCCATGTCGGACGCCAAGGTGGCCATGGCCACGTCGCTTGCAGGCGCGCCCATGGGCGCGTGCGTGACCGTGGCGCCGGATGCCGTGACCATCGAGGTGCAGGCGAGCTGCGCGCGGACCATTCGCCGGGCTGCACTGATCCGCGACGGAGAGGTGTTGTCGTGGACCGAGATCGGCAGCAACCGGGCCCGCTTCCCGCTGCAGGATCGAAACGCGCCAGCCGGCGTGCACTGGTACGTGCCCACGGTCGAGGTGGAGACCGCCTACGGAGACGGCGCTGTCGGGTACTGCCACGCATCGCCGTTCTTCGTCATGGTTGCGGGCGCGTAGGGGGCCATGGTCGAGCTCCCCATGGACTGTCCCGGGGAAACCGCTTGCGTTTGGGCGCGCGATGCGTAAGACTCTGGCCTGCGGCCGGTGGTCGGCTGGCTGGTGCGCCGAGGAGGTGAGGAACCGGCGCCGTCCGCAGGGAGCGCGTCCGAGACCATGGGCATCATCCGCTTCGCGGTCCACCGGCCGGTGGCCACCTGCATGCTCATGATCCTGCTCTTCATGGGCGGGGTCTTCGCCATACTGGCCATGGAGGTCGAGCTCCTCCCGAACATCTCCATCCCTACCCTGGTCGTCTTTACCGAGAACCCCAAGGCCTCGCCCGAAGAGATCCACAAGGATATCACCCTGCCGCTCGAGGAGGTGCTGAACGGCACGTCGGGGCTCGTCAGCTTGAATGCGGTCAGCTTCGAGGGCGAGAGCCGGATCGTGCTCGAACTCGACTGGGGGGTGGACGTGGATTTTGCCGAAGTGGATGTGCGCGAACGCATCCACACGGTCAACCTGCCGGACGAAGCCAAGAAGCCGCTCATCTGGAAGTACGACCCGTCGGCCACGCCCGTGTTCCGGTTCGATATCTTCGGCCGGGAAGGCACCACGGTCACGAGCGAGCAGCTCCGGCGGGTGGCCGAAGACGTGATCAAGCCGCGGCTCGAACGCTTGACCGGCGTGGGCGAAGTGGCTGTGCTGGGGGGGACCGAGCCCGAGTACCGCGTGGTGGGCCGGCCCGCGGACCTCGCGCGCTACGACCTGACCGTGCTCTCGATCGTCAACTGCATCGAGAACGAGGCCGAGAACCGCAAGGGCGGGTCGCTCGCGATCACGGGCGGCAAACGGGCGTCGATTCGCATTCTGGGCAAGGCCACGTGCGCCGAGGACCTCGAACACCTGGTGGTCGCGAATCTCCCCGGCGGGCGCACCGTGCGCGTGCGCGACGTGGCCACCGTGGTGCGGGGCAAGAAGAAGGAGGAAACCCTCGCCCGGTACAACGGCCGTCCGTCCGTGGGCATCGCCATCAAGAAGACCACGGATGCGTCCGTGGTCACGGTGATCGACCGCGTCAAGGAGGAGCTGGGGGTTCTCGCCGGCCGGGCCGAGCTCGAAGCGCTCGAGATGCAGATCAGCCAGGACGACTCGGAGTACGTGCTGAACGCCCAGACCCTGGTGCTGGACAGCATCATCCAGGGGGTGCTCCTGGCCGCGCTGCTGCTCATCTTCTTCCTGCGGGATATCCGCACGACCGTGGTCGTGGCGCTGTCCACGCCCGTCAGCATCGTGGCTGCGTTCATGTGCCTCAAGGGGCTGGACCTCTCCCGCAATGTCCTGACCCTCGGCGGCATGGGCCTGGCTGCGGGCATGACGCTCGACAGCTCGATCGTGCTCCTCGACGCCATCATGCGCCAGATCCAGCTCGGAAAGCCTCCGAAGGACGCAGCCATCAGCGGTGCGAGCGAGGTGGCCCTGGGTGTGTTCAGCGCGAACATGACCACTGTGGCCGTGTTCATGCCCATCCTCTTCATCCCCGGGCTCATGCGCGAGATCTTCAAGGACCTGTCCTATGCCATTATCTTTGCCGTGCTCTTCGCCATGGTCGTGGGCGTGATCTTCATCCCCATGGTGAGCGCGCGCCTCTTTGCCGCGCGGGCCCGGGGCGGGCCGGGCGAAGCTCCCGAGCCGGACGGCGGGTCCGATCCGGGCGCTGGCGCAGGCGGTCACTGGCTGCTCGCGCCCTGGCGGGTCTTCTGCCGGGTCATGGAGGGCTTCGACCGGCTGAGCGAAGGCGCGCTCGCAGCCGCGCTCCGGTTCCTGCTCGGCCGGACCTTTCTCAAGATCGTGCTCCTGGTCGCGCTCGTGGCAGCCAGCGTGCTGAGCCTGGCGTACGTGCCGGGCCAGGCGTTTCTGCCCCAGGGCCAGGTGAACGAGCTCTGGGTGCGGTACGAAGC
>CAZBZG010000401.1:0-3357 GCA_964496245.1 uncultured Planctomycetaceae bacterium | reverse complement strand
CTGGGCACCAGGTAGTCGCGCGCGCCCTCGGGCGTGCTCTTGGCGAGGATCGGGGTCTCGATCTCCAGAAACCCCTCCTCGTCCATGACCCGCCGCATGGCCTGGATGGCCTTGTGCCGCACGGCCAGGTTGCGCTGCATCTCGGGCTTGCGCAGATCGAGGTAGCGGTACTTGAGCCGCGTCTCCTCGCCCGCCTCGGTGTGCTCGCTCGTCTCCAGCGGCACCACCGCGCTCCTCGAGAGGACGTGGAAGGTCTCGACCGCGAGCTCCACCCCGCCCGTGGCCATGTCGGGGTTGACGTCCTTGTCGGGCCGGGCCTGGACCGTGCCCGTGACCTGGAGCACCCATTCGTTCTTGAGTTCCTGGGCGAGATCGAAGACCGCAGAGGCGGAGAGATCGAAGGTGAGCTGCGTGCGGCCGTACCGGTCGCGCAGGTTGATGAACATGATCTTGCCGTGGTCGCGCCGGCTGTGCACCCAGCCGGCCAGGGTCACGGTCTGGCCCGCGTGCTCGGGCCGCAGTTCGCCGCAGGTGTGTGTGCGTTTCATGCCGAAGCGTCTCCTTGTCGCTGTCGCCGAGTCGAAGCGCCCCGCGGGGCGGGACGCGCCTGTCGCGTGTGCGGCGCATTGTACCGGAAGCGGGGGCGGATGGACAGGGGTTTTGGCGGTTGGTTCTTGGCTGTTGGCTCAGCACGCACGCCTCACGCCCCTTGCTCCGGGGGACGGGTGTATGTAGGATGCGCAGCATGGATCTCGTGGACGCGCTCATCGCCAAGCACCGGGACCGGCCGGACGTGCATGTCACGCGCGTGCTCGGCGCGTTCGTGGTGGTGGCCGGCGGCGCGATCGTGGAGGTCGACCGTACGCACGCCTTGAAGAGCTGCCCGCTCCAGAGCCTGCTCAGCACGGCCTGCATCGAGGACTACGTGCGCGAGAAGATGGAGCGGTTCGGGCACTTCACGTCCGCGCGCGAACTCGTGCGCGACGACATCGCCGTGCCGTTCGGGGCGAGCGAGATGATGATGGCCGCGCTGCAGGCCGGATCGATCGACTGCGCCATCACCGTGTGCGACGGCGCAGGTACCGTGGTCACGGACACGCCCGCGGTGGTGCAGGGGATCGGCGCGCGCATGAACGGGCTCTTCTACACGAGCCCGATCCCGGACGTACTCGGCCAGCTGCGGCAGCGCGGGTGCACGGTCTTCGCGGACGCGGCGATCGACCAGGTGCGCGGTCTCGAGGCAGCGGCCGAGGCCGGGTACCAGCGGATCGCGGTCACGGTGAACGTGCGCTACGGCGCGTCGTTCGGGGCGCTAGAGGCCTGCGCGCAGGAGGCGGGGGTCTCGGTCGTGTTGCTTGGCATCTGCGCCACGGGTGCGACCGAGGCCCGCGCCCGCGAGGCCGTAGCCGGAAGCGACCTCGCGTGGAGCTGCGCCTCCGGGCCCCTGCGCCGCTTGAGCGACCGCGCGCGCCTCCAGATCACCCACGGCATCCCCATCTTCGTCTACACGCAGACGGGCCTCGATTTCATCGCCGACTACGCGGACGAAGCGGGCGCAAAGACGCTGCGCAGTCTCGACCCGGACCGGCACTACCTCCTCGCCACAGGCACGGGCGAGACGCCGGTCACGCTCGGCCGCCGGCGCTTGTACCTGCAGGCGTCGGCCCTGCCCGTGGCCGGCCGCAACGCGCCGGAGCCGTTGGAATAGCCGACACCCCTCAATACGCCTTCGCCATCACCACGCGGCCGGGCGACGGTTTGCCGCAGGCGATGCACGTGCCCGGGCCCGAGGCCTCGCGGTCGAAGGGGACCGTGCGGATGGTGACTGCGAGGTCTTCGTTGAGCTTGGCTTCGCATGCGGCCTCGCCGCACCAGTGGGCGTGGGCGAACCCGCCGTGGCGTTCGGGCTTGTCCTCGTTGTCGGGCGTGAACCAGGCCCGGAAGGCCTCGGGGTCGTCGAAGACTTGCGTGTGCTGCTCGCGGAAGGCGCGCGCGCGTTCGTACAACGCGGTCTGGATGCTCTCCAGCATGTCGCCGATGCCGGCGACGAACGCGGGCCGTTCGATGCTCGTCTTCTCCTTGGGCCCCTGGTCGCGGCGGGCCACGAAGACGCTGTTCTTCTTGATGTCCCGCGGACCGATCTCCACGCGCACGGGCACGCCCTTCTTGACCCACTCCCAGCCCTTCTCGCCGGCGTTCAGTTCGCGCGTGTCGATCTCCACGCGCACGGGGTCGCCCGCGTAGGTCTGGTCGCGCAGCTGGGCGGCCACGGCTTCGCAGGTCTCCAGGACCGCGGCCTGGTCGGCTTCCTTGCGGACGATGGGGAGGATCGCCACGTGCGCCGGCGCCACACGCGGCGGAAGCACGGCCCCGTCGTCGTCGCCGTGGGTCATGACGAGGCCGCCGATGAGCCGGGTGGAGACGCCCCACGAGGTGGTCCACGCGTACTCCTGCCGGCCTTCACGGGACTGGAAGAGGATGTCGGCTGCGCGCGCGAAGTTTTGGCCCAGAAAATGGCTCGTGCCCGCCTGCAGGGCCTTGCAATCCTGCATCATGGCCTCGATGCAGAAGGTTTCTTCCGCCCCGGGGAAGCGTTCGCCCGCAGACTTGGCGCCCGTGAGCACGGGCATGGCGAGGTAGTCTTCGGCAAAGGTCTTGTAGACCTCGAGCATCTTTCGGGTCTCTTCGCGCGCCTCGGCCTCGGTCTCGTGCGCGGTGTGCCCTTCCTGCCAGAGGAACTCGGTGGTGCGCAGGAAGAGGCGCGTACGCATCTCCCAGCGCACGATGTTCGCCCACTGGTTGATCAGGATGGGCAGGTCCCGGTAGCTCTGCACCCACTTGGCATAGGCCGCGCCGATGATGGTCTCGCTCGTGGGCCGCACCACTAGGGGTTCTTCCAGAGGCGCTGCAGGGCGGAGCCCGCCTTCACCGTCCGCCTCGAGCCGGTGGTGGGTCACCACAGCGCATTCCTTGGCGAACCCCTCCACGTGCTCGGCCTCTTTCTCCAGAAAGCTCAAGGGGATGAAGAGCGGGAAGTAGGCGTTGACGTGGCCGGTCTCTTTGAAGAGCGCGTCCAGGTTCCGCTGGATGTTTTCCCAGAGCGCGTAGCCCCAGGGCTTGATGACCATGCACCCGCGCACGGGGCTGGATTCCGCCATGGCGGCCGCGCGGACAACCTGTTGGTACCACTCGGCATAATCCTCTTCGCGCGTGGGCGAGATCGCGGTCTTGGGTGGCTGCGTCACAATCCTCTCCTTCGGGCGTTACTCCTACGAGGACCCCTACGCTCTCCTGGGTAGGGGATTGGGCCTGGTTCAAATTGGGGTAACAGTTTGAGCGGACGCTGGAGATAAGCTG
>CAZBZG010000400.1:0-3366 GCA_964496245.1 uncultured Planctomycetaceae bacterium | reverse complement strand
GATTTCCGCGAAAAGTTGGTTACTCTTCGCATCGTCAGGAGCCGGTGTGGCTCTCTAGCTTATCTCCAGCGTCCGCTCAAACTGTTACCCCAATTTGAACCAGGCCGCCTTTTTCTTCTGCATGCGCCGCCTTGGCGTGCTTGGCGTCGTTGCGAGATCCATTTACTTTTTGACGCTAAATGAGTTCCACAGATTGACTCGCTGTAGCGCGAAGACCCACCTTGCAAAACAGCAATTGAATGCTATAATGCAAATATCATGTTGCCCCGTTCCGCACACGCCCTGATCACCCGGTACTTGGCCGCGTATCCGGCTGTGGCCTTGGTGGGCCCGCGGCAGGCGGGCAAGACGACGCTCGCGAAGTCGTTTTCGGGCAAGTACTTCGATCTCGAAAAGCCCGAGGACCGGTTGCGCGTGGACGTGGAGTGGGCTGCGTGTGCAGCAGGCGACGCGCTCGTGGTTCTCGACGAGATCCAGGCCATGCCGGCGCTCACCGCACGCATGCGCGCAGCCATTGACGAAGATCGCAGCCGGATGGGCCGGTTCCTGGTGCTCGGCTCGATCGCGCCTGCGCTCATGCAGGAGGTGGGAGAGGCGCTCACCGGCCGCATGGCCCTGTGCGAACTCCCCCTGCTGCTCCTGGAAGAGGTCGGCGCGGACAGGCTCGATGCGCTCTGGCGTTTCGGGGGATACCCGGACGGCGGCGTGCTGGACCCGAAGCGGTTCCCCGAATGGCAGCGGTTCTACCTCAGCCTCATGGCGCAGCGCGATCTGCCGAACTGGGGCCTGCCGGCCCGGCCCATGCAGACCGAGCGGCTGTTCCGCATGCTCGCGGCTGTGCACGGCCAGGTCTGGAACGCCTCCCGGATCGGCAAGAGCCTGGGCATGAGCTATCACACGGTCGCAAGCTACGTGGACTTCCTCGAACATGCGTGGCTCGTCAGACGCGTGCCGGCGTTTGCAACCAACATCCGCAAGCGCGTGATCAAGAGTCCGAAGCTCTACTGGCGCGATACCGGCCTGCTGCACGCTCTTCTCGGCCTCGATTCGCAGTCCGAGCTGCTGGATCAGCCCTGGGTGGGAATGAGCTGGGAAGGATGGGTCATCGGGCAAGTGCTCGACCTTCTGTCGACGCGGGGAGAGCCCTTCCAGGCGTTTCATGTGCGCACGAGCGACCAGTACGAGATCGACCTGGTGCTGCAGTACAGGGGCGCGCTCTGGGCCTTTGAGGTCAAGCTGACGAGCAGCCCGGCGCCCGAGGACCTGGCGCGGCTCGAAAACACAGCCCACCTGGTCGATGCAGACCGCTGGGCCCTGATCAGCCGCACGCCGCGTCCCACGCACGACGATACGCGCGGATCGATCGACCTTGCGACCGCGTTGGAGTGGCTTGGGGGCTGAGCGGGGGCGCTGCCCGATTCACACGACAACGAAGAACATCTGTTTCTCGCCAAGGCGCAAAGACCGCCAAGACCGCTGGCTTTTTCTTCTGCATGCGCTGCCTTGGCATGCTTGGCGTCTTTGGGAGATCCGTGCGGTATGGGCGCTGCACCCCAGGAAGCTGCGTCCGCAATCTCAGGAGCCGCCGCCCTTCCTTTGGCAGAAAGGCTCGTTGCAGGTCAAACCCTGCGCGTGTCCGCGAGCTGCTTGCGGAGCAGCCACAGGAAGTGCGGGTTGTGGACGAGGTAGCGCTTCCACAGGCGGCGGGGTTCGACTGCGAGGCGGTAGAGCCACTCCAGGCCCGCGGACATCATCCACCGCGGCGCCTGGGGCTTGCGACCGGCGACAAAGTCGAAGGCAGCGCCCACGCCCACCATGACCGGCTGGATGCGGCCGGCGTGGCGGGCCATCCACTCCTCCTGCTTGGGCGCGCCCAGGCCCACCCACAGGACGTGGGCGCCGGACGCGTTGATGCGGTCGACCGCAGCCTGGTCCTCTTCCGGGGTGAGCGGGCGGAAGGGCGGACTCTCCGCGCCCGCAATCTGCAAGCCGGGAAAGCGCGCAGCCAGGGTACGTCCGACCGCTTCTGCCACGCCCTCCGCACCGCCGTAGAAGTAGCTCGAAAGGCCGCCCGCGCGCGCAGCCCGGTCGGCGAACGCGAGAAGCAGGTCCGGCCCGTAGACCCGCTGCTGGCCGGGCCGGCCGAGCCGGCGGAGTGCCCACACGAGGGGCATGCCGTCGGGCGTGGCCATGGCCGCGCCATTCAGCACCGCTGCATAGGCCGGGTCGGCGTGGGCCTCCATGACCGTGTGCACGTTGCATACGGCCACGTAGACCCCCCGCCGCGCGCGGCCCCAGTCGATCAGGCGCGCGCACGCCTCCGGGTAGTCGGTGGCGCTCAGGTCCACGTCCAGCACGCGCGTCTTGGGCGGCGCATCCGAGGGAGGCGCAGGGTTCTGCATGCAAGGCTCCGGACGCCGTGTGCGTCGATGTTCATCACTTCAACGTCGGAAATGCTCGTTCCATGCTTTTGCGATGTCATCGCGATGCTCTCAACGACTCGGGGGAGCTCGCTGATTTAGGCCGAAGACAGTCCATCGTTGCCTGCCAGGGCGACCTGTGGTTCCAGCCAGAACTTGGCCTCACCGTCCCCACAGTATACGTGTATGTGCATACGCGTCTCTTCTCGTGAGAAGAAGAACCGATAGTCTCTCCATCTGAACACGGTCGGGCTCCTGCCGATGATCCTATCACATGCGCTTCCGGTCTGCAACCGGCGCGGAGACAGGGGATCAGGAACGGCCTGCAGGGGCGGAATTGGGGAGGAGGATGCGGCCCTTGCCTGCGCGGATCGGTCGGATGCACGCGGCCGGGGCCGAGCGCGCTTGCTCTCCTGCGGCTCGTCCGCCTCCTGGGTCCGCGCGTGTCCTGCTGCAGGTTTTCGCGCATTCCGGCCAAATTCGCGGAAAAAATCGCGCCAGGTCGAAGTCGGGCCGTTTTGTCGGAACCCTTCCCACACCAACGCGTTACACGATCCAGTTTCATCGAGCATATCTCGCTTCAATCGTGCGAACCTCGAAGGGTTTCACGCGTTTTTTCTTTGACGAGCTGTTGCGGTCCTGTAGGTTTGCGCGCGCGGTTCGGGGTGCAGTACAGGTGAGTCGGGCTGATCCTTCAGTCGAGCGCCACCACGGGTACCCCTGGATATCTGGAGTCGTATTATGCGGCAATCGTGTGGCAGGCGTCAATTGCGTGGCAGGTCAAACGCGCGTCTCTTGGGTCTGCTGGCCGGTCTTGCGCTGCTGCTCGGCTACGGCGCAAGCGTCTGTGCGGCCCACGGCAGAGCTGGCGACGCAAACGCGGGCGAAACCTTTCTGCGCGCTGCGCCGGGCAAGCTCCACGCGCGTACCTTTGGCCTGGGCGATG
>CAZBZG010000399.1:0-3373 GCA_964496245.1 uncultured Planctomycetaceae bacterium | reverse complement strand
CGCGGGCGCATCGAAGAGACGCACCCGTTCGCGCTGACCGACGAGGACCGCGTGCAGCTGCTCACCCTGCCGCTCGCCTTCCGGCCCTACAACGTCTACCTCGTGCCCCTGTCCGTGGAGGTGTTCGCCGACGGACGGCGCATCCACTACCAGCGGGTGGACTTCCTCAAGCCCCTCGCCTGGGCGTTCGCCGGCCCGTTTCCCGACCCCGAGGGCCACGGCCTCGACCGATCCACGCCCGTGGACGCCTACCTGGGCGAGCTGCGGCACCTGCCCGAGATTCCGGACCACCCGTGGACCGTGATCGAAGACGGAAGCTGCTACAATGCGCTCGGGGTGGTCGACCTCAACAAGGTCTTCGGCCTGCCCAACCGTCCCCGGCGCGGCAAGGGTACCCGTAAGGTCGATCCCCAGGTGGCTGTGGCCGTGACCTGCGTGCCGTCGTTTCCGAACAACCACCAGTCCCTCGCGTACGGAGCAGACGATTGCCTCCAGGCCTGGATCAACGGCGAGCCCCTGCTGCGCGTCGATGCGAACGTCCCGCTCGAGCTGAGCCGGCAGGTCGTGGGCACGCACACGGGCGCGGGGCGCAACACGTTCGTCTTCAAGGTCGCCCAGACCGAGAGCTACTGGCAACTTCTCTTCGAACCCGACTGGAACACGCCCTACGGCCTGCGGGATTTCTTGATCCCGCTGCCGGTGGAGAAGTGGGGCGAGTGAGCACAAGCGATCCTCTCGCCAAGACGCAAAAGACGCAACGGCCCTTCCGCTTGCGATCGTTGTCGGCATCCTTGGCGTCTTTGCGAGAAATGGCGTGTAGAACGTGTGGATGGAGCATCGCCTGGCAGGAGTCCAGACCATGGACGCATTCAGCCTGAAGGACAAGACGGCGCTCGTCACCGGCGGCAACACGGGCATCGGCTTGGGCATCGCTGAAGGACTCGCGCGTGCGGGCGCACGCGTGGCCATCCACGGCCGGAACCAAGCCAAGAACGCGGCCGCGCTCGAAGCCTTGGGCCGGGTGCGCGACGACTGCCTGGCCTTCACTCACGAACTCACCGACGTGGAGGGCCTCCCCGCCTTTTACGGGGCCGTCTCTTCCGCCCTGGGCGGCGTGGATATCCTCGTGAACAACGCGGGCATCACGCGGCGCGCACCAGCCGAAGACCTCGCCCCTGAAGCGTTCCAGGAGGTTCTGCGCGTCGATCTCGAAGCCCCGTTCCGCCTGGCCCAGGCTTTCGCACGCGAGCGCCTGGCCCGGGGCGCAGGGGGGTGCGTGCTCTTCATCGCCTCGCTCATGAGCGAGGCCGCCCGCCCAACCGTATCCGCCTACACCGCAGCCAAGGGCGCGATCAAGCAGCTCGTCAAGGCCCTGGCCGTGGAGTGGGCGCCCCACGGCATCCGCGTCAACGGCATCGGCCCGGGGTACATCCGCACCGACCTGACCGCACCGCTCCAGGAACATCCGGAGCTCAACCCCTGGATCCTCGGCCACACGCCGCTCGGCCGCTGGGGCGAACCGCAGGACCTCGCGGGCGCAGCCGTGTTT
Source organism: uncultured Planctomycetaceae bacterium (assembly GCA_964496245.1). Lineage (GTDB taxonomy): Bacteria > Planctomycetota > SZUA-567 > SZUA-567 > SZUA-567 > CAZBZG01. The sequence continues at coordinate 1,824 of CAZBZG010000399.1, read as the reverse complement.
CTGTCGAGCGACGCGAGCGCCTTTGTGACCGGGCAAGTCCTGTACGTGGACGGCGGGTTCCTGGCCGCGCTGTGACAGGGTTCGGGCGCCCGCGCGAAACGCCTCACACTTCAGTTCCGCGCGCAGTGCAGACGTGGCACCGGACCGGGAACAGACAAAGGCGGCCAGGGGGTGGCGTTGGCGTGGAGACAATCGAGCGGACGGACGGCGAACCGCGGGCACACGCACCACGCGCCCGAGCAGGACCTCGCCCAGGCCGACTCTCATGCCTGCCTCCGCCCCTCAGAACCCTTCTTCCCCGATCAGGCGGACGAAGACCACGCCCATGTCGTGGCGCGTACGGAAACGATCGCCGCTACGCGTCACGATCTGCAAGCTCTGCCGACCCTCGCCCACGGGAAGGACCATGCGGCCGCCGTCGGCCAGCTGCTCCTGGAGCGACGCGGGCACGGCAGGCGCGGCCGCGGTCACCAGGATGCGGTCGAACGGGGCTTCCTCGGGCCAGCCGAGCGTACCGTCGCTCGCACGGAAATGGACGCGCTCGGCATACTTGATCTCCGCGAGCCGCTCGCGGGCCTGCTCGAGCAAGGGCGCATGCCGTTCGATCGTATAGACGTCAGCCCCCATGGCGGCCAGCACAGCGGTCTGGTATCCGCTGCCCGTACCCACCTCGAGCACGCGCATGTCTTCCGTAACCTGGAGCGCCTGGGTCATGTACGCCACGATGTAGGGCTGACTGATGGTCTGGTCGCAGCCGATGCGCAGCGGATGGTCGTCGTAGGCCTCGTCCCAGTCGCTGGGCAGCACAAAGGCGTGGCGGGGGACCGAACCCATGGCGTCGAGCACGCGGGGATCCGTGATGTCGCGGCTCGCGAGCTGGGTCTTCACCATGCGCGCCCGGTCGCGGGCGAAGTCGTGTCCAGAAGGATCGGTCATGCGTCTGCCCCTCTCCGCCTGCGCCCCTCCCGCCAGAGCCGCCAGACCATGCGAAGGAACCGGATCGTATCGCGCACGATGTGGATCTGGCTCGTTTCGCCCGCATACACCGTGCTCACCGGCACGAAGGCGAGACGCAACCCCTGCCGGCCGGCCGACACGAGCATCTCGCTCTCGAAATCGAAGTTGTTCGTTTTGACATCGAGTTGCTTCCAGGCAGCGAGGCGCAATAGGCGGTACCCCACTTGCGAGTCCGGGATGGTCACGCCCGCCAGCCACGACACGATCCGGCTCATGGTGCGATTCGTCCACCAGCGCACGAGCGGCATGTCGCCCCGGGCGGACATGCGGTTGCCGACCACCAGGTCGGCGGCGGCCACGGCTTCCACGAAACGGGGAATCTCCTCCGGCGAATGCTGGCCGTCAGCATCCAGAGCCACCGCCGCTTCGTAGCCTTGCCCGTCCGCCCAGTCGAGTCCGTCGCGCAGAGACTGCCCCTTTCCCTGGTTGGCTTCGTGCGCGAGCACTTCGGCGCCCGCCCCCCGCGCCACATCCGCGGTTCCGTCCGCGGATCCGTCGTCCACGACCAGAACCGCATCCACGAGCGGCCGGGTCCGAGCCACGACCTCGGCGATGCGGGCGGCCTCGTTGAACGCGGGAATCACGGCCACCACCCTCATGATTCCCACTCCCCCCCCCACACCGGGTAGAACACGCTCCACTCCTCGGGATGCCAGCGGATCGCCTCCTCGATGACGTGCGCGTAGGCCTGGATCATGGCGCGGGTGCGCTCGCGTTTGCTCCCCGCTTCGGGCGGGGGAATCGGCGGGTTGAAGGTGATGGTGAAGCTGTCGTTCGTGCGCCGCAGCACGAAGATGGGAACAATGG
>CAZBZG010000398.1:0-3419 GCA_964496245.1 uncultured Planctomycetaceae bacterium | reverse complement strand
ACTCGATCACGCAGGGACCGGCGATGAGAGCGAGTCCCGCTTGGCCGCCCATGACGGCAGGGCCGACCGCGACCGGACGTACGGGGGCGGACATGGCGTCTCTCCCTGGATGCGCGTCGCGACCGAGGCGAGCATACGCAGGGCGTGTACGGCTGTCAACGTCAAAAGATGGCCCTGGATGAGCGGGTCTTGCCGCCGGCAACCGGAAGCGGTAGCATGCGGACACGGTAGGAATCTGGCATGACGGATTGCGAATCCGACCCATCCCGTGTACCGGTCGAGAGGCTGCAGCGCTTCTTCTATTGCGCGGTGGCGGCCAATGTTGCTGGCCTGACCGCGCTCTGGCTGGCCGCGCCCACGGTGCGCGCCCGTCTGACCGCGGAGAACGGCGAGATGGAGACAGCCGGGGCGGCCTTGCTGCTGGGAGGCTTTTTCGTGGGGATCGTGCGGGCCGGCCGCGTCCTGGCCGATCGGAAGGAGTGGTTCGCGTTGTCCATTCCGCACCTCTGCCTGGTCGCCTTTCTGGACGAGATCAGCTTCGGCCGCGTGTACTTCGGCGGAGAGGCCTGGCGCGTTATGGGATACGAATGCGACGGCGTGCACGACCTGTTTTCCATCGGCATGAAGCTGTGGCGCGACCGGGGGTGGCTCGCATTCGACGTGGCGCTCTTCGGTCTGATCGGCGTTGGGGTCATCCTGGCTTACGTAGGCCGCCGGTTCTACATGCCGGCTATGCTGGCGTACATCCGTCGGCATCCCGCGTTCGATTACGTCCGGGTTGCCGTCATTCTGTTCGGTGTGAGCCTCCTCTTGGACGTGGACATCGTACGGCATCCCTTTGCGCTATTTCTGGAGGAACTCTTGGAAATGAACCTGGGGCTGGCGCTCCTCTTTGCGGCGGGCGCCATCGAGTTTGAGATGCGGGAGGCGGGGTGTGGCTGACTATGCGGCCGTCGTGGTCGAGGCGCCCGTCACAAAGGTGTTCCACTACCGCGTGCCCCCGGCCCTGCGGGAATGCGTTGGCCGGGGGGTGCGCGTGTTGGTCCCGTTCGGCAGGCGGAAGATCGCGGGCGTCTGCGTTGGTCTCGCCGAGGAATGTCCGGTACCGCCCGACCGGCTGAAGGATATCTGCGAAGCCGGGCCGGAGGAAGACAGCGTCCCCGAGGATCTCCTCTCCCTGACGGAGTGGGTGGCCACGTACTACCGGGCGAGTTGGGGGCAGACGCTTGCGGCTGCCGTGCCGAGCGGCGTGCGTCGCGGCCGGCGCAGGGCGTCGGAAGTTTACGTGGCGCTGGCGCAGCCCGTGGAGGCGGCACGGGCAGGCCTGGCGGCGCTAAGCGAGCGTGCTCCCAAGCAGGCGGAGGCGCTGGCGTACCTGGTACAGGCGGTGACGGCCGCCGGTGCCAACGGGCGGCAGAGCGTACCCGCAAGAACGGTCGAAACGGCCTGCTGTACGACCCGCACGGCGCTGAAGGGGCTCGAACGCAAGGGGTTCGTCAGGTTGACAGCGGTGCCCGTGCATCGCGAGCTCGCCACCCTGGGGGAGACGGCCAAGACGATTCAGCTGAACGCCGATCAGCAAACGTGCGCTGAGCGGCTGCGAACGGCGGTGGCGACGGGCGGCTTCCACGCTTTCCTGCTCTACGGGATAACCGGGAGCGGCAAGACCGAGGTGTACTTGGAAGCCCTGGAGGAAGCATTGGCGGGCGGCCGAGGCGTGCTCGTGCTGGTGCCGGAGATCAGCCTCACCCCGCAGACCGTGGAGCGCTTTCGACGGCGGGCCGGCGACGTGGCCGTGCTCCACTCGAACATGGCCGACGGCGAACGCGCCGACGCCTGGCGCCGGCTCAAACGGCGGGAGATCCGCGTCGTGGTGGGCGCTCGCTCCTCTGTGTTCGCGCCGCTCCCGGACCTGGGGCTGATCGTGGTCGACGAGGAGCACGAACATACGTTCAAGCAGGAGAAGGAACCCCGTTACCATGCCCGCGATGTGGCCGTGGTGCGGGCGCGGCAGAGCGAGGCGGTCGTGGTCCTGGGGTCGGCCACGCCGAGCCTCGAGTCTTGGCAGAACAGCATTGCGGGCAAATACGAGCGCCTCTCGCTGCCGCGGCGCGTAGGAGGCGCCTCCCCGCCCAAGGCCGACGTCGTAGATATGCGCAAGGAATGGACAGAGGTCAAGCGCCCCATGATCGTCAGCCGGGAGCTCGCGCGTCGGCTGCACGAGGTTCTGGGACGGAAGGAACAGTCAATTCTGCTGCTGAACCGGCGCGGGTTCAATACGTACGTGCACTGCCTGGCGTGTGGCGAGCCCATCCGTTGCGAGGCCTGCGATATCAGTCTGACCCTCCACCGCAAGGAAAATCAGCTGCGGTGCCATTATTGCGACTATGTGGTTCCCGTGCCCGCGCGCTGTCCCACCTGCGGTGCTGCGTCGCTTCGCTTCTCGGGAACGGGCACGGAGCGGGCAGCAGACATCCTGTCGCAAATCGTGCCCGAAGCGCGCGTGCTGCGCATGGACTCCGATACCATGACCGGCCGGGATGCGCATGCGAATGCCCTCGGGGCTTTCGCCAGGGGGGAGCACGACATTCTGCTCGGGACTCAGATGGTGGCCAAGGGTTTCGATTTCCCGAATGTCACACTGGTGGGCGTCCTGGCGGCCGACGGAGACATCAATCTGCCGGATTTCCGCGCCGTCGAACGCGCCTTCCAGCTGATCGCGCAGGTGATCGGGCGCAGTGGACGGGCCACGAAGCCGGGGACGGCGGTGATCCAGGCCTTCCAGCCCGACCATTACGCGGTGCGGTTCGGATTGCTGCAGGACTTCCAGGGGTTCGCCAGGCGCGAACTGGAGGCGAGGCGTCGGTTGGGGTATCCGCCGTTCGGACGGCTGGCGCGCGTTCTACTGCGCGGCAAGCGACTGGCCTCGCTGCGGCGCCGGGGGGGCGAAGTGAGCGAGGCGCTGGGCAAAGGGGGGGGCGCGGGAACCGTATTGGGTCCGGCACCCTGTCCCATCGCCCGGATCCAGGGATTCGGTCGGCATCACATCCTGATCAAGGCCGGTACCCATTACGAGGTAGTGCGCATGCTGGACCGGGCGGGTGAGGCCCTGCGCCGCCGGGGAGGTGTGCAGACGGACGTGGATATCGATCCGGTCTCGCTTCTGTAGCGGCGGGCTTCCGCCGGGAGCGAAATAGCCCACGGGACAACGGCATCCTGCGCGGGGCCAAGGTGCTTTTCTCTTGAGCCTCCTCACGCCCTGCATACAATGCGAGCGGTGTTGCGGAGGCGCGCCGCCGCGTTCGAACCAGGAGTGTACGCATGCTGACGCAACGCGATCCCGATGACTTCCGGAATCTCGACCCGTGGCGGATCTTCCGGATCATGGCCGAGTTCGTGGAGGGGTTCGAGGAGATGGC
>CAZBZG010000397.1:0-3428 GCA_964496245.1 uncultured Planctomycetaceae bacterium | reverse complement strand
GAGGGCCAGAAGTTCGCACCATTCGTCGACAGCGACGGATAGCATTAACTCGCTGGCAAACGGGGAGTTCCCCGGATTCCGGCCACCATCCAACCACAGATTCTGACGAAGATGCCTATTTGTTACGACAACATTCAATGAATTACCTATTTCTGTGGTACCTTTACTTCATCTATATTACCAAGATTATACCCATGACTGTGCAGATCAATGAACAGGATATTCTGCACCCCGTTGTGCTTGAACCGAAGCGGTTTCCTGAGAGAAGCCTTATCCCTGATGTCAAGATCATTTTGGTTTCCACTGTAGTTCCCCTCCACTCCCAGGTGGGTGCTGCATTCGCCGATCAGCAGGTTCGTAGACGGCGTTTTCACAGCAGAGCGCTTCACGTACCTGTCCCCACGGATCAGCCTAGAGGGAATCCCATAGGTTCCCCTGTACCCGCCCCAGTAGAAGATCTTGTCCGGGTCCAGGCTGTACTCGGTGGGGCAGACAAAAACAGATTCTGGATTGCAGGGCTTATCGTGGTGTACTACCCCTCCGTATTCTTTGGAAGGAAGGTATCCGAGAACGCAGACGTTCTTCGCCCACCGCGGCGGCGGCCACTTGCGCGGAAGCCAGTCGTTGAAATCATCCGCATAGGCATGGATCGCTAGACCGATCTGCTTCTCCTTGTTCATGCAGGCCACCCCGCGGGCGGATTCGACCGCCTTGCTGAGCGCGGGCAGCAGCAGGCCCGCCAGAATGCTGATGATGGCCATGACCACCAAGAGCTCTACGAGGGTGAAGGCGCGCCTTCTCTGCGACGCGGGCATCAGGATCGTCTTGCGCATGAGTCGTGCCTCCTGGTTCTGTCCTGGGTGGCGCCTGCGACGGATCCGCGGGCTGCGCGCCTCGAGCAATCCGTCACTTCAGCGCCTCCACGGTCTTCTCGATCAGGTCCTGCAGCTCGCCGCTGGCTTGTTCCTTTCTCTTGGCAAGCGCGGCTGCGGCCTGCTTGCGGGCCTGTTGGAACTTGGGCAGCTTCTCCGGCTCCTGGCCGATGCCCTCCATGAGGTCGACGTGCGCCTTCTGCTGCTTGGGAAGCTCCTGCAGCAGGAGCAGGCACGCCTTCCGTTGCGCGTCGCTTTCCGCCTCTGCCAGGAGTTGCAGCAGCGCGGCCGCGTCCTCCTCAGGGCGGCCGAAGTGTCGGCGTGCGTACACGTCCGCAGCCTTGTCGCCAAAGGCGTCGCGCACCAGATCCTTGAGCGGATCCTTCTGCGCGGCCAGGATGCGGGCGGAGCGGGCCATGGCGTCCGCACGCGTCTTCTTGATCTGCGTGTCGTCGGTCTGGGCGGCGCGGAGCACGATGTCGTCGAGCGCCACGCCTCCGGTGTGCTTGGGGTGATGCGAGAGCGCCAGGCCGAAGGCGCTCCCCGCGGTCTGCGGCGGATTCTTGACCTCCAGAACGGGCTGGCCGTCCATCTGCACGGTGTAGGCTCCGTCTTCGATCGCGATGCGCACCGTATGCGCTGCCGTGTCCACGGCGCTGCCCACGCCCTGGCCCAGCTTCTGGTTCTTCTTCCCCTTGCGGTGAGAGACCGAACAGTGGAAGCCTTTCTCGGGATCGGCCACGATGCGCAGGGCCATCGCGGTCTCGCCCACGTGACTGTGGGAGACTCGTTGGTGGTAGGTCCAGCGGATGCCTTCGGCCGGGAAGCTGACGTCGTTCAACACTTCCATGCGCTTTTCGGGCATCTTGCCCAGACGGAACGAAAAGGTCAGCTCACCATCGCGAAACGTCGGCAGACGCATCCACTTGAAGAGGCGCGGGCGGCCCCGCCAGCCCGCCCGGTTGCGGTCGATGACCAGTGCGCCATCTTTGATCTTCGCATATCCGGAGACATAATCCCAGCCGAAATCGAGGCCGTCGTCGAAATGATCGCTGAAGAGCACGTCCGGTTCGGGGGCGGTGTGGTCGATGATGTAGACGCAGGTCTCATAGGGAAAGTCGAACCGCGCCTGCAGACGCCCATCGGACAGCGTGCCGTGGACGTTGCGCAGAGCGTCGTAGGCATGTGCGCCCGGTGCGAAGCCGATGACGTCCGGGGCAAACGAGACGGACGCTTCGGCCGGCCCCGTGGCCCAGGACTGGAGGACGAGGGCGAGGCTCCGGTCTTCGGGCCGCGCCACCAGGAGGCCCTTGACCTTCGGGTTGTCGACCGTGAACGCCGGCCGGTCGTCCCAGTAGTTGTGGACCGTCGCGCGGTCGGTGCCGTAGCCGAAGCTGCGGATGGCCTTGGACAGGTTGTTGCCCGTGATGCGGTGGTGGCCGAACTGGATCTCGTGCACCACCCGCATGCCCCACTCGCGCCGGCCGTACTTGACGCGGACCGGCGCCGGTCCCAGGACCTCGGATGGGAACGCGCTCGCCTTGAAGAGCCCGCCGGCTGTGGCGGGATGCACCCCCACCTGCCGTCCGGCCGTCTCGGTCAGCAGAAAGTCCGGCCGGTAGGGCACGCCCGATGCGAAATGCTTGGGAAACGTGGCCGCGAGCGCCTCGGGATTGAACTCGAGATCGCTCGTCATTGTCGACCAAGAGTAGTGCGGCAGCAACAGGGTCGTGGACATGTGCGCGAGAAAATCGAGCGGTCGCGGCGCGCCGTTGTTCCGCCAGTAATTCATGAGGTTCCACGTGCGCTTCATGTACGCGCGCTGATTCCACAGCAGAACGGCCGGCTGGATCCGGCCGTCCGGAAGCTCGTAGGCGGCACTGACCCAGGGGTCGTCGCTGGCGTCCGGACTGGTGTTGTCCCACTTGATGGAGACGCCGCGCTTGAGCCACTCATTCATGAGCGAGAGCGTGTAGTCCACGTAGCTCTTGCAGAACGTGGGCGCTGCGCACGGATTGTAGTAGCGGTTCTCGTACTTGTGGTAGAGATCCATGGACAGGTACCGCCGGGGCGTCTTGCGCTGCGCCTTCCACTCGTCCTGGAAGACGTGGTACGCGGGCAGGACCTGGAGGATCTTCATCTCCTCGAAGTAGACCTCGTGGCCGTGGGAGGGCGGCACGTTCCGGCCGGCGAACCGGAAGACCTCGACCGTCCAGTCGTCCCCGTTCTTCTTGGGGATGTCGTGCTTGTCCCGCAGTTCGCGGAACCACTCCTTGTCCGTCTTGCCGGTCACGTTCGCCTCGTTGACCTTGTCGACCACCTCCCAGAGGTTGCCCCAGGGCTGCTTCCAACCGCAGGAAATGCCACCCCAAGGCATGACGCAGCCTGAACGGTTGTACTTCGGCCACTTCTTGCGGTAGCTGTCGGGCAGGGGCTTCGTGGGCGACGCCTGCAGCCCGAAGACGAGTTCAGTAGGTTCTGTAATCGTGCCGGGCACGTTCACCAGATCGACCCGCAGCACGACGCGGTCCTTGTCTCGCGTGATGCGCATCAGCG
>CAZBZG010000396.1:2432-3454 GCA_964496245.1 uncultured Planctomycetaceae bacterium | reverse complement strand
GAGGTCATCCTCCAGCAGACGCGCATGGAGACGGGCGTGTCGTACTACGAGCGATTCGCGGAGGCCTTCTCCACCGTCCAGGCCCTGGCTGCGGCAGACGAGGACGACGTGCTCGCGCTCTGGTCGGGCCTTGGCTACTACAACCGCGCGCGGAACCTGCACAAGGCTGCGCAAATGATCGCGGTCGACCGGCAGGGGCGATTTCCGGAGACCGCAGAGGCGTGGCGCGGGCTTCCCGGGGTGGGGCCCTACACGGCCGCGGCTGTGGCGAGCATCGCCTTTGGCGAGCCAATCGCAGCTGTGGACGGCAACGTCAAGCGCGTGCTCGCGCGGGTCTTCCGCTTCCGCGAAAGCATCGATACGCCGGCCGCCAGCGCCACGCTCGGCGCGCTCGCCCAGGCAGTCGTCTCCGAGAAGCACCCGGGCGACTTCAACCAGGCGCTCATGGAGCTGGGCGCGCGTGTCTGCGTGCCGCGGACCCCGCAGTGCGGGTCCTGCCCGATCCGGCGATTGTGCGCGGCCAAGGCAAAGGGCGAACAGACCACGCTGCCAGTGCGCAAGGCCAAGGAGCGCACGCCCCACCGCACGGTCGTGGCCGGGGCCATCGCGCGGCGAGGGCGGTTCCTGCTCGGCAAGCGCCGGCCGGGCGGCATGCTCCCCGGGCTCTGGGAGTTCCCCGGCGGAACCGTCCATGCCGGCGAATCCCATGCAGCTGCGCTCGCGCGCATCGTGAGAGAGACGACCGGACTCGACATGGCCGTGGGCGAAGCCCTGGGGTGCGTGGAGCACGCGTACTCCCACTTCCGCATCACGCTCCACCTCTACGCGTGCCAGGCGCCGGCGGGCCGGCCGCGCAAGGGCCACTACACGGACGTGAAATGGGTGGCCCGCTCGCGCCTGGCCGACCGCGCCCTGCCCGCGTCCGACCGCAAGCTGCTCGGGCGACTGGGCGGGTGAGGGGAAGCTCCCGCAGAGGCGCAGGCGCGCAACGCCTGGAGGGTGGCATGCCCACCTTCAGGTGG
>CAZBZG010000396.1:0-2332 GCA_964496245.1 uncultured Planctomycetaceae bacterium | reverse complement strand
GCATGGGGAACCGTCCAGCCCGGAGCATGCCCACCCAAGGGTGGGCATGGCACCCGGCGACTGGGCGGGTGAGGGGAAGCTCCCGCAGGGGCACAGAAGCGAAACGCCTGGAGGGTGGCATGCCCACCTTCAGGTGGGCATGGGGAACCGTCCAGCCCGGAGCATGCCCACCCAAGGGTGGGCATGGCACCCCGCACCCGGCGACCTTCGCCCGTTCACTTCGCCTTGTCGGCCCACGCTTTCTTCATCTGCTTCATCTCGGCATTGGGGCGGATTGTGCGCGACGTGATCTGGCGCTTCTTGGTGACGAGCCACGTGCCCCGGTTGTCGCGCAGGACCGGCATGCGCTTGGCCACGGGCGGGACATCGACGGCCTTGCCGGGCTTGGCCGCATACCAGTAGGCCACGCTGCTCATCTCGTTCGCGAGATGGTTGCCGTGGCCGTGCTCGATCGTGACCTTGATCTCCTTCTCATAGCGGACCGGGTTTTCGAGGTGATGGACGTAGCTCGTCTGGTAGCCGTTCGTGTTGGACTCGTGGATGGAGGAGCCGTTGCGCAGGAACGCGTTCGTTTGCATGCCCCAGGCCTGGTTGAAGTAGTCCTCGCTGCCCGTGCCGTGCAGGTCGGGCGGCCACTTGTAGCCGTCCACCCAGATCATGTCGTCGCCCTCGCCCCACCACGTGCCCTGGAAGTTGGTGACACTCAGGTTGCAGCCGACGTAGTGGCCCTGGCCGCGCGTGGCCAGGATCACATAGTTGTTGTTCCAGGCGGTCTTCTCCTTGTTGACGATGTTGGCCTCGGGCGTGTTCACCCGGATCTCGTGGCCCCAGCCGCCGAACGGGTTCTGGCGACGGAACTCGGCGTGGAAGTAGCCGGTCTCCTTGGGCGGCGCCTTGTTGTAGGTCTCGTAGTCCACGTAGAAGTACTGGCGGTGCGGCTCCTTGCTCTGGTTGACGAGTTCGATCTTGGCGCGCTTGCGGAACGGCATGCGCGCGTAGCAGTTCAAGGCGCAGCCCTGGTCGAACTGGTTGTTCGCGCGGGTGGAGGCTGTGAAGAGGAGCGACTGGTAGGAGTTGACGATGCTGTGGCCCAGTCCGAAGAAGTCGCCGAGCGGCACGAGCACGCTCGGACCGCGTGCTCCGTCCCAGGTGATGCGGAGCAAACACTCGCGATAGTGGTTGCGCTGTGTCATCCAGATATGGGTGATGGCGCCCGGCCCTTCGAGGTCGGCGAGCACCCGGGTCTCGCCCGGATCGATCGACCAGGCGTCGTTGTTGCGCCCGGTGGTGTCCCAGGACGAGACGCGCCGCGTCTTGGCGCCTGCGCTGCGAATCTGCGTGAGTGTATCGAGCATATCTGTCTCCTGCGTCTGGACCGAAGGGCGGCCCGCGCGGGCCGCGCCAGAAGCCTTTGTTCGGGAGCTTACCCCTTGCGCGTGCGGTTCGCAATGGATAAACTTCGGCAGTATTTGCACGATCTGCGGATATGCCATGCGCCCCATCAAGCACTTCTTCGCCCACCTCCCCCTGGACACGCCGCGGATGCGCGTGCGCGGTATCGGCATCCAGGAGCGGATGCGACCGGGTCTGATCGACCGGCCGGCTGGCACGGGAGATCACCTGTTTATGCTATTTTATGGTCCGGTCCACCTGCGGCCGGACGGTGCGGCGCGCAGCGCGCCCGCCGAGACCCTGATGCTCTGGAAGCCCGGCCAGGCGCAGTTCTACGGCAACCCCGAACGTTCCTACACGCATTCCTGGATCCATTGTGATGGAACGGCTGTGCGACGGATCCTCCGCCAGAGCCGGCTGCCCGCGGACGCGCCCCTCAATGTGCCTGATCCGTCCATATTCGAACAGATGGTGATCGACGTGTACGCCGAGCTCACGGGGTACGCGCGGCCGGATGCGCTCATCGTGGAGCACCTGCTCGAGATCGGTCTGCGCCGCATCGGAAGGGCGGTGCGGCGCGAAGAAGACGCGCCCGAGGTCCCGGACCGGTTCGTGGCGCTCAAGGCGTACATGGAGACCGCCTACCGCGAGCCGCTCACGCTCGTGGGGCTGGCCGGCCGGGTCCACCTGTCCGTGCCGCATCTCTGCGCTGAGTTCAAGCGGTACTTCCATACGTCGGTCATGGACTACGTGATCCGCCTGCGTATGCACGAGGCTGCGCACCTCTTGCGGGACCGCAACCTTACGGTGACCGAGGTCGGACGGCGGGTGGGGTATGAGGACATCTACTACTTCAGTCGCCGCTTCAAGCAGCATTTCGGCGTGAGCCCGCGGGCCATGCGGCAGGGGTTGGGGGACGGGTAGGGGCGGGGCAGTTCGG
>CAZBZG010000395.1:0-3462 GCA_964496245.1 uncultured Planctomycetaceae bacterium | reverse complement strand
CCGACTCCGGCGGGGTTCAGGAAGTGGCCCCCGCGCTCGGCCGTCCCGTGCTTGCCGTGGTGCCCGATCCCGAAGCAGCCGCCGATCTCGCGGGCGATCTCGAGGTCTTCGGCGACTTGCGCGGCGTGCTCGGCTTTCCCGCCTGGGACATGCTGCCCAGCGAGACCGACCAGCCGGACGTCGAGGCTGCGGCCGACCGCGTGGCTGTGCTGCGCGCGCTCCAGGCGCGCGGGGACGCGGCCGGCCGGCCGGGGGCGGCCGAGGAGACCTTGCCGCTCGTCGTGGTCGCGCCCGTCACCGCACTGCTCCAGCCCACGCTCGAGCCTGACGCCCTGGCGCGCGGGCATTTCTCCGTGCGCCCCGGCAGCGAGACTTCGCCCGAAGGCCTGGCCGCACGCCTGGTCGAAGCCGGGCTCGAGGCGAGCCCTCAGGTGGAAGGGCCGGGCGAGTTCTCCCGGCGCGGCGGGATCATGGACGTCTTTCCGCTCTTTGCCGAGGGGCCCGTGCGGCTCGAGTTCTTCGGGGACGAGATCGATACGCTGCGCACGTTCGACGTAGCCACCCAGCGGTCCACTGCGCCGCTCGACCGGGAGGTGGTGCTCGTGGACGTCACGCGCGACAGCTTCCGCTCGGCCTACGCCCGCGGGAGCCGCGCGTGCGTGCTCGACTTCCTGCCCGCGGACACGGTCCTGATGCTGGTGCATCCGGAGGAGATCCAGCGCTCCGCCGAGGTCTACGACAGCGGGTTCGATCCGGAAACCAAGCCGCTGCTCTCCCCGGCCGACCTCGAACAACGCGCGCGCATGCGCCGCCGGATGGTCGTGCCCGAGACCCGGGGCGAAACCTGGCCGGTTGGCTTCTGGGGCCCGCCGCAGAGCCTGCAGGAGTACGACCTGGCGGCCGGGAGCCTGGAGCGCCTGACCGGGAGCGTGGACGCGGCTTTCGGCGAACTGACCCGCCTCGCGGAAGCGGGCGCGCGCGTGACCGTCTTCTGCCACAATGCGGCCGAACGACAGCGCCTCCACGAACTCCTCCTGGAGAAGGGCGGGGGCCTGGCCGCCCGCATCGAACTCGAGCTTGGGCACCTCTCCCGCGGCTTCGAACTCGCCGGCCTCCCGCCTGCGGACGGGGGCGCGGCCGTAAACTGGGCCGTGCTCGGCGATCACGAGATCTTCGGCCGGTTCACGGTGCGCCGCACGCCGCGGCGGCGCTACGCGGGCGCACCCCTGGCCGACTTCACCGAACTGAACGTGGGCGACTACGTGGTGCACGTGGCCCACGGCATCGCCAAGTACGAGGGCGTGACCACGCTCGATCAGAACGGGACCGAGCAGGACTATCTGCTGCTGCGCTTCGCGGAGGAGGCGCGCATCTACGTGCCTCTTTCGCACGTGGACCTGGTCCAGCGCTACATCGGTACGGGCGAGCGCCGGCCCAAGCTCAGCAAGCTCGGCGGCAAGTCGTGGAGCCGGCGCAGGCGCGCGGCCGAACAGGCCGCGCGGGACGTGGCTGCCGACCTCCTGCGGCTGCAGGCCGTGCGCCAGGCGCTCCCCGGCATCGCGTACCCGGAGGACGGTGAGCTGCAGAAGGAGTTCGACGCCGCCTTCCCGTACGAAGAGACGCCCGACCAGGTGACCGCGCTCGCGGACATCAAGACCGACCAGACCCGCGCCCAGCCCATGGACCGGCTGCTCTGCGGGGACGTGGGCTTCGGCAAGACCGAGGTGGCCGTCCGCGCGGCCTTCAAAGTGGTCGAAGCCGGAAAGCAGGTGGCGGTGCTCGTGCCCACGACCATTCTGGCCGAGCAGCACTTCCGCACGTTCCGCGAGCGCATGGCCGACTACCCGGTCCTGCTCGCGTGCCTCAGCCGCTTCCGGTCTGCCCAGGAGCAGCGGTCCATCGTGGCGGCGGCCAAGGAAGGCCGGGTCGACATCGTGATCGGCACCCACCGCCTGCTCTCCAAGGACATGGGCTTCCAGGATCTGGGGCTGGTCGTGATCGACGAGGAGCAGCGGTTCGGGGTCGAGCACAAGGAGCGGCTCAAGGAGATGCGCGCGTCCGTGGACATGCTCACCATGACGGCCACGCCCATCCCGCGCACGCTGCACATGTCCCTCGTGGGTCTGCGCGACATCAGCAACCTGGCCACCCCGCCCGCGGAGCGGCACGCCATCCGCACCATCGTCACCCGCGCCAACGACGAGGTGATCCGCCGCGCCGTGCTGCGCGAGCTCGCGCGGGGCGGGCAGTGTTACTTCGTGCACAACCGCGTCCAGAACATCGACCGCATCGCCAGCCACCTCAGCGAGGTCGTGCCCGAGGCGCGGCTCGGTGTGGCCCACGGCCAGATGCCGGAACAGGAGCTGCTTCAAGTCATGCTCCGCTTCCTGGACGGGTCGATCGACGTTCTGGTCTGCACCACCATCATCGAGTCCGGGGTGGACATCCCCACGGTGAACACGCTCTTCGTACACGACGCGGATCATTTCGGCCTGGCCGAACTTCATCAGCTGCGCGGCCGCGTGGGCCGGTATCGCCACCAGGCCTACGCCTACTTCCTGGTGCCCGCGCGCCGACCGGTCATGCCCGTGGCGCAGAAGCGTCTGCGGGCGCTCGAGGAGTACTCCGAACTCGGCGCCGGCTTCCGTCTGGCGCTGCGGGACCTCGAGATCCGCGGGGCGGGCAATGTCCTGGGCGTGGAGCAGTCCGGGCACATCCACATGGTCGGCTTCGACCTCTACTGCCGGCTTCTCAAGCATGCCGTGGCCGAGCTCCAGGGGCGGACCGAAGAGGAAGTCGAGCCCGTGGAACTGGACCTGGGCACGCGCGCGTTCGTGCCCACCGAGATCATTCCCGACGACAGCCAGCGGGTCGACTTTTACCGCCGGCTGTCGGCCTGCCAGGACGCCGACAGCCTCGCGAACCTGCGCGCCTACGTGCGCGACCGGTACGGCCCGGTGCCGCCGGTCATGGAGCAGTGCTTTGCCGACCAGGCCCTGCGCCAGCGCGCGGCCGACGCGGGCATCAACTACCTCGGCCAGATGGACGGCGTGCTGGCCGTCGGGTTTGACGAGAAGAGGGGCCGGGAGGGCGTACCCAAGCTGCGCATGCTCGGCCGCCAGGTCACGCCCCTGGAGAAGGCCCGCTGGCGCGTGGGCCTGCTCGAAGGCGAGGAGGGCCCCGAAGGCCTCCTCCAAGCGGCCGAGGCGGTGGTGGGGTGTCTGGGGGAAGGGTAAGGGTCCGCGATGGGGTATGCGATACGCGCCGACGCGCACCTATCGATCAGCGGCCAGCACGGCTTCGAGCTCTTGGGCAAGCCGCTCGGCGATGATCCGCGTACCCTTGTCGGCTACGTGGTAGTTGTCGATGAAGAGCTCTTCGTTGTCGTGTCCGGCGTCGAACACGTCGCACAGGTGGGATACGGAGAGTGATCCGGCGTGGCGCCGTCGTGATTTGCAATTG
>CAZBZG010000394.1:0-3495 GCA_964496245.1 uncultured Planctomycetaceae bacterium | reverse complement strand
AAAGCACAATCAGAAGTGCCTTGTGATCAAGGCCTTGGGAACTGTTTATACGAGGGAGAAATCATGGCGAAGCAGAAACAGGACGCGCCTGCGCCGCAGAACGCGGAATCTCAGAGCAACGCCCAGCAGATCCAGCTGCACGTCCCCCCGGACCTCGAGTACTGCTACCGGGATCTCTTCAGCATCTACGCCGGGGCGGAGGAGGTGATCCTCGAACTGGGCAACCGCCACCGATCGGCCCGCGACCGGGGCATGGTGAGCAACCGCATCGTGCTGTCCATTCCAAACGCGTTCCGGCTCCACCAAGCGCTCGGACAGACCCTGTCGGCCGCGCGCCAGCGCTTCCAGGCCCAACGGGCGGCCCAGGCGGATGCAGGAAAGGCGGACGATGCCGGAACATCGGACGGACAATCCTGATACGCCGCTTCCGCGGCTGCGCCCCGACCTCCGCTTCTTCGCGGGCCCCGACGATCCCGACGGATCGCCCACGTTCACAGTGTTCGATCCCGCGTCCGGGCAGTACAGCAAGGTCGGCTGGGCCGAAGCGGTGGTCCTGCAGCGCCTCCGGCCGGGCATGACCCTCCGCCGGCTGCTCGCCGAGCTGGCCGCGCAGACCACACTCCGTTTGGCGCCTCAGGACGTGCTCGGGCTCTGCAGCCAAGCCCACCAGGCCCGCATGACCGTGCCGCGCAGCGCGGGGTCGTCCGTGCCGATCCTGCAACAAGCCGAGCAGCGCAAGAAAGGTCCGCTCGCCTGGCTCCTCGCGAACTACCTCTTCCTCCGCATCCCCCTGCTCCACCCCGACGCGTTCCTTCGCAGGAGCCTGCCCTGGATGCAGCCGCTGGCTAGCCGGGCGGCCTTTGCGATTTTCGCGGCCGTTTCGTTGGTCGGACTCGCGCTCGTCACGATCCACATCGAAACGTATATCAACACCTTCCCGCACTTCTTCGACTGGCGGGGGGCGCTTGCCTTTGCGGCGGTGCTGACGTGCGTGAAGGGGATTCACGAGTTCGCGCACGCCTACGTGGCCCGGGGACTCGGCGTGCGCGTGCGCAGCATGGGCATCGCCCTGATCGTATTCTGGCCCGTGCCCTTCTCCGACGTCACGGACGCGTGGCGCCTCAAGCGCCGGCGGGACCGATTCCTGATCGGCGTCGCCGGTATCGCTGCGGAGCTCGTCCTTGCCGGGCTCTCCCTGTTCGTGTGGGCGGTCGCGCCCGAGGGCATTCTGCAGAGCGCCGCCTTCGTGGTCTCGTCCACCACGCTCATCTCCACGCTCGCCGTCAACCTCAACCCCGCCATGCGCTACGACGGATACTACCTCCTCTCCGACGCCTGGGGCATCGACAACCTCCGCCAACGGGCCACGGACATGACCGGGTGGTGGCTCCGCACGCGTCTGCTCGGCATGGATCTAGGCCCGCCCGAAGAACGGGTGCACCCGCGGCGCCTCGCGGGCATGATCGTCTACTCGCTGTACGCATGGACGTACCGGCTGGGCCTGTACATCGCCATCGCGGTGGTGATATATTACAAGCTTGCCAAGGCGCTCGGTGTGGTGCTGTTTGCCGTGGAGATCGGCACCTTCATTCTCCGCCCGCTCGTGCGGGAAGCCAGAGCCCTCTACGCCATGCGCAACCGGTTCAGCTTCAACCCACGATCCATCGCCACCCTGGTGGTGCTTGCCGCGCTGCTCGTGTGGAGCGTGGTGCCCCTGCGCAGGGGCGTGCATCTGCCCGGCGCGGTCGTGAGCCGGGAGCGGCAGGTGGTCTACGCGCCGACGGCGGGCGAGGTGGCCCCGTGTCGCCTGAAACCGAACGATCGCGTGCGCGCTGGACAGGTCCTGTTGACCCTGGAACGCGAGTCGCTGGCCACCCAGCTGCAGGTACTCGCCTGCGAACAGCGCATTCTCGAGGCGGAACTGAACGCGATGTACGAGGACGAGGAAGGCGCCGAACTCATCGGCCAGCGGCTCGAGGAACTCGCCAAGGTCAAAGCGGAACGCGCAGGCTTGGCCGAGACCGCGCGCCAGAGCCGCGTGCGCGCGCAGGTGACCGGCATGGTGGCGCAGTGGGACGAGACGCTCGCGCGGGGGCGGTTCGTGCCCGCCCACATGGTGCTCGGCGAGATCGTAGACCCGGAGCGAGTCGCCGTCACCGCGTTCGCGCCTGAGGACCACCTCGAGGACGTTGCCGCAGGCGATCGGGTATGGTTCTGCCCTACGGGCGACGTGCAGCAGATCGAGGGCCGCGTGGTCCGGGTCACGCCCGCGCATGTCGACCCCATGGACTACTATGGCCTCACCTCCATGGCGGGCGGAGACATCCCTGTGGTCACCGACGAGGCTGGGGACCTTGCGTTTCTCAAGACATACTTCCAGGTGGACATCGACCTGTCCGGGGGGCGCCTCCGGCCCCAACCTGGACGCCTCGGCACTGTAACCCTATACAGCAAAAAACGATCGCGCCTTCTGGACTTCCTGCGTCACACCTGGAGCGTGGTGCTGCGCGAGAGCGGATTCTAGGCATGCAGCGGGTGGCTGCATTTTGTTCCGATTCAGGGCTTGCATTGTTGTTACACGTGGTGTAAAGTGATACAAATCGCTGCCAGGCAGTTACTTGCACTGGGCTGTGCGTAGGGTTTCATCGATAAAATCGCCGATGCAAGATCTGTGCGGACACCTCGTTGTGACCCTCTGGCGGAGCGTACCATGAAGCTGACCATCATGGCGCTCGAAGAACGCATTGTCCTCGACGCGCTTGTGAACGTAGACAACCCCAACGACGGGGATGCAGCGCTCCCGTCCGAGCCCGAGCCCACGGTCGAGGCGGAGGGCGCTCCGGATGCCGTTGACGCGGAGGCGGCTGAGGGGGACGCTGGGGCTGAAGACGGCGCAACCCCGCCAGACGCGTCGTCTGATGCGCCCACCGAGCCCACAGACGCTCTGCTGCCGGCGGATGCCTCGGAAGCGGAGTCTGCAGAACCCGTACGCGTACTCGTAGTGAACAGCCTGGTGCGCGACAGCGAGGTGCTGGCCGAAGCCGCTCAGGACGGCATCCTCACCATCGAGTATGACGGGGCCGCCACCACGGCGTCCGAGCTCTTCGATCTGATCAGCCAGTCCCTGGCCGGACGCGAAGCCGACTCCATCGCGTTCGCCAACCACAGCAGCGCCGGGGGCGGGTTCCAGCTCGCGAGCGACGCCAGCGTCGACCTCGGGGATGTCCTCCTCTCCGAAGCGCAGCAGGCTTTCTGGCGCGACCTCGGCGGGGTGCTGGCCGAGGATGGGCGCATCGACCTGCTGGCGTGCCATCTCAGCGCCACCCAGGACGGCGAGCTCTTGGTCCAGGAGCTCGAGGCGCTGACCGGCGCGAACGTGGCCGCGTCCGACGATGCCACGGGCAACGCGGTCTACGCCGACTGGACGCTTGAAACAGACGACGTGGACGCAGCGGCCACGTACTTCGTGGCGGACGATCTGCAAGCCTTCGGCAC
>CAZBZG010000393.1:0-3495 GCA_964496245.1 uncultured Planctomycetaceae bacterium | reverse complement strand
ATCCGCATCGCCGGCGCTCCGGCATGTGTTCACCTATTTGCAATGGGCTGTACTAGCCAGTTGCGCGGAGGCGATATGTATCTTGTTGTTTTGCAAGAGGATGGAGGCTCGATCCGTCGAGGAAGCGGAGCGGGATTTCGAAACCGGATGTGTGGACAGCCATGCAAGAACAGGGGCCGCTGGCTCGTATAGAACGCATGGCAAGGCATCGGAAAGGACCAGATCATGGGACTCAGTCAGGCACTCTTCAGCGCCATCAGCGGGCTGACCAACCATCAGCGCGCCATGGACAACATCGGGAACAACCTTGCCAACGTGAACACCGTGGCCTTCAAGAAGGGCGTCTTCCAGTTCCGCACGCTCTTCGAGCAGATGCTCGCGGGCGGCCTGGCCCCGGACGACTCCGGCGGCGGCGGCATCAGCGGGACCTCGCCCCAGGGGTCGACCGGCCGCGGGGCGGTCAATCCCATTACCCTGGGCCTGGGCACCAAGACCGGCAGCATCATGAAGAACTTCACCCAGGGGTCCATGGAGGTGACCGGCAACCAGCGTGACATGGCCATCGAAGGCAACGGCTACTTCGTGCTGCGGCAGGCCAATGCCCGGGTCTACACCCGCGACGGCACCTTCTACATCGGCTCGGACGGGGCGCTCTTGGGCAGCGACGGCCTGCACGTGCAGGGCGTGCTTGCCGAGGAAGGCGAGATTCCCGAAGCCGGCGATATCACGGATCTCATGATCCCCATCGGCCAGACGGGCGCGGCGACCGAGACCACGCAGGTCGCCCTTACCGGCAACCTGAACTCGGACCTCGAGGTGGCCACCGGGCTGCGGCTGATCAGTGACGTGAACCCCATGGGCGATGCAGACGCCCAGAGTTGGCTGGAGGAGTTCGGCGAACTCGTTAGCAGCGATGGCACATGGAATGCTTTGTTAGGAGGCGACAACGCGGAGACCTTCATCAACGGCGGAACCGTGCAGACCACGGCGCCGCTGGCGGTGGCGCAGGCGGGTCCACCTCCCTATGCCGCGGCCAACATCAACACCGACCTTGCGAACCTGTACTACCTCTCGGGCACGACCTGGATTCAGCCGTTCAACGGGATTTCCGATGGCGACACGATCACCACGAGCTTCCGCAAGGGCGGCCGTCGGCATACGGCAGAGTTCACCTACGATAGTACGGTCAATTCCACGACCCTTGAGCACTTGATGCAGTTCCTGAGTGGCGGCGTGGACGACGTGGCGGCCGTGGATGACGTCACTGCGATCGAGAACACAGCCAACACACGCCTCCAGGGCGGCGCCATGGGCACCATCAAGCTGGCGGGCAAGGTGAGCACGGCTACGCCCGGCGGCACGTCGGGCTATGACAGTCCCGTCGAGACGGGAGGCGCCTTCACGCGCACCTACACGAATGCGGTCGACTACGGGACCGGCCTGGCCAACTCTTTCAACGTTTCGGTTGTCAGCAACCTGGGCGAGGAGAACGCGATTACCGACATCGAAATGTCCTACAACAACGTGAAATACACGGACGTCTTTTCCGCCGACCTGAACTACGCCGACGTGCAGGGCGGCAGTGCCACCACCAATATGGTCTTCTACGATTCGCTCGGCAACCCCCATGGCACCACCATGCAGATGACCCTGGTCGACCGGGACACGAACTTCAGCACCTGGCGCTGGGTCGCCGATTCCACGGACGATACGGACGCGGACTGGCAGACCAGTCCGAGCAGCAACGACATCACTACCAGCATGAACGTGGGGACCGGCCTCATCCGGTTCGACAGCGAGGGCCAGTTCATCAAGGGGGTCGAGCTCTCCGAAACGGGCGGCATCGAGATCACACTCGAGGACCAGGGCGTGAACCAGCCGCTGACCATCTCGCTGCGGGAGGGCCTGAGTTCGGACTTCACCCAGGACCTGGATTTCAGCGACATGACCCAGGTGGCGGCCACGAGCGACTTCAACCTCAAGGAGCAGGACGGCACCCCGCCCGGGACGCTCGACAGCTTCGTGGTCGACCCGGACGGGCTCATCCAGGGGGTCTTCAGCAACGGCGTGATCGAGAGCCTGGGGCGCATCACCGTGGCGTTGATCCCCAACGAGAACGGCATGGTCCCGGTGGGGAACAACATCTTCTACGAGGGGCCCGCCTCGGGCGCCGGCCAGCTGGCGTTCGCGGGCGTGGGCGGGCGCGGGCAGGTTCGGGCCGGGCAGCTGGAGATGTCGAACGTGAACCTGTCCGAGGAGTTCACCAAGCTGATCACCACCCAGCGTGGTTTCCAGGCCAACGCTCGCGTGATCACCACCTCGGACGAAATGCTGGTCGAACTCGTGAACATGAAGCGGTAAGCCACCAAGGAGAACGGGAAGCCTAGTCTGTCCGATCAGGGTCAGCCCGCCGGGGGCGGCGGGCTGGCCGCTGACCGTTGGGGGCCGGGAGACGAAAGATCATGGAGGGAGGACGGAGAACGGCCGATAACATGAAAAAGTGAGAGGGGATCACGGATGATCCGCGTGACCCGGATAAACGGTCAGGAATTCGTCATCAACGCAGACCTCGTGAAATTCATCGAGGAGACGCCGGACACGATTGTCACACTGCGCGATGGCGACAAGATTTTGGTCAAGGAATCGGCGGACACGGTTGTGGCGCGGGCCATCGAGTACGCACGCGCCACACGGTTTCCTCCCGAACTGGCTTGAAGGAGTTCGGGCTCCATGGACATCGCCACCATCATCGGCTACATCAGCGGGTTCGTCTTCGTTGTGATCGTGGGGATCGAGCTCAGCCAGGTGAAGGTCTTCCTCGATCTGAACTCGTTCGCGATCGTTTTGGGGGGCGGCATGGCCGCGGCCCTCATCAGCCTGCCCATCGAGCATGTGATGAACAGCGCGCGCGTGCTCAAGCATGCCTGGAAGCACGAAGCCGAGAGCCCGGTGGATTTGATCAAGCGCATGGTCGAATTCGCCGAGATCGCGCGGCGCGACGGCATTCTGGCGCTGGAGAACGTGACCGACACGATCCAGGATGTGTACCTTGTCAAGGGCATCCAGCTCGCGGTCGACGGGACCGATCCCGAGCTGATCGAGCAGATCATGAACACCGAGTTGGAGCGGATCGAGGGCCGGCACATGGATGGCAAGAAGATCTTCGATCTTCTGTCGAAGTATCTGCCGGCCTGGGGCATGATCGGCACCCTGATCGGCCTGATCAACATGCTCAAGGCCGGCATGGACGACCCCAATGCGTTGAGTCAGGGCATGGCGACGGCCCTGATTACCACGCTCTACGGCGCGGTGGTGGCCAACTATGCGGTGGGCCCCATCTCGGACAAACTCGACATCCGCAACGCCCAGGAGATGATGATGAAGCAGATCGTCCTGCGCGGCGTCATGAGCATCCAGTCCGGCGACAACCCGCGGATCGTGGAGCAGAAGCTGAAGATTTTCCTGGCGCCGAAGTTCCGCAACTTCGGCAAGGAT
>CAZBZG010000392.1:0-3515 GCA_964496245.1 uncultured Planctomycetaceae bacterium | reverse complement strand
GCGGCCGGCTCCGGCAAGATGGCGCTCGTAAAGCGCTTCTCGCCCGCCCCCGAGGCCCTCGAGCAGCGGACGCAGGACGGCTGGACCTGTCTCATGTGCGCGGCAGAGAGCGGGAACGATGCCGTGGTCGAGCACATCCTGTCCCTGGGCGCGGCAGCAGACGTGACGGATCCCGAGGGCCGGAGCGCGCTCATGCTCGCGGCCCGGTACTGCAGCGAGAAGAGTGTGACGCTGCTTCTCGACCGTGGCGCGCGCGTGAAGGGGGTCGAGACAGGTCTGGCCTCGGCACTCCACTGGGCGTGTTGGCGCGGTAGGGAGGCCATGGCGCGGCTGCTTCTCGCCCACGGCGCAGCGCTTGCGGCGCGCACGAACCGGGGCAAGACACCCCTTCATTTCGCTGCCAGGCATGCGGACCCGGCCACGGCCGCCGTCTTGCTGAAACACGATGCCCCCGTGAACGTGGCGGAGGAGGAATGCCAGACCCCGTTGCACTACGCGGCCCACCGCGGGTCGGTCGCTGTGGCCCGGCTGCTCCTGGAGCACGGCGCGTACACGCGGGTGCGTCACCTCTGGGGCCGCACGCCCGCGGAACTCGCGCGCCAAGACGAGCATCCGAAGGTCGCCGAATGTGTCGCCGCGTGGGAGGCGGATCACCCGGAAGCCAAGCAATCCCGCCTGCCGCTCGCCAAGGAGACGCGCCTGGCCGCCATCCGCGAGCACACGGGGGACGCGTACCTGCTGCTCCTCCTTCCCTTGGGCGAGACCGACGAGGAGCTGCTCGCCGCGTTGCGGCCGTTGCTCGCGGATGTGCTGGGCATTCCGGTCCGCATCGCGGCATGCGCGGGCGTGATGCCCGATCCGGCGTCCGCCACGCGCATGCAGGACGAGCATCGGCAGTGGGACGTCGACCAGATGCTCGTCTCGCTGCGGGCGGCTGTGGGCTTCCACGGTCGCTGCAACATCGGCGTGCTCGGCCTCACGGGCGAAGACCTCTACGCGGAAGGCTACAATCACCTTTTCGGAACCGCGGGCAAGGGCATTGCCGTGATGAGCGTCTGTCGTTTCCGATCCAAG
This sequence comes from uncultured Planctomycetaceae bacterium, assembly GCA_964496245.1. Lineage (GTDB taxonomy): Bacteria > Planctomycetota > SZUA-567 > SZUA-567 > SZUA-567 > CAZBZG01. Next base: position 2,441 of record CAZBZG010000392.1, on the reverse strand, counting down.
GACCCGTCCCTGCTCCTCAAACGAACCTACAACCAGGCGCTCAGCAGCACGGGCCTGCTGTTCGGCATCTCCCGGTGCCAGAACAAGGCCTGCCCGCGGTCGTACCCACGCAACCTGGACGATCACGACAGGAAGGATGCGTCGCTCTGCGGTGCGTGCCGGAAAGCCTTTGCGCTGCGGTTCGGGGCGCAAAAGCGATCCGCCGAGGAGCGGCCGACGATCGCTCCGCGCCAGTGAGAAAGGCCTTCCGCGCACTGGCAGAAGGCCCTTCGTTGAGCGTTGGTACCGGGGAGTGGATTTGAACCACCGGCCTGTGGATTATGAAGCCACCGCTCTAACCCCTGAGCTACCCCGGCTTCTGTGTCGATTGCGGGGTGCATTATAGAGGTGCCGGACGCAGGAGGCAACCGTTTTCCGCAGAACGGCGGAGGCGGTGCGGGGCGAGATTTGCAGACGCGGCACGCATCGAGGCTGAGGCGCGTGGTTCCTGGAAGCGCCGAGCTCAAGCTCGGCCTTCCCATGGGGCTCAGCCCGCTGGCGCGTACCGGGGCAGGTCTGCTTCCGGCGTCTCAGCCAGGGGCTTGTAGGCGCGGTCCTTGTCGGAGAGGACCGGCCTCACGTCGTCCGGGATGGGCCAGGGGATGGCGAGCGCGGAATCGCTCCAGAGCACGCCGCGCTCCTCAGCGGGCGCGTAGAAGTCGCTGCACTTGTAGATCACCTCCGCTGTTTCGCTCACCACGAAGAAGCCGTGCGCAAAGCCTTCGGGGATGAAGAGCAGGCGGTGGTTGTCGGCCGAGAGCATGGCAGCCGCGTGCCGGCCGAACGTGGGGCTCCCCTTGCGCACGTCCACGGCCACGTCGAAGATCTCTCCCCGCACCACGCGCACCAGCTTGGCCTGCGGCCGGCCGAGCTGATAGTGGAGCCCCCGCAAGACGCCGCGCGTGGAGCGGGTGTGATTGTCCTGCACGTAGGTGCGGGCGAAACCGAGCCGCTCGGCTTCGCGCTGGTTGTAGGTTTCCACGAAGAACCCGCGGTGGTCGCCGTGCACCTCGGGTTCGAGCAGGAAGAGCTCCGGCAGGTCGGTCTGGATGCGCTTCATGGTCAGGGCTCCTCGGCTCGCGACGCGTCCACCGGCCCGCACCACAGATCGCCGGGACGCGGCTGCGTGCCTTTATTCTGGGCCGTGGGCGCGCTGCGTCAAGGGGGTGCTGCGGCGCCGATCATGGGGGGGGATCGCGCATGCCGTGCTGCGTCCGCTGACTTCAGGGCGCAGCACGGCCGGCCGGGCTCGCGACTTGACTCTGCGCCCCCGATGCATAGGGTACGGGTATGCGCACGGAACCGCCCGCCCGCAGGTCTGTCGAGCGCCTCGCCGCCGCCCTGGCCGGCGTGGGCATGCTCTGGCTACTGGCCGTGGCCCTGTCGGCTGCCGGGCCGGACGAGAGGGAGACGCGCGCCGAGTCCGCCCGCCCCGCACGTGTGCCGGCCGAAGACGCTACGCTCACCTGCACCTGGACCGAGCCTGTGGGCCAGGAGGAACGGACCTGCACGTTCGGCGCGGACGCGCTTCTGGCGTGCGCGCCCGGCACCGCCGTGGAACTCCGCGGCCGCCTGCACGGCGAGCCAGCCCTGTGCGCGCGGCGCGTGCCCGATGCTTCGGGTCGGCCGACGCGCAAGTACGGTCGGCATCTCGAGGTGCCCGTGCCCGGGGAGCCCGGTCCGCACTGGGTCGCGATCGACCTCTCCACGCCCCCCCGGGTCGGCCGGAGGACCGTCTGCCTATACGTGCCCCACGTCGCCGAACGCCCCCACAAGCCCCATGGCGAGCTGACCGTGGCCGGCCGGACGCTCGGGCGCTACCGTGATGCGTCCAAGAGCGGCGCCGACAAGGTACGTGCCCACGCAGAGGCTTACCGGCCGCCGATGCACTTCGTCGGACTCACGCCGGAAACGCAGGACCTGCTCGTGAGTCCGCATCTGCGCCTGAAGGACCTGGTCGTGCCGGACGAGGACACGGGCGAGCGGCACGCGGACGTGGTGCCCGTCCACTACGAATTGATCTTTGGCATCGAGACCTTCCGCCAGGCGCTCGCGCATCAGGGCGTGGATCCTGCGGCGCTCCGTTTCTTGAGCATCTTCCGCTCGCCGCGGCACAACCGGGCCGTCGGCTCGGGCACGTTCAGCCGGCACAAGTACATGGATGCGTTCGACTTCATCATCGACGCGGACGGAGACGGCGCCATGGACGATCTCACGGGCGACGGAAAGGTGGACCGCGAGGACGGCCTCTGGCTCGTGGGGCTCGACCTGGTCGGGGAACACGTGCTGGAGGTGAACGTGTTCTGCCCGGGAGGGCTGGAGAACCTGCACGCCCTCTACGGAGACGACGTGGCCGCGCGGATCTGGGCGAAGGACGAACCGGCATCGCGCATGGTCTTCAT
>CAZBZG010000391.1:0-3536 GCA_964496245.1 uncultured Planctomycetaceae bacterium | reverse complement strand
TGCCATGCCGCACCTGCGGGCCTCTGTCGGAATGACAAGGCCGGAGTCCCTGCCCCGCGGCTCCGGTGCGTTGGCCGAACAGCGTCCCGATCCGCCAGCCCGCGCACCAGCCCTTGACCCCGCTCCCGGACCCGTGTATGCTCGCAGACCTTGCGGGAAGCGCCGTGCCACGGCCAGTGCGCAAAGGAGCCAGAATGCCACGTCGCGCCATCCTTCTGGGGGTGCTCGCCTTGACCGCCGCCGGTTGCGGCAGCGGCATCATGAAACACGTTCCCTTCATGGGATCGATCGAACGCTACCTGCCCGAGGGCGGCGCCGTGCCGGGTCTCACCCGGACCAGCAAGCTGCGCGGCTACCGCGGGGATGAGATGGAGGTCGCCCTGGGCAAGAGTGCTGTGCTCTACCGCAACTACGGCGCCACGGGCATGTCCACGGCCGACTACGTGCTCGGGCGGGACGACCGGAGCCTGACCATCCAGAGCTTCAGCATGGCCGACGACGTGGCTGCGGCGGGTCTCTTCCACTACTTCCGCGGCCGCAAGCTAGGCGGCAGCGTCGAGCGCGTGGACGCCGGAGCCGAGGGCATCGTCGACGTCCGCCACGAAAGGCGCAACCTCTACTTCTACAAGCAGCGGTACTTCTTCAAGATCATCTACACGGGCACCGCGCCCGTGCCCGACCTGGCGCCCCTCGCGCGGGCGATCGCCGCCCGCGTGCCCGGCCGCAGCGAACGGCCCGCAGGGCTCGTCTACCTCGAGGTCGAGGGCGTGGACACGGACTCGGCCCAGGTGACGCCCGGCTACACCTTCAACTGCGACTTCCTCCCGCCCGGCGTCATCGCCAAGGCGCCCGGAGCCGGATCGGCCGTGGCCGAGGTCTTCCTGATCGGGCACAACGACAAGAAGGAAGCCACGCGTACGGGCCGCGACTACCGCACGTACCTCCAGCTCAACGGGAAGGATTACGACTCCCATCAAAAGGCCTGGCGCGGCCGTCCGATCTGGACGGCGCGCGATCCGTCCCAGGGACGCGTGATCTGCACCGTGTACAAGGAGTACGTGATCGGGGTGGTCCGGCCCAAGGATTACGCGCTGGGCGAAGCCATCATCAACCGGATCATCCGCAAGATGGGCGGAGAGCCGTAGACGCGGCGTCCGCGACCAGGCGGTCTCCGCCAGCTGCGGCGCTTCGCCGGATGCCCACCGACAGATGCGCCAAGCGGCCGACGCCTCGCCGTCTTGATGACGAACGGACCGGGCTCATGGCAGACACCCCCTCCCAACGCCGCGTGGCCCTGACTCAGGCGCAGCTGAGCGGCGCCTCGCAGACCCGGCAGTTCCTCTCGGCCCTCGTGCACCTCGCCTCCGACCTCAACTCGAGCCTCGACCTGGCCACGCTGCTGGGCACGGTCCTCGCCAAGGCCCAGGAGATCATGGAGGTGGAGGCCTGCTCGCTCCTGTTCGCAGACGAGACGACCGGCGACCTCGTGACCGAGGCCATGCTCTCGCCCATGGGGCAACTCCAGGAGACGCCGCGCCGGATCCGCAAGGGCGAGGCCGTGGCCGGACAGGTGGCGCTTTCGCGTGAGCCGCATCTCACGAACGAACCGGAACAGCCCGCCGCCTGCGAGCGCGCCCCCGCGGGCTGCGCTTCGGTCGAGAGCCGGCTCTGCGTCCCGCTGGTCGCCAAGGACCGCGTCCTGGGCGTGGCCCAGGCGGTCAACCGCAAGGGCAGACGGCCCTTTACCGAGGACGACCGGGTGCTCTTCCGCGCGTTTGCCGACATGGCGGCCGTGTCCATCGCCAACGCCCGCATGCACCGCGACGCGGTCGAGCACCGCAAGCTCGAACAGGAGATGGCGACCGCGCGTGAAATCCAGACCAGCTTCCTCCCCACCGACTTGCCTCACGTTTCGGGCCTCAGCTTCGAGGCCTGCACCGAACCGGCGCGCCACGTGGGCGGCGACTACTACGACATCTTCGTGCGTGCCGACGGCCGCCCCTGCGTGGCCCTGGGCGACGTCTCGGGCAAGGGGCCGGCCGCGGCGCTCTACATGGCCTGCCTCCAGTCCGAGCTGCACCTGGCCATGGAATACGTGCCCGAACCCGCGGCCGTGCTCGCTCGGCTCAATGACATCATGCACGCCCGGTCGCGCCACGGCGCGTTCGTGACGCTTCTCCTGGTCCTTCTCGAACCGGACCGACACGCAGCCACCGTGCTCTCGGCCGGCCATCCGCCGCCCCTGATCTACACCCCAGCAGACCGGCGGGTCCGGCTGCTCGAGCGGAAGAACAGCCTGCCCCTCGGCGTGCTCGCCGGTGAGACGTACGCGGCCACGCCCGTCGATCTGCCGCCCGGTACGGCGCTCCTGGCGTTCACCGACGGCGTGGTGGAAGCGCGCAACAGCGACGGCGAAGAGTTCGGCCTCGAGCGTCTGCAGACGCTTTTCGCAGAAGCCGCCCAGGTCGGACGGCCCGTGGTACCGCTCGTGCAGGACCGCCTGCGCGCGTTCATGTCGGGAGCGGCGCAGTACGACGACATCACCCTGGCCGTAGTCCGGGCCGAGGATGCGGAAGACAAACCATGAAGTGGAAGGAACGGTCGTGAAGCCCAGACAAATCGTGCTGCTCCTCCTCGTCGTCACAGGGCTCGCCGTAGGCTGGCTCGTCTCCTCCGGACGTCTCGCCCCCCGGGACGATCGCCCCACGCTCGTCGTGGCTTCCCGCCTCTGGTCGCTGCCCGAAGAAAACGCGTTCGTGCGGAACGAGGTGATCCGCGGCTTTGAAGCGGAGCACGACTGCCGTGTCGACTTCCAGACCTTTGACGACGACGCCCTGCTCAAGCGCATGCGCGTGCAGGCCTCGACCGGCCAGGTCCGCACGGACGTGGTGATCGTCTATGTCTCGCGCATGGCCGAGTGGGTGGGCGCCGGGCTCGTGGCCCCCCTCGACGACCACGCCGACGCCTGGCAGGACCGCTCGTTCGTCCAGGGCTTCGCCGACATGACGCGGTTCGACGGCAAGACCTGCTTTTTGCCGATCGGGGCGGACGACTACCTGCTCTGCGCCAACAAGCAGGCGCTCGCGCATCTGCCCGACGGCGCGGACGTGCAGGACCTCACCTGGTCGCAGCTCGCCGACTGGGCCCTGGCCGTGGCGGCGGCCGAGGGGCGGGGCAAGTTCGCGCTCACAGGCGTGGCCCAGAAGATGCTCGTCTACCAGGTGAGCTGCGCGATCCTCGCCCACGGCGGCGGCTTTCCGGACATCGCAAGCGACCCTGCGCAGGAAGCGTGGAAGCTCTTCGTGCGCATGCGCGAGGGGCTCGCACCCGCCATCCGCAGCTACGACAGCGTGGTCCCGCCGCTCAAACGTGGCGAGGCCTGGCTGGCCGTCGCCCACAGCGCGCGGGTGGGCAAGGTCTACGCCTCCGCGCCCACGCAGTTCGTGATCGCGCCCGCACCCCGCGGGCCGGCCGGCATCGGGTCGGTCGCGGGCCCAAAGAGAGTCAAGTACAGGAAGCCGCAGCGCGGTCGGGTG
>CAZBZG010000390.1:0-3561 GCA_964496245.1 uncultured Planctomycetaceae bacterium | reverse complement strand
CTGCGCGGCATTTTCTTTCGCTGCTGCGTTGCGGATTTATTGCACTGAGCTATACCGCATGATGGGAAAGACCTTCGTGCCCGCCAACGCGCTCGGGGCCTACCGGTATTCGGCCGCCGTCATGATGGTTTGGAACGTGATCGCGGCCGCGCTCGTGGGCGCCTATGCGATGCGGGAGGGGCGGTCCTCCCGGCGCTGCGTTCAGTTCGTCCTGTTCCTGGCCGGCTGGGGGGTTGCCTTCGTCTACGCCTCGCTCGGCTACCTGCACGCCTTTCAGAACGATTTCTATCCTTCCTACATGGGCATCGTCTGGTCCTTCTTCCCGCTGGCCATCGGCTTGGGCATTCTGCGTTTCACGCTGTTCGACATCAAGCTCGTTCTGCGGCGGACGCTCCCCTACGCCCTGGGCATGGCGCTGATCGGGGGCCTTTATGCGGGCTTCATCGGAGCGCTCGGGTACGCGATGCAAGCGCCGCTGGCGGAGATGGGGGGCCTGCAGTTCGTGCTCCTCCTGCTGATCATGGGCGTCACCTTCCAGCCCGTGACCGAGGCGCTGCGTTCGCTGCTGGATCGGCTCCTCTTCCGGCGTGAAACCCGCATGAATGCCCTGCTCGCGCGCACCGGTCACGAGTTGTCGACGTGCGAAACCATGGCAGACGTGGCGGAGACCGCCTTGCGGCACGTGCGCACGGCGCTGGCGCCGGAGTCGGCGGGCGCGGTGTTGGCCGACCGCCACGAGCGGGTGTGCCTCGACGTCGCGGCCGGACTCCGAGACAAGGAGTGGTTTGAACGCGATTGGGATGCACTGGCGGGGTCGGCTACGATCCAGCGGATCGTGGAGCCGGGCGGATGGGTAGAGCTGCCGGCCGCGGAGAACCGGCAAGTGCAGCGCATGCGCGAAGCGGGCTACCACAGGGCCGTCCGTCTTTGCACCGAGAGCGCGCGCGGTCTGCTGCTTCTCGGAGAGAAGAAGAGCCACATGGTCTTCTCGGGACACGACGAGGAATTCCTGGTGGCCCTGGCTGCGCAGATCGAACTGTCCCTCGACCGCCTACACGAGAAGCGTCAGGCCAAGCGGGCGAGATCGCTCGCCGAGAACCTGGTGGAGGCCGCGCCGGTCTTTGTCGCGGTGACCGACGCCCGCGGACGGATCGAGGAGCGCAATTCCTCCTTTGCCGCCATGTTCGGGGCGCCCGACGGATCCACCCTGAGCGACGTTGGTCTGGGCGTGCTGCAGGCCGGCCTCGGGCGGCGTGAGACGCGGGAGATCGTCGTGGGGGAGCGGCATTTTTTGGGCGTCAAGGCCACGCTGGCCGAGGAAGACGACCGCGCGCTCATCATCCTGACCGATGTGACGCAACTGCGCCGAATGCAGGAAGTCGCGCGTCGCCAGGAGGTCCTGGCGGAGCTGGGCGTCCTGATCTCCTCGATCAACCATGAGATCGACAACATCCTCGCGCCCATTCCGTACAACCTCAAACGGCTCAAGGAATCGGCTGCGCACGCCGGGGAACAGAAGCACGCACTCAGGCTCGAGAAGGGCTTTCAGCGGCTGCAGGGGCTGACCCATGAGCTTCGCCAGTTCTACAAGGACCCGGTGCTTGAGGTGCGTCAGGTTACGCTGGCCGTCGTTCTTTCGAGCCTGTTGTCCGACCTCGAGGTTCTGTTCCGGGAGCAAGGCGCGGTCTGGCGACCAGCTGTCGTGACGGGCGGGGAGACGGAACTGCGGGCCGACCCGCAGAAGCTGCGCCAGGTCCTGCTCAATCTGCTGAAGAACGCGTACGAGTCCATGAGGCCGGACGCCCCCGGCGAATGGGGCCTCTGCGCCCATACCGAAGGGGAGAAGGCGGTCGTGTCTGTATTCGACAGCGGGGAAGGGATGAGCGAGAAGGAACGCCAACGCCTCTTCGAGCCCTTCTTCTCCACCAAAGGGGACCGCGGCACGGGACTCGGCATGGCCGTTGTCCGCCGTATCGTGGAGGCACACGGTGCATGCATCCACGTCGATTCTGCACGCGGCCGTGGGACCCGCATCACGCTGTGCTGGCCCAGGTCGAGCCGGTGGGCCGCCCCGGAAGTCACGGATGGCGGGGAGGGGCCGCGGATCGGCCGCACGGGGGCGTTGGAGCGGTAAGGCGGGCGGCACAGGCGTCTCTGACCGGTCGGGCAGCGAAGACGCTCGGGTTCGGCCTCATCGCCCCCGCAGGGCCTTGATGCGGGCGTCGGCCGCCCGGTTGACGGCTGCGATGCGGTCGAGGTAGGCGTTCTTCACGTCTTTGTAGGCGCCAGCGGCCGTGGGATACTCGGTGGACATCATGGACGTGGCGTGGCAGTGCGGGCAGGTCCAGCCCGTGCCGTCCCACCACTGGGGTCCGCTCTTGCCGCACTTGGGGCAGGTGATCTTGATGGATGTGCCCTGCACCTTCTCGAGAAGCGCACGGATCTTGTCGAGCTTGGCGTTGCCTTCGTCGCGCAGGGCCTGGATCCGGTCGCTGCGCCACTTGTTGACCGCTGCAATGGACTTGAGCTTGGCCAGGCCGGCTGCGTCCTTCTCGGTGGAAGCTTCCTCCTTGGGCGGTCTCTCGGGTTGCGTGGGCTCGGTCGGCTTCCGGTCCTTGAAGACCTTGTCCGGCGGCTCCCATACCGTGAAGGTCGGGTCCGTGTCTTCCCGCTTCTGCTGTCGTTCTTCGGGACGGGGCGCCAATTTCATGGTCCGGTGGAACCGGTCCTTCTTGGCCGGATCCACGTAGACGCTGCTGACCAGTCCCTGGTAGCCGTAGGCGTCGGCGTTCACGGCCCAGCTTCCCGGCGGCACCGATGCGGCTGCCCGGCCGCGGCTGTTTGCGCGCAAGTGGATGTGCTCTTCGCCGAGCAGGCTCACGCGGCTCCCCGGGATGGGCTGGCCGGTCGTTGCGTCCACGACCTTGACCGTGAGCCGGGCATGCGGCCGCGCAGCCAGAAGCTTGAATCGCACCCGGTTCCGGGCCGGGGGTTTATGGACGTTGGTGTCGTGGGCGCTGGTTTCGAACCCCTGCGCGCGGGCGCCGGCACGGTAGAGGCCGGGTGGCACGCCGGTCACCAGGGCCTTGCCCTCGGCATTCGTCCGGCCGCTGTAGCGCGCGCCGGTCGCGCGATGGACGAAGGTGACATCGGCGCCCCCGATCGGCGCGTTGTCCGCCTTGTGGAAGACATAGACCGCCACCTCCGCCCCGCCGAGCGCGATCCTGACCGTGAGATGGGCCCCGCGCTTCAGCTCGCGCTCAATCACCACCTGTTCGTGCGTGTCGCTGCGCGCCGCCACAGCGTAGCGGCCCGGCGGCAGCGGTCCGAGGGTTGCCGTGCCGTCTTCGCCCGCATGCAGGACGCGGTGCGCTTCTGCGCCCTTGACGGCGATCTGGGCGCCGGGGATCGCAGCGTCGGTGGCCGCGTCCCGGACGCGTACGGTGATCTGCGCGAGATTCAAGTCGAAGATGCGTATGATGAGCGGGTTGCGTTCGAGCCGGAAGGGCTGGGTGGCCGTCCGGGTCTCGCCCGCGCCATCCTGGAAGGTGTGCTTGACCT
>CAZBZG010000389.1:0-3564 GCA_964496245.1 uncultured Planctomycetaceae bacterium | reverse complement strand
CAAAGCCCTCGGGGTATTCGTCGGCGAACATGGCGGGCGGGTAGAAGACGAGCCGCCAGTCGCCTTTGCGGATGCTCTTGCTCCACGCGAACTCGGTCACCGCTACGTCGCGCACCGCGCCCGATTCACCCCGCAGCAGGTGTGAGATGTCCTTGCCATCGCCCGTCTCCATGGCGGGCAGGCCGCAGAGCGCGGCCAGGGTGGCGGTCACGTCCACGGTCTCCACGAGTTCCCCTGCTGCGTGATCGGCGGCGAACCGGCCCGGCCAGCGCCAGAGCGCGGGGATGCGCGTGATCGCGTCGTGGCAGATGCCGGGCGCCTTCTCCATGATGCCGTGCTCGGTCGCATAGTCGCCGTGGTCGGTCGTGTAGACGATGATGGTGTCCTCGGCCAGGCCCTGGGCGTCGATCCAGTCCACGAGCTCGCCCACCGCGCGGTCCACGTGGCTGATGTTGCCGAGGTACCCGCGGAGCTTTCGCTTGCGCGCAGCCTCGAAGGTCTTGGGCGCGAAGAGCGCCCAGTCGCCCCTGCGCCAGTGCTCGGCAGCGCGCTTGAGGTGGGGCGCGCGGTGCGGGGCTTCGTTGTCGGCGTTGGGCGGAAGCGTGAGCGCATCTTCGTCGTACAGGTTCCAGAACTCCTCGGCCGGCGTGTAGCACTGGTGCGGCTTGGGCAGGCTGACGTGGAGGAAGAAGGGCGTGTCCGCGTCCCGGGCCGCGCGCATGAAGTCAGAGGCCTGGGTGGCGAGCCAGCCTTCCTGGCTGTCCCGGAAGCTCACCTTGCTCGGCCGGCCCTCGCAGGTCTGCCGGCCGCGATCGCCCAACTCCTGCATGGCGCCGTGGTCCTCGAGGTCGGTCAGGTTGCGCTCGGCGAGGTACGTGGCGTATTCCCTGCACCGCCCGCCGATGCTGCACCCGCAGGTCTCGAAGAACACGTCGCAGTCGTCTTCGACCCAGTACTCGGGGCAGTGGATCTTGCCCATGGCGCCCGTCCGGTAGCCGTGCCGGCGGAAGTGGCCGAACACGGTGGGAAGCCCTTCGGGATTCGGCCCGCTCAGGCCGTAATAGCCGTGGTTGTGGCAGTACTGGCCCGAAAGGTAGCAGACCCGGCTCGGCGTGCAGATCGGGTTCTGCGTGATCGCGTTTGCGAACCGTACGCCTTGGGTCGCGAGCTTGTCGAGGTTGGGCGTGATCGCGTCCGTGAGGCCGGTGTGCCCCAGGCACTTGGCGTTGTGCTGGTCGGAGAGGATGAAGAGGACGTTGGGTTGCTGCGCGGGCATGAAGATCTCCTGCATGAAGGGATGGTGCCCAGGCACTCTTGCCTGGGACGGAACGCGTGACACGCTGCACAGGCAGGCGCTGCACAGGCAGGAGTGCCTGTGCTACATTTAGCCCCTTCCGGGTGTCGCCTGGAACCGAACCAGGCCGCAAACACTCCCTGTCGCGTCTACAGGTAGTTCAACCGTCCGTCCGCCACCCGCTGGGCCGGGTGGGCGCGGTTGGACTCCTTGCCGTCGGCTGCGGTCTCGTACTGCTGCGGCCGGCGCGTGCCGTCTGGCAGGGGCACGGAGTTCCGGCGCGGCGGGTGCACGGTGCGGCAGCGCGTGGTGGCGATCAGCCACTCCAAGAGGCGGCGGCGGCAGGCGGCCACGGTCTCGGCGTGCGCGGGGTCGCCGTACAAGTTGGTGGTCTCGTTCGGGTCGGCGTCCATGTCGTAGAGCTCGCCCACGTCCTCGCCCCCGAACATCTCGGGCTGGTAGTGGACGAAGCGCCACTTGCCCCACCGCAGGCTCTTGCTCCACGGGTTCTCGGTCACCGCCGCGTCGTGCAGGGGCTGCGTACCGCCCGTGAGGAGCGCGGACGCGTCCCGGCCGTCCGCGGTCTCCATCTCGGGCAGGCCGCAGAGGGCGGCGAGCGTGGGCGCGGCATCGACCGTCTCGATCAGTTCGTGCGAGACGTGGCCCGCGCGCGTCACGCCGGGCGCGCGCCAGATCATGGGGATGCGGCAGACCGCGTCCGAGCAGATGCCCGGCGCCTTCTCCTGCAGGCCGTGGATGGTGTGGTAGCAGCCGTGGTCGCCGGAATAGACGAGGATGGTCTCGTCGTAGAGATCGCGCGCGCGCAGCGCGGCGATCAGACGGCCGAACACGTCGTCCATCTGGGTCACGCACGCGAGCGTGCCGCGCCAGGCGCGCCGCGCCCAGTCGCGGGCGCTCTCGCCGTCCCGGCCGAACGGGCCGGTCTTGTTGTGGGTGTGGTCCCACATGCGCCGGAAGTGCGGCGGCCGGCCGGCCGGCTCCTGGTCGAAGGTCGGCGGCAGCGCCAGGTCCGGGGGGTACATGTCCCAGAAGTCCGGCTGGGGCAGGAGCGGATGGTGCGGCTTCTGATACGCGAGTTCGATGCAGAACGGCTTCTCCGGCGCCTGGTCGATGAAGGCGAGCGCGCGGTCCGTGATCCAGCGCTCCATGGTGTGTTCGTAGGGAAGCTCCGACGGCCGGGCGTCGCACTCGTGGGCGGGCTGCCACGGGTTGTGCCAGCTGTCTTCCAGGTGCCGCAGGCCCGCAGCCTCCAGGTGCTGCAGGAAACGGGTGTTCCCGAAGTCGCCCGCCACTGGATCGTAGGCGTCTTCGAAGAGGTCCACGTCGTCGGCGATCCAGTTGCGCGGTTGGCACGGGAGGTGCAGCTTGCCCAGGCCGGCGGTGCGGTATCCGTGTGCGCGGAAGTGACGGAACAGGTTGGGCAGGTCGTACCAGGCCGGGCCCGAGAGCCCGTAGAAGCCGTGGTTGTGGCAGTACTGCCCCGACAGCCAGGAGACGCGGCTCGGCGTGCAGATCGGGTTCTGGCAGTAGGCGCGCGCGAAACGCACGCCGTCGGCCGCGAACGCGTCGAAGTTCGGGGTAATCGCCTGTTCGTGGCCTGCGCAGCGCATGAGATCCGCGTGGTGCTGGTCGGCCAGGACCACGATCACGTTCGGTCGTTTGTTCATGTGCTTGGCTCCGTGTTTGCAGGTGCGCGAAAGCCGAGCCTGCGCGAGAGATCCTGGCCGGCGGCCACCACGGCTGCGCCCAGTTCGTCCACGCGGTCGTCGGGCATGGTGTAGCGTGTGCCGCCGAGCGCCACGCACGCCACGAGCGCGCCGTCCCGGTCGAAGACGGGCGCCGCCAGCCGCCGCACCCCGGGAAGCGCCTGCGCATCGTCGAACGCGAACCCGCGTTCCGCATACCCGGGAAGCATGGCTGCGAGCAGCCCGCGCTCACGGCCGGCCGTCTTCCAGGCGGCATCCAGCTTCTTCTGCTCTTTGGCCGGGAGCGCATCGTAGATGACCGCGGTCCAGGGCGAATCCGGCCCGAGCGCAGCTTTGTTGCCCACGGGCTGCATGACCACGGCCTGGGGATGCATGGCCTTGTCGAGTACGACCGTGCCCTGCCCCATCTTCTGGAAGAGCGCGGCCGTGTTGCCCGTGGCCTCGCGCAGCGGAACGAGCACAGCCGACGCTTCGGCTGCGAGCCGTTCGCGCACCGTGCTCTGGAGCGTCACCCGCGCCAGGGCCGGTCCGATCCGGTAGCCC
>CAZBZG010000388.1:2944-3609 GCA_964496245.1 uncultured Planctomycetaceae bacterium | reverse complement strand
TACGAGGTCTGCTGTACGGGCGAGGGGGGCATGTTCGTCACGAACGACGACGAGATGCGGGCCAAGGCCGCCCAGCTCTGGAGCTTCGGCGAGACCCGCACGCCCCTGGACGACCGGGATTACCACGCCTATGCCCTGGGATGGATGTACCGCGGCAACGATCTCACGGCCGCCTTCAGGCGATCTCAGCTCAAGAAACTCGACGACTACTTCGCCATCCAGCGCGCCAACGGCGCTGTGCTGAACGACAAGCTCGCCGGCCTTCCCGGGTTGATCCTGCCGACCGAACCCGCCGGGCATACCCACAACGGGTACAACTACACCTCGCGCATCGACATGGATGCGGTCGGCTGGTCCGGCGCTCCCACCCGCATGCGCGACGCCGTCATGAAGGCCCTCCAGGCCGAGGGCGTGCCCGTGGGCGTGTGGCAGCGATGGATTCTGCCCCGCATGACGGTCTTCCAGGCCAGAAACGCCTACGGGAAGGGCTGCCCATGGACCTTCCAGAATGCCGGCGATGGGGTAGACTACACGCCCGAACGCTTCCCCGCCGCCCAGCGGCACAGCGACACGCATTTCGGCATGACAACCCCTCTGCGCGCGCCCAACCGCACGGATGTAGCCGCCAAGGTGGCTGACGCGTTCCAGAAGGTATTCGCCAATAT
>CAZBZG010000388.1:0-2934 GCA_964496245.1 uncultured Planctomycetaceae bacterium | reverse complement strand
TACGGTGCTCTTCGGCGTCTCCGGCTCGGTGCTGGACAGCATAGTGGTCGACCGCATCGATCCCGACGCCATCCTCAACGACGCCTGAGCCGCCCATGCCCAAACGACCGAATATCCTGCTCTTTATCACCGAACAGCACCGCGGCGATGCCCTGGGCTGCGAAGGGCACCCCGTTCTCATGACGCCCAACATGAACGCCATCGCAGGGGCTGGCGTCCGCTTCCGTCGCGCGTATACGCCCTGCCCTACTTGCATTGCCGCCCGACGCTCCATCCTGTCCGGGCAATTTCCGGCCACGCACGGCATGATGGGCTACCGGGATGGCGTGGAGTGGGACATCACCGAGACCCTTCCGGCCCTGCTCTCGCGTGCGGGCTACCACACCTGCTGGATCGGCCGCAGCATGCACCAGCATCCGTTTCGCAAGCGCTTCGGCTTCCAGCAAGTCGTCCTTTCGGGCGGCCGGCACGGCCCCTCGATCCACGCCCCCACGGAATACGCCGAATTCCTGGCGCGCAACCAACCGGAGGGAGGCGGAGGCTACTATGGCAGCGGCGTCATGCACAACGACTGGACCGCGCGCCCGTGGCACCTGCCCGAGCAGCTCCACCATACGAACTGTTCCGTGGGCGAGGCGTTGCGGTGGCTCGAGCGGCGGGATCCGCCCTGCCCCTTTTTCCTCGTCGTCAGCTTCATTGCCGCGCATCCGCCTCTGGTGCCGCCCGCGTTCTACCTCGAGCGATATCTGCGTACCGGTGCCCCGGATCCAATCGTCGGCGACTGGGCGACGCCGCCCGCACATGACGGGATCGGCGACGACGTTTCCGCATCGTCCGTCGATCTCTCCGGCGAAGCCCTGCTCAGCGCGCGCGCCGGCTACTACGGCTTGCTCAACCATCTGGACGACCAGTTGCGGCGGCTGCTCAATCCCGTGAACGACGTGGAGCGCCAAACAGGACACAACACCGTGGTCATGCTGACGAGCGACCACGGCGACATGCTCGGCGACCATCACCTGTGGCGCAAGACCGTGCCCTACGAGCCTTCGGCCCGCATCCCCCTGCTTGTGCGAGGCCCCGGCCATCTGGAGATTCAGCGTGGCGCCGTGCGCAACGAGCCCGTGTCTCTTCCTGACATCATGCCCACGCTCCTCGACATGGCCGATGTACCGATCCCCGATACCGTGGAGGGCCGCAGCCTGCTCCCGCTGCTGCGCGGCGAGCAGCCGCCGTGGCGCGAACAGCTCCACATCGAGCATGCGCCCATGCACCACACGCTCACCGATGGCCACGAGAAGTACATCTGGTTCGTCAAGGACGGCCGGGAGCAGTTCTTCGACCTCGTGGCCGACCCGACCGAGTGCCACGACCTCACAGGCGATCCCCAGGCCGCGGACCGGATCGCCACCTGGCGCGAACGCATGATCGTCAAACTTCGCGACCGGCCCGAGGGGTTTTCCGACGGCCGGCAGCTCGTGCCCGGCGTTGCCTACGCGCCCGTCTTCACAGGACCGTCCGCATGACGATTGACGTCGGTGCTGCCACACGCGTAATCAACAACGAACTCGGCACCTGGATCCAGGGCGCCTCGGTGATGCAGCAGGCGGCATCCATTCGCGACGACCTCGAAGCCAACGCCCTCTTCCTGCGTCAGGGCGACACGCGGGTGCTCCTCGTCAGCTGCGATCTGGCGACCCTCACTTCCGACCGGGCGATTGCCGCACGCAAAGCCATGGCGACGGCGAGCGGGCTGGCGCCGTCCGACATCATCGTCGGCTGTACGCACACCCATTCCGGTCCATCCATCGCATGGACGAATCACAAGAAGCCCGTGGATGACGCATACCTCGACCGGCTCCAGGGATGGCTCACAGAGCTGGCCTGCGAAGCCGTGGGATCGGCCAGGCCCTGCCGCATCGGCTGGGGAAGCGGGCGCGCGCGCATCGGCTACAACCGGCGCTGCTGCTGGGCCGACGGCGCCCACACCATGCACGGCAACACCCAGCGGGACGACTTCACCGGTCTCGAAGGACCGGACGATCCGGGCCAGCTCTTGCTCTACGCGGAGGATGCGGACGGCAACCTGGTCGTTGTCCTGCACGCAAACACCTCCCACCCCGTCAGCTTCTATGGCGCGAACTTCTATTCGGCCGACTACCCGGGGACGGCCCGCCAGTATCTGCGCGCCGCACTGGGCCCGATTCCGGTGCTCTACGCCAACGGCGCGTTCGGGGACATCACCCTTTGCAGTCAGACGGCGCCCCGCCCCAATCACGAAAACCTCGAGCGGCGTATGCTGCGGGCCGCACACCTCCTCGCCGGGGAGACGCTGCAACTGCTTCACGAGACAGCGCCCCGGGATACAGCCCCCCTCGCCCATGCGCACGAGATCCTCGAGATCAACGTGCGCCTCCCCGACGAAGCCCGCTTGGCCGAGGCCCGGGACCTGCTGGCCCGGGTGGACCGCGGCGAATCGGTCAAGGGCATGGATGTCGTACTCGCCCACGGCGCGGTGCGTCTCGACAACGAATTCGCGGCCAACCCCGTGGACCGCCTGCCCCGTGGCGGCACGCGATCAGTACGGCAGCGCCTTTGTCCTGCAGCGAGGCGACACCTGCGCTCTGATCGACTGTGGACCTGCCACCACCTGGAAGCTCGCCCGCATGGGCCTGGACCCGCTCCAAATCGACCAGGTCTTCTTCACGCACCATCACTTCGACCACAACGTCGATTTCCCCTGCTTCGCGCTCACGCGGTGGGATCAGTCCGTGAGTCGGCGGCCGGCGCTCCAAGTCTTCGGCCCGCCGCCGACCGAAGCCTTTGTCGAGGGGCTACTCGGCGACCACGGCGCCTGGGCCATCGATTGGCAGTCGCGGCGCGAACACCCGGCCAGCCACGCCTGCCATACGCAATGCGGGGGCGCCCTCCCCCGCC
>CAZBZG010000387.1:0-3618 GCA_964496245.1 uncultured Planctomycetaceae bacterium | reverse complement strand
TGGACTGCAGGACAAGGCGCTGCCTGGAATTGCGATGATTTTGAGTGAACAGCGTCCTTCTTTCAGCGATTTCCATTTGACGGGAGCAAAGTCCTTTTATATGAATGTAACGACATGAACGGTCCTTGGTCAACCACATTATCGGAAGAATCGAGCGGGAAGCGGTATCCTTTTCACATTAGCGGACTTCGGTGAAAATGCGCAGGGGAATTGTCAAAAGAAAACGCGGGCCCGGGTCAAGTGGCCTATGCGAGGGGCTGGGTCCGGAACGGGCCCAGGCGCTCTCGCCCTGGCGTCGGCGGCACAGCACCGGCAGAGCCCAAAGCTGCTGGCCCGGGCTGCGCGTCAGAGATGGGGACAAGGCACGAGCGGTTCCGAATCTCTCGGGAGGCCCGGTGCACCGCATCCGTTGATCGGCGCCCCGGCCGCCCCCGGCAGTGAGGATGGACCCTGTTATGGTCGAGCCAACAGATACGAACCGGGCGCCCGTCAAGCCAACCCGGCCGCGGCCGCGCGCGGCGTGGGCCGTGCTGCTGATGCTGGGCCTGCCCCTGGCAGCCGGCTGCTCCTTCATCCGGCCGTACGACGAGGCGCATCGGCCCGATCTCGTGGCTGAGGCACGCACGATCGAGTACGCGCCAGCACCGGAACAGCCGGTCACCCTGGAGCACGCCATCGCCTCCGCCCTCGCCTACAACCTGGATGTGGCGGTCGACGAGCTCGAATGCGACATCCGCGCCGAACAGGCGACCGGCGCCAAGCTGGCCCTGCTGCCCGATCTCAACCTCCGGTTCAAGCGGACCCGCCGCAGCAACGAACGCGCGTCGCGGTCCGAGGATTTCGAGACGGGCGAGAGCAATCTGAGCGAGTCGGTCTCGTCCGAGCGCACCAAGCGGACCTACGGCGCATACGCGCTCTGGAATCTGCTGGACTTCGGCCTCTCGTTCCTGCGGGCGCGGCAGGCCGAGGAAGAGGTGCGCATCCAGGAGCAGAGCTACCGCCGCACACAGCAGAAGCTCGCGCTCGATGTAACCGAGGCCTTCTGGCGGGCCGTGGTCGCCGAGCAGGCGGCGGCCGATGCGCGCGCGCTCCTGAAAAAGGCCGAACAGGGCCGCACCACAGTCCAGCAGCAGATCGAGAGCAACGTGATCACCGAGGTCAAGGGGCTCGAGAACGAACAGACCCTCGCCCGCATGCAGGTGCGCCTGCGCGAGCAGGAGCGGGAATCGGCCCGGGCCCGCCTCGAACTGGGCCGGCTCATGGGCCTCGCGCCAGGTGCCGGGTTTGCCCTGGCCCTGCCCGAGATCCCCGAACGCCTGCCGCCGGTGGACCTCCCGGTCGAGGCCCTGGAGGAGGAAGCGCTCCGCCAGCGGCCCGAGCTCGCCCAGTACGTGCACCGGGAGCAGATCCAGCGCGACGAGGTGCAGGCGCGCATCCTCCGCCTGTTCCCGCACATCAGCGTCCTGTTCGATCGCGAACACGACACCGACCGCTTCCTGGTCCACAAGACCTGGCACACGGTGGGCGTGACCGCCGCGTGGAATCTCCTCTCGCTCCCCCGGCGCTGGAAGCAGAAGCGGGCAGCCGAACGACGCATCGATGTCATCCAGCAGAAGCGCATGGCGCTCGCGGTCGGCGTACTCACGCAGGTGCGCCTGTCCGTGCTCGAATTCCAGGACGCGGCCGCGCATTGCGATGAGCTGCGGGATCTCGCCCAGCTGGCCGACCGGTTGCTCGCGGCCAGTCGCAAGCAACTCGCCCAGCGCGAGATCGAAGAGAGCAAGGTGCTCGAGCGCGAGGCGGACGCCTTTTTCGCGCGCCTCCGGTATCTGAAGGCCTACGCCAACTATGCGGTGGCGCAGGAACGGCTCGACAATGCGCTCGGCCGGAGGCCGCACGGGACGCTTTCGCCTCCGCACGACACCACAGAACCCGAGGTCAGACCGGCCGGCGACCGGCCGGGGGCGGGCGCCTCGTACTCGATCCGGTTGGCGGAAGTCAAGGATCCCCCGGAAAGCGACAGTCCGGCCGGTGCGTTGCCGGACGACGCGGAACCGGCTTCGCCGCCGACCGAGTCCATGGCCGCGATCCAGGCTTCCCCCGCGGTGCTGTTCCCGCTTCGGCTGCGCGTGCATTTGACCGGCCGCGATGCGCTGCCGGCTTCCGATCCGCGACCGCTCTGCCCGCCGCGGGCTTCTGCGGCCGAGCCCGCCCCACCGCCCGACCAGCGCGCGACCGCACCGGGGGCGGCCTCAGCCGATTCTGTGGCGGAGGAAGCTTTGGAGCGTTTGTCCCCTGAAGGTCCACCGCTGGCCGAGATCACGGCCGCTGTCGATCCCGCCCGTCTCAGGCGGCCCAGAGCCGACCTGCTCACGGAGTGAGAGAACCGCGCAGGCACGGGCACACCGAAAGCCGGACGACGCGGTGTCGGCTTCCACCCGAGGACGGAAGCATCATGCGGACACGCGCGACCCGATTTCACGGCGCACTCCTGGCGGTCCTGCTTGCCGGACCCGGCGGCGCGCACGCAGAGGAACGGGACAGGCCGGATGAACCGTCCAGACACCTGCACGTGGTCTTCAAGCCGCGCCGACGGTGCGTGCTCTCGGCCGAGCTCGCCGGCACGGTGAAGGCCGTGCACTACGAGATCGGGCAGCGCTTCCAAGCCGGCGAACCGCTGGTCGCCCTAGCGGATGCCGAGTACCAAGCCAGCCGCGACAAGGCGGCAGCCCGCCTGCGCGGCGTGCAGCTCGAGCGGCAGCTTCTCGATGAAGCCGTCCCCCAGGCGAACCTGGCTAAGGCCCAGGCCAGGCGCGAGAGCGCCCGGGCCAGGCGCGAGACCCAGGAGAGTCTGTACAAGGACAAAGCCGTCCCGCGAAGCGACGTGGAGGAGGCCCGCGCAGCGGTCAAGGTCGCAGAGGCCGATGTCGCGATCGCAAGGGCCCAGATCGCCGCCCATGAGGTCCGCAAGGCCAAGGCCGATGCAGCCGCGGCCATGGCCGGGGCCGATCTGGCGCTGGCCGAAACCAGGCTCGCCGCCTGCACGGTACAGGCCCCCTACGCGGGTCGCATTGTCGAGTGTTTCGTGGAGGAACACGAACGCGTGGGTGCGGGCGACAAGCTCGTGGAGCTCCTGGACGAGAGCGTGCTGCGGGCGCAGTTCTTCGTGCCCTCTTCGCTCGCGCGCAGCGTACGGCCGGGGATGCGCGTGCCCATCGCGGTGCGCGAGACCGGCACCACGGTCGACGCCACAGTCAGCCGGGTCAGCCCGGAGATCAATCCCGTGACCAAGACCCTGAAGGTGTTCGCGGATGTCGAGAACCCGCCCGCTGAGGACGAACGGCTGCAGAGCGGCATGCGGGGCCTGCTCGACCGCGCCTGCTTCGAGGGCGATCGCCGGACCGAGTGACCCATGGCCGACCCGTCTCCATCCGACAGTTCCTCGGACGCATCCGCTGCCCAGGTGGTGGGCACGCTTTCCAACCTGATCGTGGACGCCTGCCGCAGCGATTCGCAACAGGCCCTGCTCTTCAAGATCCTCAACAGCACCATTCATCTGGTCCACTACGACCGCGCCATCCTCTGGGATCTCGACCGGTGCCGGCCGAACCTGCTCGG
>CAZBZG010000386.1:286-3627 GCA_964496245.1 uncultured Planctomycetaceae bacterium | reverse complement strand
GTGGTGAATGCCTGCCTGCATCGTGAATGCCTGCGCATGCCATGATGGCCCGCCTCGGAGACGCGCCTGAGGACAAGGAACTCAAGACATCGATCATCGAACTGGCGAGACGTTACCAGCTCGAAGATATTTCGCATATGCTCGAAGGCAGACGGCTGACGGATTTCCTGCCCTGGAACCGGAAGTAGGTGGGGGAGTTGTCGGCAGGCCGAGAGCCGGGGTCCGCCCCCCGAGCGGGGACGGCTCTGCGGAGACCGTGCATGGCCGAAGACGTGGAAACGCCCGCTGCTCCCGACGAGGGGTATGCACCAAGCGCCGGTCCGGACAGTAGGGCCGGCAGCGGCGACACGACGGTGCCCGCGGAGATGCACGAGGCTTTCCCGGGCTACGACATCCGGGAGAAGATCGCCGAAGGGGGGATGGGTACGATCTTTCTAGCCAGAGACCTTCGCCTGGACCGGGATGTGGCGATCAAGGTCCTGACCCCGGACCTGGAACACAACGAGGACGCGGTGGCCCAGTTCTTCAGCGAGGCGCGCACTGTTGCGCGCCTGCGGCATGCGAACATCATCCGCGGGCTCGACGTGGGACGTACGGGCACGTCGTTCTATTTCGTGATGGAGCACGTGCCGGGCGAAACCGTGCTGCAGAAGATAGAGCGGCTGGAGCGCGGCTATCTTCCGGAGCGCGAGACCGTAACCATCGTCCGGCAGGTGACTCAGGCCCTGCAGTACATCCACGAGAACGGCCTCGTGCACCGTGACGTGAAGCCGGGCAACCTGCTGCTCACGCAGGACGGAGTGGCCAAGCTCTGCGATCTCGGCGTGGCCCGGGAGGTCGCGTATCCGACGCCCGAGGCCGTGGTCAAGGGAAGCCCGGCCTATGCCAGTCCCGAGCAGATTCGCGGCGACGCCGATGTGGACATCCGGGCCGATCTTTACGGCCTCGGGTGTACGTGGTTCCACATGCTGATCGGCCGCCCGCCGTACGCGGCGGACACGGCGGACGAAGTCATGCACCAGCAGCTCTCCGCGCCGCTTCCCGATGCGCACGCGGTGGCCGGTCGGGTGAGCCGCGAGACCAGCGAGCTGATCCAGTGGCTGATGCAGAAGGACCGAGAGCAACGTCCGCCGACCCCTGCCGTCTTCCTCGGTCGTCTGGATGCCCACCCATTGGCACAGGCATCGGCGGTGGATGAGTAGTTGGGCGTGAGGAACGCGCAAGACCGGTGGGCGCTACTTCAGCAAGGACTTGCTGCGCTGCTTGTGCACGTCGTGGTAGCGGTAGTAGACCTCGAGCATGAGCGCTCCGACGGCCGTCTGACCGACCCGCCCCCAGGCCGCGCCGCAGAAGTCTCTGTCGTAATTCCACGACCCCTTGTTCTGCTTGAACGTGCCCTCGCGCACCTGGGTGCTGAGGAGGGTCTTGACCATGGCGGGGTTCCAGCGCTCCCAGTAGCCGCTGTGGACGCCCATCTGGAAGAGCCCGAGCGCGGCATAGTACCACCGGTAGAAGTTCATGTCCGCGGCATTGGGCACGCCGTCGGTCACGGTCTGGCTGGCACACGCCGTGACCTGGGGATCGTTCCGGCCCTTTCCGAGGAATTGCAGGGAGACGAGTGAGACCGCGGTCATGGTCTCGGAGCCGCCGCCCCGCTGGACCTGGTTGACGGTTTCCGCCTCGCTGCTGTAGGAGACGGTCGCGCCGCCCGCGCCCTGCGTCATGGTGGCCTGCTGGAAATACTGGAGCGCCTTGTTCATGACGCTCGCGGGCACGCTCAGTCCAGCCACCTTGGCCGACTTGAGCCCCATGATCCACCAGCCGGTGACCGAGGTGTCTACGTCGAGCGGCTTGTCCGGGAAGTACCGCCATCCGCCGGCCGGCCCCTGGGTCTGGACCGCGTAGTCGACGCAGCGTTGGGCCGGACCGCGCAGCATGGGATCCTGGGTCATGCCGTAGGCTTCGGCCATGGCCATCATGGTGATGGCGCCTTCGTAGCGATGATGGCCGATGAGGCCGCTCGCCTGCTGCCGGCGCTTGAGCCACTGTACGCCCTTGGCGACGTTGTCCTTGTACTTTCCGAACTTGGGGGTGTTGCCGGCGCCGAGGAACGCGAGCACGGCCAGTGCCGTGATCGAGGCGTCCGCGTCCCGCGGGGGGTGTCCGAGACCGCCGCCGTACTTCTTGACGTCCCAGTGGCCGTCGGCTTCCTGGTGTTCGGCCAGCCACCGCAGGGCCCAGTCCACGGCGCTCTCGGTCCTCCGGCTACCGCCGCCGCGAGCCACCAGGTTGCGTCGGCCGCCGCCATCGCGGAAGCCGAAGCGCCCTGCGCCGCCCGTGCCGCCGGACTGTCCGACGCCCATGAGAGCCGGAGTTCCCTGGATGTCGTCGATGGTGGAGATATTTTCAGGATCGCCGCGGGCGGTCTGCATGTCCATCTCGTCCGCGGTTTCGTTGTGATCGGACAGCTCGAAATCCGTGGTGACGATGATGGGGGCGATCTCCTGTGGATCGTCCTTGGTCTCGATCAGCGGATCGTTCTCCTCCAGGGCGAGTTCCGGTTCCTCTTCGGGCTTCTCTTCCTGGATGATCTCCGTCGTGATGATCACCTTGCGCTTGCGCTGCTTCGGCGGTTCGATGGGGATCAGAAGAAGGAGAAGAAAGACGAAGCTGTGAATGGCGACCGAGCTCACGTACCACGGCGCCGCCCCCCACTGCTCCTGGAGAGCCATGAGCAATGAGTCTTCAGACTCCTCCTCGAGAGCCTCTTCTTCGAGTGCTTCGTCCTCGCGGATGTCTTCGTCAGCCATGAGAGACGATCCTCTGCGGCTCGAGTGGGTTACAGGAGATGCGGTAATGACGCTTCCTCCTCGTGCTCCGTTTCCGTCGGTCGAATGGCCGGGACCGGCGGATGCCGGGACGTACACACAGGAAAGGTCATCAATGGCCTACTTCTTCCCTCCGTGCACATCGTAGTAGCGGTAGTAGACTTCCAGCATGAGCGCGCCGATGGCCGTCTGGCCCACGCGGCCCCAGCGGTCACCAAAGTGTTCCGTGTCGTAGTTCCAGGAGCCCTTGTTCTCCTTGAACGTGCCCACCTTGATCTGGGTGGAGAGCAGCGCCTTCTTCATGGGGTCATTCCACTTGCGCCAGTAGTCCGAGCGGATGCCCATCTGGAAGATGCCCAGGGCCGCGTAGTACCAGCGGTAGAAGTCGAACTTTGCCCCATCGGGAAATCCATCGTCGATCACCTTGTTGGCGCATCCGATGACCTGCGGGTCGGTACGCGGACGGCCCAGGAACTGGAGGCACGTCAGGCCCACGGCCGTCAGGCGCGTGCT
>CAZBZG010000386.1:0-276 GCA_964496245.1 uncultured Planctomycetaceae bacterium | reverse complement strand
CCGCCGCCCCGCTTCACCTGGTTCACGTCCTTGGTCTTGCTCGAATACGATACCCGGCACGTGCCGCCGTATCCCTTGTCACCCGCCGGGTCGGTCGTGGCCTGCTGGGTGTACTTGAGGGCCTTTTCGATCACTTCGTACGGCACGTTCAGGCCTGCGGTCTTGGCGCTCTTGATGCCCATGACCCACCAGCCGGTCACCGACGTGTCCACGCGCTCGTTGTGCGGGCCGTAGTCCCAGCCGCCGGTCGGGCACTGGCTCTCGGCCGCCCAGTTG
>CAZBZG010000385.1:0-3731 GCA_964496245.1 uncultured Planctomycetaceae bacterium | reverse complement strand
GGTATGAATCCACCGGCAAGAACAAGGTGCGCATCGTGAAGTCCGAGGCAGCTGTGGTGAAGAAGATCTTCCGCTGGGCGGATCAAGGAGTTGCCTTCTCGGAAATCGCCAAGCGTCTGAACGCCAGCAAGGCGCCATTACGAGGCAAAGACCGCACCAAGCCCTTTGGCGGAGGAAGGCCGAAAACACCCGGACGCCAATTGTGGAACAGCAAGAAGATCGTTGTGATGGTAGACCGCGTGCAGTACTGTGGAAGGACCCGAAATACAGATGGCGATACTATCAACAGCAAGATCTACCCGCCGCTCGTGAGCTTCCAGCTGTGGGAGCGCGTGCATTCGCGGAGACTCACCAACGCTTGCGGGACCGGCTGGAGAAGTACCTTGCGGGCGAACGCAGCGATATCTTGAACAGTCAGTCGTATGCCGACCTCGATGAGGTGGCTCGCACCGACATTGCCCGGCGTCGGAAGGAGTTCAAGCCGTCCACGGTGCGTCGCCGCACGGCGGGCAGCCGGCGCAGGCGGACATCCGTGGCGAGAGCACCGGCTTCCCCGGGGTGGACGCGCCGCCAGCTCATCGCGGCCTGGAGTGTTGCAGCGGTTCTGGTGATGGCGGTACTGGGGTTGTATTTCCTCCACAGGGAAAACCAAGCGCTGCCGCGGGCAGAGCTTGCGCTCTCCGAGGCACGCGAGGCCCTGGATGCGAACGCATACGCCCGGGCTGCGGTACAGTTGCAGGCCGGGACGCTTGCTGTTTCGCTGGAAAAACACAGATTGAGCGTCCGCGAAGATGACGCCATCGTTCACCAGCAGGCTTGGAAGAGGGCGGGCAGTGACATCAACCATCTGTACCTGCAGATGCGGAAGCCCGCCCACCTGCGTCTGCAGGCGATTTCCGTGCATCTCCAGAAGAGGACTCCGCAGCGCATAGCCATCCGTTTGAAGGGTGCTCTGCAAGAGGTGATCACCCATGCTCTGCCCCAGTAGGAGCCGGCTTGGCCGAGAGGAAAAGTACTTGTTGCTAGGCAAAAGAATGATACAATTGCATTCGCTTAACGACAGGAAGACCTGCGTCACTGACCAGGGACGGATGGAACGTAGGGATAACGACCAATTGACATGATGCGATGAACAAGAGCACCTCGAGAAACGGAGCAAGTAATGGATGAAGCCCTTGTTGACAGCGTCTTGCACCTCAAGCCGGCCGAACGATTGCAGCTGCTTGAAGTCATCTACAGCAGCCTTGACCGGCCCGACACCGAGATCGACGAGGTCTGGTACGATGAGGCCAAGCGGCGGCTCGCCGCCTTCAAGGCGGGCAAGGTGCGAGGCATTCCGGCCAGACAGGTCATTGGCGAGCGGCCATGAAGCTGATCTTCGATCCCCTTGCCAGTGCCGAGTACGCTGACGCCTTTGACTACTATGAGGCTGAAGAGGATGGCCTCGGAGAGAGATTTCGCCGTGCGGTCTGGGCTGCGATCGCGATTCTCGAACAGTACCCGCAGATCGGCCAAGAGGTCCGGCCTGGGATCCGCAAGATCCTCGTGCGGCGTTTCCCATACAAACTGATCTACTCTGTCACGGGCGAGACGCTTTACATCATTGCCGTGGCGCACGGCCACCGTGAGCCGGAGTACTGGATAGACAGGACCTAACAGACCGCCGCCCTATCCGAAAGCTGTTGATTGGCGGCTGGAAGTCGAGTCTACAACAACCTGATGATATGATACTTGCGGGTTTCACTGTGTGCTTTGAACCCGTTTCTCAACACCCACGCCCCGTCACGCCCTCAACCCCTCCAGCACCAGCTCTGCCACGCGTGCGGCGATGGCCGGGCTGGCGGTCAGGCCCGGGCTGTCGATGCCGGCGAGGTTGACGAAGCCGGCCGCGCCCGTTTCGACTTCGTGCGCGATGTGGAAGTCGCGCGCCGGCTCGCCCGGGCCGGCGAGTTTGGGCCGAATGCCGCTCATGTCCGGCACCAGATCTTCGGGCGCGAGAAACGGCAGGTACGGCCGCACGTCATCGTAGAAACGCTCCCGGTTCTCCGCATCCACCGTGTAGTCGATCGCGTCCACGTAGAACGCGCTGGGGCCCAGTTTGCACTCCCCGCCCAGGCCCTTGACCGTGTGGATGCCGAGGCTGAGCAGGTTCGCCCGCGGCAGGGGATAGACGAGGCCGTTGACGTACCTGCGCTTCTGACCCTGGACGGAGAAGTACTCGCCCTTGCAGAGGTGGAGGGTCAGTCCCATGGCTTCGGGCGAAAGGCCGGCCAGGCGCATCACGTCCTGCGCACCGAGGCCTGCGGCGTTGACCACGGTCCGCGCCGTGATCGCGCCCTCCTCCTCGCTGTCGCGGTAGCGCACGACCCAGCCCCCTGCCCCGGACTCCAGGCCGAGCACCGCAGCGCCGCAGACGAGGTCGGCCCCGGCAGCCTCGGCCAGGCGCGCGAACGCGTCCATCAGCCCGTGGGCATTGACGATCCCGCTCTCCGCAGAATAAAGGCCGGCCACGGCCCGCACGTGCGGCTCCCGCGCCAGGACCTCCTCGCGGGAGAGCATGCAGAGGCCCTCCACGCCGTTGGCCTTGCCCCGTTCGGCGAGCGCTTCCAGCGCAGGCACCTCGTCCGGTTCGGTCGCCACAATGGTCTTCCCGCACTTCTCGTAGGGAACCCCGTGGGTCTCGCAGAAGTCGTACAGGAGGCGCCGCCCTTCCACGCAGAAACGCGCCTTCCCGCTGCCGCACTCGTAGTAGATGCCCGCGTGCACCACCTCGCTGTTCCGACTCGAGGTCTCCTGCCCGAACGCCTCGTGCCGCTCGAAGAGCACGAGCGACGCCACCTCCGGCGCGAGTCGCGCCGCCGCAGCCAGGCCCACGACCCCGCCGCCCACGATCGCGACCTCGTAATCGGGTTCGGCCATGGCCGGGGCTCCTCGGACGCGCGGCGTCTTGTGCAGACCCACAGGAATGTGAACGGATGCCGGAGACCGCGTCGGACGGCGCGGCAGCGGCCGGCGCACGGACGCGCAGGCCAGCCCTCTGCTATCCCTTGCCCTCCACGCCGTACTGCTTGAGCTTGGCGTAGAGGGTGGAGCGGTCGATCTGCAGGACGTCGGCCGCGCGCTTCTTGTTGCCGTTCACCTGCTCCAGAACGGCGAGCACGTGCTCGCGCTCCACGTCCGCGATCGAGCGCAAGCCCCCGGCCCCGCCCTGTACGCGGATGGTCGAGCCGCCGCCGATCTCGGGCGGCAGGTCCTTGGGCATCACCTCCTCGCCCCGGGCCAGGATCACCATGCGCTCCACCGCGTTCTTGAGCTCCCGCACGTTGCCGGGCCACGGGTACTTGACGAGCGCTTCCATGGCTTCGGACGACACGCCCAGATCCGGCCGGCCGCACCGCTCGCCGAAGAAGCGCACGAAGTGCTCGACCAAGAGCGGCACGTCCTCGCTCCGCTTGCGCAGGGGCGGCAACTCCACGGCGAGCACGTTGAGGCGGTAGTAGAGATCCCGGCGGAACTGCCCGGCCTCCACGGCCGCGGCCAGATCCCGGTTCGTGGCTGCGATCACGCGCACGTCGATGTGCCGCACGCCCGCTTCGCCCACGGGCGCGATCTCGCCCTCCTCGAGCACGCGCAGGAGCTTGGCCTGCACCGGGTCCGAGAGCTCGCCGATCTCGTCGAGAAAGATGGTCCCCCCGTCTGCCGCCAGGAACCGGCCCGGCCGGCTCTTGTCC
>CAZBZG010000384.1:0-3774 GCA_964496245.1 uncultured Planctomycetaceae bacterium | reverse complement strand
TCTTTTTCCAAGCCTTCTCGAGCGCCTCGGCCTCTCGGCCTTGGCTGCGCGCCTTGCGCAGGGCCGCCTCGGCCTTGTCGGCAGCCGCGAACTTGGGCTTGGCCACGCCCCACCACGCCCAGGAGAGATTGTAGAGCGCGCGCGGCACTTCCGCGTGCTTGGGGTGTTCGCCCAGGAAACCGTCGAACACCTCGATGGCTTCGGTGTGCCGCCCCATCTCGTCGAGCACGCGTCCCTTGAGCACCTTGGCGCGCACGGCCGCATCGCTCTTCGCATGGTCCGCGAGCAGCGTCTTGATGGTGGCCAGCGCGCGGTTCGGCTCCTTGGCCTCGTAGCGATCCAACGCCAGCACGTGCAGCGCGTCCGGCCGGAAGGGACTCTCGGTAAAGCGGTCCACCAACACCGTGAACAGCTCTGTCGCGCCCTGGATCTGCCCGAGGTCCTTGCGGCACCACGCCAGGCCGAAGACGAGATTGTCGAGCCAGTCCTCGGTCGGGGCCGCGGTCGACGCCGCCACCTGCTCCTTGCGCGCCTCGTAGGCGCTTTCGTAGTCCTGCAGGGCCTTCTTCTTCTCGCCCAGCGCGTACAGGGCCTCGCCGCGGTAGTAGCGGGCCTTGGCCGCGAGCGCGTCGCGCGCGTACGCCTTCAGGAAGCGGTCGAGATGGCCACGCGCCTCGGTCAGGAGCGCGCTGCGGTCCTCTGGCGCAGCGCTTTCCTGGGCCCGCGCGAGCTGGAGCACCCCCAGCCGGAAGAGCGCGTTCTTGAAGGCCACCCCGCGCTCCTTCCGGCCGAGCACGGCCTGGTAGTGGCCCGCGGCTGCAGCAAGGTCGTCCCGCGCCTCTGCCAGTTCGCCGAGGCGCAGGCGCGCCATGGCCGCCTGCTGCGTATCGGAATGGCGTTCGACCACCAGCTTATAGTAGTTCGCAGCCTGCTTGGGATCGGCGTCCGGGTAGTAGGATTCGCCCAGCCGGAAGAGACTGTCCACCCCGAAAGCTTCGGCCTTCTCCACCAGCTCCGGCGCAGGTTTGCCGTCTGCGTCGCGCCACTCGCGCGCCCATTGCAAGCCGTTTTCCACGATCCACTTGTAGGCCGCCCGGCTCTTGTCCACCGCGCCGAGCGTGGCCTGGTAATCCGCCATGGCATAGGCGGCCTGCAGGCGCAGACGGCTCTTGGGATGCAGCACGAAGACTTTTTTGAGCGCCTCCTTGGCTTCCCGCACGTTCTCCTGGGCCGCCTTCCGCTTGCCCTCGCGCTCCAGCGCCTTGGCCTGTTCCCGCAACGCCAGGGCCTGGCGGTAGAGCGCCCAGGCGGCCCGGGGGTCTTTGGGCCAGGAGCGGGCCACCCATCCGAACGCCTCGGCCGCCTTGGCGAAGTCCCCCAGATCGAGGTAGGCTTCGCCCAGGAAGGTGCCGGCTTCGGGCGCATCCGCGCCGAGGCTCGGCAGGTCCTTGGCCCGCTCAAGATACGAAACCGCTTCCCGGCTGTGGTCGAGCCGCTGCGCATCCAACGTGGCCACCGCCTCCCGGTCTCCCTTGTCGCGGGCCTGCGCCGCCGCCCGCGCTACAGACTTGGCCTGTTCGAGACGGAAAGCGCCCATGCGGAAGAGGGCCGCCCCCTGAAGCCGGTGCTTCTCGGCTGCGGCCACCTTGGCGAGCTGGTCCACGGCCTCGTCCAGGCGCCCGGCCTCGTGAAAGGCCGTGCCAGCGTCGTAGTACGCCTGCAGGGCCTTCTCCCGATTTTTGCCGGCTAACTGCGCGGCCTCTGCAAAGCCTTGCGCCGCCTCGAGGATGCGGCCCGCCGCGTGGTCGCACCAGGCCATGGCGCTCCGCGCATCGAACACGTATCGTCCCTTGGGAAATCGCTTGAGTAGTTCTGCGTATTCCCTGCGCGCGGTCTCGTAGTCTTTGAGCTGATAGTAGCTTTCTGCCAAGCAGAGCTGGCTGTCTTCGACGCGCCCGTCCGTGGGGAAGCGTTTGATCAGTTTCTTGAACAAGGGAATCGCCTGCTTGTAGCTCCCCCTGTCGTAACAGGCGAACCCGGCCTTTGCCAGGGCTGCGGGCACCTGTTTGGACTCAGGATAGCGCTTGAGAAAGGCGGCGAAGTCGTCCATGGCCTTGCCGAACCACGCACGCGCCTTGCCCTTTTTGGCCGCTGCCTCGCGTCCCAGCCGCGCGTAGCATTCGCCGCGCCAGAAGAGCGCGCTCTCGGCCTTGCGGTCCTGCCCAAAGGCCTCGAGCATGGCGCTGTAGAGGTCGGCGGCCTGCTGGTAGTGTTGGAGGCGCACGTGCGCGTGGCCGCCGTTGAGCATGGCGTCCAGGCGCAGCTCGGGGTCTGCATCAGGGTATTCGGCGAGCAACCGACCGTATGCCTGAGCCGCGGCTCCGTATTTCTCGAGGTGCGCATAGCAGGTGCCCATGTACGAGAGTGCCTGGGCGGCTTTGGGGTGCGCGGGGTTGGCCTTCACGAACGCGGCGAACTTCTTGGCGGCCGTATCGTACTCCTGACGATCCCCCAGGAGCCGCCAGGCGAACTCGAAATCCTCTTCCGCCTTGTCTGCAGACCACGCCAGCGCCGGCGCGCAGACAAGGACCAAGCCCCAGACGAGCGCTCTCCTCTTCATGGTGCTATCCCTCTTCGCGTGTGAATGATCGGAACGCAAACAGCCAACCCATGCCGGCAGGCCCTGCCTGCCGCCCTCCAGTTACACAACGGACAAGGTTGCCGGTCGTGTGACGGAAAGCCGCTATCTTCAGGCGTATCAGTCTCTTCCGAGGCCACCAATCCGCCTGCCCAGCTGCTGGGAAGCACGGACGCCTAATACATACTATGGTAGTTTCATCGACATCCTTCCCCGGTTACCCGCAGCCCAATCCTGCGTGTGTCTCTCCCAATCCAGGAGAACGGTGGCCAGAAATACGGATCCTCGCATCGCACGCATCCGGACAGTCCTCCGGCCTCTGGCCGACAGCAGGCCTCTGCCCCGCGACCCGCCAGGCCCTGTGCCCGCGGCCTTGACATGCGCCGTCCCGCACGTATGATGCACGCACGCACAGCCCGAACGGAGAGATGCCGGAGTGGTCGAACGGGCTGGTTTCGAAAACCAGTGTACCCTATGGGTACCCAGGGTTCGAATCCCTGTCTCTCCGCCAACAATACCCAGGGGTTACGAGATGTCTCGTAACCCCATTTTCTTGGCTTCTGATGGCCTTCTGGGCCATCCTAGGCAGCCCAGTCCTCACACAGCAGTTCAGCCTGTTCCAGTACGGTCTTGGTTGCTTTCTCCTGCTTGTCCGGTGGGTAGCCGTATTTCTTGAGGATGCGTTTGACCATGACCCGCATCTTGGCACGAACGCTGTCTTTGATGGTCCAGTCGATGGAGGCGTTTCTTCTGACGCTTTGGACAAGTTCCTGTGCAATGGTGCGGAGAGTGTCGTCTCCCAGAACCTTGACGGCACTGTCGCTCACCTCAAGAGCATCGTAGAAGGCGAGTTCGTCCTCGGTCATTCTCAGTTGCTCACCCCGCTTGTGGGCGTCACGCATCTCTTTTGCCAGGTCTATCAGTTCCTGAATGACCTGTGCCGCTTCAATGGACCGGTTCTGATATCGCCGGATGCTTTCAAGCAGCATCTCAGAGAACTTGCGGGACTGCATGAGGTTGTGCTTTGCCCGGCTCTTGATTTCGTCATTCAGCAGCTTCTGCAAGAGTTCAAGGGCAAGGTTCTTGTGCTCCATGCCCCGCACCTGTCGCGTCCCGCATCGGATTAGACTCGCGTC
>CAZBZG010000383.1:0-3805 GCA_964496245.1 uncultured Planctomycetaceae bacterium | reverse complement strand
CCATGGTGCTGGCATCGTATCCAGAGGCCCGCTTCATCATCTCCGGTGACGGTCCGCTCCGCGATCAGGTCGCGCATCGCATCGCAGCCCTCGATGTGGGACACGCGTGCCAGCTGATCGACGCCCTTCCGCGCTCCGACTATGTCGACCTCATGCGCGCCTGCGACATCCTGGTGGTTCCGAGCCGGAACGAACCGTTCGGCATCGTGGCGCTCGAAGCTTGGGCGGCCGGCAAGCCCGTGGTCGCGACCACGGCGGGAGGGCCGCGCGAATACATCTGGCACGACGTGAACGGGTTCCTCGTCGATGCCGACCCCTACGGCCTGGCCCACGGGCTGGGGTCTCTCTTGGCCGATCACGACCATTGCCGGTGGCTGGGCGCCAACGGCCGCAACGCCGTCGAAGAGACCTTCAACTGGGATGTCGTGAGCGGCTACACCGAAGGCGTCTACCAGGACGTTTTGACGGGATAGAGGCCGGAGCGGATGGCCTTGTCCCGTCCGCGTCAACGGCTTGCGCGGAGAGGGCGTCCGCGGCCGCTTCCAGAGTACAAACGTTCTAGATTGTTCTTGACTTGCCCTGAAGACTCGGGTACGAATGTGCCACTGGTGTGTCTCTCCTCGCAAAGGGGAGGGCAGGAAGGGAGTTGCGGAGCAAGCTGCCAAAGCGAGGCCCGGGGAAAGGAAAGGCGAGGCCCATGGAAGTGACGCTTGAGATTGGGAAGCAATTTCCAGAGATCACAGGCGCAGCTTCGGATGCATTTGCTGCGGAGTTGATGAAGGCAGAGGACTCGGAGTTCAACCGGGTGATTCTGGACTTCGATGGGACCCAGACCATCAGCTCCATGGCCATGGGCAGCATCTTCGCCACCCATCAGAAGATGGCCGAACAGGAGCGGGCCCTGACGATTATCAACGCTTCGGACAAGATCAAGCGCCTCCTGCGCATGGTCAACATGGCCCACCTCATCGCTGAGGAGAAGGCTAGGCAGGAAGGCGAAGGCGCCGACCATGGAGACAAGGCGTAGCGGTCGGCGTACCCCGGGATTTTGCCAAGGCGCGTTCGGATATCCGAACGCGCCTCGTTCTTTGTCCGGGCCTAGGGCCTTTCGCTTCCGGCCTTGCCACGCAGGTGCACCGCGATTGCAGCGCGGAAGGCGAACCGCCCACTGCCTGGCGTGCCGGCCGGCTCTTCGCGCACCGTGACGGAGGCCGTTCCCTTGGGGAGGCTCCGGGCGAGGGCCAGCAGCAGGTCCACGGCCTGCATCACCTGCTGCTGTTCGGATCGCGCCTCGACGAACCCGTGGGCCACGATCTTGTCAGCCAGGAACGCGCGGAGCGCCTGGGCGTGTTTGTCCCGCACGTGCCAGCCGGCGGTCAGGTCGGCCAGTGTGTTGGGGGCGACCGACAGCGCTGGGCCGGATGCGACCGGTGCGGCAGGTCCGGTGGTACAGAACCCTCGTCCGCCCGCCATGCGCCAGGCAGGGGCCATGCCATTGAAGAAGAGGGGATGCAGCTCGATCCGGCCGCTGTGCTCCTTGGGCTCGTAGACGAGGCGGGTCTTGCGGCGGACCCGTTCGTAGAGCTCCCGCCCTCCTGGCGCGCGGTAAAAGTCGACGATGCGCTGCAGGCCCTTGCGGAACGCTTCCGCGGCCGGCACGGTCTGCTCCACTCCCCAGTCGGTTGCGAGAACCGGGGCTGCAGGAATGCCGTCGGGTGCGCCCGCCGGCGGCGGCGGAACGAGGCGCAGACAGAACCGTCCATCTGCATGGGCGATCACGCTGCAGTCGAGCCACTCCCATGCGAGCACGGTCATGGGCTGGCTCTCCCCTCTCCGCGGCCGCCCGGGGGAATCCCAGAGTCGGGCACCGAGCGCGGCCCAGGCGAATTCGGGTTCAAGGTACCCCGCGCACCATGCCGTGTGCGGTCCGTCGACATGGAGGTCAGCCTTCCGCATGCGGCCGGGCGCGGACCGGCCGCGCTCGCGCCGCCGGACGTCGGCCCGTTCGCGCGCGGCTGCCATGAGGCCGGGGTGGAGCCTCCCTGCGCCGTCCACGTGTACGGATCGTTTCTCCCGTGTGATCACGGCTCCCGCGTCCTCTACCAGCCACGCGCGCACGCCGATGTGTTCGCCCAGCATTTCCCGCACGGATCGGTTGGGGCGGGCCATCAGCAAAACCGCTTCGTCCGGGAGGGAGGTGTGTCCGTAGAAGGTCCCCTCTCCGCTCGTATCCGCCAGGCACGCGAGCGCCGTACGCAAGCGGTCGGGCGATGTGGCTGCGACCAGCAGACCGTGGCTCAGGGTGACATACATCGTACGCGGCCGGGACGCGCCCGCCTCCTCCTGGCCGGACCAGACGTGGCAGAGATGCGCGGGAAGGCCGGGGGCGCTCTGCCCGTCAGTCAACAGGGCCAGGCGCATGACGCTCCAGCCCGCATTGTCGAGCTTGGCGAGCAGAACAGCATCCTCCCCATGGGGGCCGGTCGCGGATACGGCGAGTGATCCGGAGAGAGAGCGGCCCACGAGCCCCAGTCCCCACGGCATGCCAAGGATGCGGTCGACTGCGCGTGCGCGGCGACGGGCGTGCGCTTTCCAGCGCTCGGCTTGCGGACCGGCCACCGCCGCAATTTGCTTGGCCAGAGGCAGGTCGGCGAGTACCGCTTCCATCCCCTCCTCCCGGGCCTGGATCCACAGCCGGGCGGGCGAGCGGGCCTCCAAGCCGAGCACCATGTCTTCGGGCATGCGGTTGAGGAGTGCGTAGGCAGGAGGACCGACCGGCCAGAATAGCCAGGTGAGCGCGCCCGCCAGCCCCAGGACGACGCCGCCGCCGGCGCGCCGGAGCCGCTTCCGGCGTTTTTGCTTCGGCGTGGGCGTGCCAGGGGGCGCGGAGGACGTCACGGATGCATCTCCCTGCATGGGGGCTGGCGCGTGGGCCCGCGCCGAACATGCGGTCTGACTACGGGCGCTCCCGGGCGAATGCGATCACGGCCTCCAGCGTGGTGGCCAGCGGCGTGTCGGGCGTGTACCCGATCGCCTCGGCGAGTCGCCGGGTGTCGGGCAGGCGCCGTGCCATGTCCACGAAGTTCTCGCCGTAGACATCCTGATACGTCTTGTACGCGATCGGCGAAGTGCTGCCGGTCATCTGTTTGATCGTTTCCGCCAGGTCCCGGATGGCGATCTCGTGCTGGCTGCCAACGTTGAAGGTCTGGCCGACCGCCTCGGTGCAGAGGGCCAGTCCGTGGAGGCAGCGCACCGTGTCGCCCACGTAAGTGAACGACCGTCGCTGGCTCCCGTCCCCGAGCACGGTGATCGGTTCGCCGCGCAGGGCCTGGCGGACGAAGGTGGGTACGACCATGCCGTAGCGTCCGACCTGGCGCGGACCGACGGTGTTGAACGGCCGCACGACGGTCACGGGCAGCTGATGGGAGTGGTGGTAGGCGTAGGCGTGGAACTCTTCGAGGAGCTTGACCGCCGCATAGGTCCAGCGCCGAAAGGGACTCGGCCCGATCACGGCATCGTCGGTCTCCGAGAAGGCGGTGCGCGGATTGGATCCGTAGACCTCGCTGCTGGAGGTGGTGACAAGGCGGAGTTGTCGCTCGGTGCATACCTGCAACACCGTCTCCATGGTGTGCAGGTTCTTCTCGATCGTCTGGACCGTGTCTTCCATGACCCGCCGCACGCCCACGACCGAGGCGAGGTGGAAGACGCAGTCGGCCCCGTCGACCGCGCGACGCAGGCGCTCCGCGTTGGCGGCCGACGTCGTTTCCAGGGCGAAGCGGGGCTCGGTTTCCAGGGCGGCGAGGTT
>CAZBZG010000382.1:0-3819 GCA_964496245.1 uncultured Planctomycetaceae bacterium | reverse complement strand
TCACGGTTCGGCCCGTGAACGACGCGCCCAGCGACATCGCGGTCGCGCCCGCGCCCGAGGTCCTGGACAACAGCCCGGCTGGCACGGAGATCGCCTTGATCACGGGCACGGATGTGGACGGCGACACGCTCAGCTTCTCCGTGATCGAGGACCTCAGCCAGGACTTTGCGGTCAGGAACGACAACGGCACGTGGAAACTGGTGGTCGCCGAAGGCGCCACCCTCCAGCAGTTCTGGGCCCAGGCCACCTCCCCTGCTTCGAGCGTGATCGCGCTCCAGGCCGACGACGGCCAGGGCGGCACGTACGAAGAGGAGTTCACGGTCCAGGTCGTCCACGTCAACCTCCCGCCCGTGGCTGACGCCGTGATCGCGACCGAGGGCGAGCTGCCCGTGGGCGAGGCGATCACGCTCTCCGCCTCCGGCGCATTCGACCCGGACGGCTGGCCCCAGGCGCTCGCATTCACGTGGACCTTTGTGGAGACCCCGGAGGGCTCCACGCTCACGGACGACGACCTCGACCTCACCGACCCCATCCACCCGGTCTTCACCCCCGACGCACCCGGCACCTACGTCCTCCAGGTCACGGTCTCCGACGGCCAGGGTTCGGCCACGGAGACAGTGGCGTGCGACGTGGTCACGAGCATCCCCGGCCCCACCATCCGTGGGCCTGCGGACGGCACGCAGCAGGTCAATACGTACAAGGTCAAGCTCTCCTGGTATTATCAACCCGGGACCCGCTGGCAGCTGCAGGTCTTCAAGAGCGGCGAGACCGAGCCAATGATCGACGAGATGGTGGGCACCACAGGCACGTCTGTCGTGCTGAGCGAGCCGGGCGACTATGCCTGGCGCCTGCGCAGCCAGGACAAGGCCACGGGCGCGTACAGCGCGTGGTCGGAGACGCGGACCTTTTCCATCGCTTCCGCAGCACCGTCCGTGAAAGCGCCGGCGGACGGAGCCGGCTTCCGCAACACCCTTGCGGTCAAGTTCTCATGGGGCTACCAGCCGAACGTGCGATCGCAGCTCGAGATCCGGGAGAGCACCACACAACAGGTGGTGTATGACGCGCTGGTCGGGTCGACCGGAACGACCGTTGTGCTGGACGATCCTGGTGCCTACACGTGGCGCGTGCGGTCGGTGGACAAGGCCACGGGCATTCCCGGCCCATGGTCCGCAAGCCGCGACTTCACGATCACCGACCCCGCGCCTGCCCTGCGCGGGCCTGGCGACGGCGCCTGGTTCGCTGACGGGACGATCCAGTTCGCCTGGTACTACCAGCCGGGCGTCAAGTGGCAGCTCGAGATCACCCAGGTGGGCACGGGCGTGGTGTACGACGAGATCGTAGGCACCACCGGCACAAAGGTGACCCTCACCACCACGGGCCTGCACACCTGGCGCTTGCGCACCTTTGAGCCCAAGTCCGGCCACACCAGCCCGTGGAGCGAGACGCGCACGTTCACGGTCGCGCCGTAAGCGTGTGACGCATCGCGCCGCCCTTGCATCGCCGGCATCATCCGTCATAATCGTTAGCAGACCCTCGCGAACGGCCGTACGGGCCGTGCGCTGCACACGGAGCCCCGCATGCCCCACGAGCTGGTCATCCGCCCGAACCGCCCGCTCTGGGAGGACTGGCACGAGCTCTGGCAGTACCGCGAGCTCTTCTGGACCCTGGCCATGCGGTCGGTGCTCGTGCGGTACAAACAGACCGTGATCGGCTTCCTCTGGGCCGTGCTCCAGCCGGTCCTGACCATGGTGATCTTCACCGTGGTGTTCGGCAAGCTGGCCGGGCTGGGCAAAGACGACCCGATCTACTACCTCAAGGTGCTGGCCGCCACCCTGCCCTGGCAGCTCTTTGCCACGAGCCTCACGCAGAGCACCAATTCCGTGGTGGGCCACGCGGGCATGATCCAGAAGATCTACTTCCCGCGCCTGATCATCCCCACCTCCTCCTGCGTGGTGGGGCTGATCGACTTCTGCCTGGCTGCGGCCGTGCTGGCCGTGCTCATGCTGGTCCAGGGCATCGTGCCCTCGAGCCGGATCCTGGTGCTGCCGCTTCTCATCCTGCTCGCGCTCGTGACCGCGCTCGGCGCAGGCTTCTGGCTGTCGGCCCTGAACGCGCGCTTCCGCGACGTACACCACATCGTGCCGTTTCTCGTGCGCATGGGCATCTACGTCTCGCCCGTGGGCTACATGAGCGAGATCGTGCCGGATCGCTGGCGCCTGCTCTACTCGCTCAACCCCATGGTCTCGGTGATCGACGGCTTTCGCTGGGCCCTGTTCGACTCGGCCGAGATCCACGCGCAGGGGTTTGCCACGTCCACAGCCATGGTCCTGCTCCTGTTCGCAGGCGGCGTCCTCTTCTACTCCCGCCAGCAGCGCACGTTTGCGGATGTCCTGTAGGAGCGTGACGACGTCGCGGCACAACGACGTGACGCGCGGGACCTTCAGATCTTCCTGCTGACTTTCCCGATGTGATGCCAGGACAGGATCCGCGTACCCCCGCGCGACTGGTCCTCCTCTCCTCCGTAGACGAGCCAAGGGGCCTCTGCAGCGTTGCCGGCCAGCGCACGCCAGCGATCCAGGTTCTGCAGCCAGTCCCCGGCCACGGTCGCGCCCGACTTGATCTCCACGGGCAGAAGCGTCTGCCCGTGGTCCGCGATCGCGTCGATCTCCGTCCCCACGTGATCCCGCCAGAAGGCGAGGTTCGCGGGAAGCCCCCGGTTGGTCCGCGCTTTCACGAGCTCGGCGATGCACCAGTTCTCGAAGAGGCTGCCGCGCAGCGGATGCCGGTTGAGCTGCTCTCGGCTCTCGATTCCCAACAGCCTCGCTGCAAGCCCCGTATCAAGGAAGTAGAGCTTCGGGGTCTTGACGAGGCGCTTCCTGAAGTTGCGGTGGTGAGGCCTCAGGAGAAAGAGCACGTAACTCATCTCGAGAATGCTGAGCCACGAGCGGATCGTGTTGTGGTGCACGCCGCAATCCGATCCAAGGCGTGCTGTATTCAGCAGCTGCCCCGTGTTGGCCGCGCACAACCCCACGAAACGCTGGAACAGAGAGAAGTCCTTGATCTGGATCAACTGGCGCACGTCGCGTTCCACGTAGGTTGCGATGTAGGCGTTGTACCAGCGCGTCACGCGCGGCTCCTGGTCGTAGACAGCGGGAAAGAGCCCTTGGAACAGGAGGGAATCGAGATCCTCGGGGGCCCTGTCCGCACGGTCCAGCTCGTTGAGGGAGAAGGGAAGCAGCTCGAGGATGCCGGCCCGTCCTGCCAGCGATTGCGTGATCTTCTCCATCAGCGTGAAGTTGCAGGAGCCGGTCAGGATGAACTGCCCGCTCTTCATCTGCCCGTCCAGAATCCCCTGAAGATAGGAGAAGAGCTCTGGCGCGCGCTGGGCTTCGTCCAGGATGGCGCCGCGGGGGTAGCGGGCCAGGAAGCCCCGCGGGTCCTCATTGGCGAACGCGCGCGTATCCGGTTCCTCGAGCAGGGCATAGGGCTTGCGCGGAAAGACCGCGCGCACGAGGGTGGTCTTCCCGGACTGGCGCGGGCCGGTCACGACCACAGCCTTGAACGCCCGGGCCAGCCGCCTGAGTTCGCCGGACGCTTTGCGGGGGATCATGTCGGCTCCTCAGAGGCTCTTACAATCTGATAGTTCTAATGACAGATTGTAAGAACTTTTCGCCATTCTGTCAAGCCGTCTATCCCCACCGTCCCCCCTCCCCCAGGACAGTGCGGCGGACACGACGAAGCGTGTCCCTCCGAACCACACGCGCCCCTTCTCGGAGGGCCACGCCTTGCTTGGCGCGCCGTAGCCAAAGGCGAAGGCGG
>CAZBZG010000381.1:0-3824 GCA_964496245.1 uncultured Planctomycetaceae bacterium | reverse complement strand
CCTGGAGAACTGGGAGAACGCCGTGCTCCTCCAGTCCAAGCCCATTGCCGCGCGCTTCCAGGAGCAGTGGGAGCAGGTGGGATCCAAGGCGGAAGCGGAGTGAGGCACTCGGAAGGAAAGTGCTTGGCTCATTCGGCGCGAGGATCGTGTCCTCAGGCAAGGAGCGCGGAGGAGGCGTATCGGGAATAGGGCGACGACGAGGGACGCTGCCTGGCGGCAAGAGGCCGCGCCCCTTCGGGCTCGAGCAGCGGCGGTGCGGAGCGCACCAGGCTCGCGCCGCGCAATCACTCCTCCGGCTGCAGCGCGATCGCCTCGGCTGCAGCCACGATCTCCTTGGTGGAGGAAGGCTTGATGAAGTACCGCAGCTGGGGATAGGTGGACACGAGCACGTCGTCCTTGAACACGTCGACCCTGGAGTTCACGATCACCGGCATGCGTGCGCCCTGGCTCACCAGGTGCTCGAGCAATTCCAGGCCCAGCGTACCCGGCAGCTTCAACTCCATGACCACCAGGCAGAAGCGCTCGCGCTCCATGGCCCGCCTGGCCAGGTCCACGGTCTCCACGCGCTCGACCCAGAATCCGGCCGCGGACAGGGCCGGCTCCAGGGAGAGCGCGATGCGCTTGTCGTCGTCCAGGACCAGCACGCGGCGCACGTACCGACGCCGCGGGTCGATGGAACGCTTCGGCGCATCGGCCTTGCGCAGCATGCGCGTGGTCTTGCGGTCCAGCTGGATCTCGGAGGTCTTGTCCTTGGCGGGCGGGGACACGGGGCGGCGGGCGGGACGTCCTGTCGCGTCCGGCGGCGGAAAGACGGCCGTGGTCCGCGGCAGTCGCGCTGTCGCCGACCCGCCTGGCGCGGCAGCGGGCGCGGGTCTCCGGCTCAGGCTCTCCTGCAGCCGGACCTTGCTATCCAGCGGAACCTGGAGACGTTCGGCCTCCTTGCGCACGGCATCCTTGAGCTGGGTCCGTTCGGCCTCTGTGGCGCAGAACAGATCCATGAAGCGGGCGACGTGATCCGGTTCGAGATGGCCCTGGCGGAACTCGTAGGCCAGGAGGAATGCTTTCGTCTGCAGGGTGAACCGAGGCAACACTTGTTCGAGCCAGCCCATGGCATGCTCCTGTTCGGTTGTCGCGGACCCGACAGAGCCTCCGCGGCGTCGGTGACTGGAGGCTCCCACGGTTGTGCGTGCTTCACGGTCGCCCTGCGGTTCGCAGCCGCCCACCGGCCACGCCCCGACTCTACACGCTCCCGCACAAACGCGCAAGCCGTTTCCGCCCGGCATGGAACCGCTCGCCCCTGCGCACGGGCGAGTCCACAACGACATGGTTCCCGGCGATACGCTCCCGCGCGGGGCCATGCGCCCGAAGACCTTTGTCCTGTCGCACCCTGGCGAGACCGGAAAGCGCGCCGCGGGATTCCGCGTTTTCCCTCAAGACCGCCCCGGCGCGTCCGATAATGCGGATGAGGAGTGTTCGTGCAGGGCAATCAGCCCTGCTGCGGCCAAGGAGGGCCCATGCACGTCCAGAGCGCATCCCTGAGCATGGCATCCGCCCATGCGTCCCTCGTCCACCGCGAAGCGTCGGTTTCCGTCACCGCCTGGCAGGGGGCGCCGCCTGCGAGCCTGGCGCCACAGAACCAGGCCTCCACGCCCGACCCCACGGCCGCTCTGCGGCCCGATCCCGGTGCCTCGGACGCGCAATCCCGGGCCGCCAGCAAGGCCTGCGGCTGCGGGGAGGACGGTCTCACGCCGGAGGAGCTCAAGTGGCGCGTGCTGAAACTAGTGCTCGAGAAGCTCACCGGCCGCAAGATCCGGATCTACGGCGGCCCGCCCGAGCAAGCGGACGTGGAACCGGTCGAAGCGCCTCCTCCGGAAGCCGATGCCGGCGAAGCGCTGCTCCAGGGCTGGGGCGTAGCCATCGAGGCCCACACCCTGGAGATCGAAGAGGAGGAAGCCAACTTTCAGGCGAGCGGACAGGTCCAGACCGCGGACGGGCGCACGCTGCAGTTCGACCTCCAAGTGCTCATGCAGCGCGCCTGGCGGCAGGAACGCCACGGCTCGCTGCTCTTCGGCGACGCCGCCCGGTTCGCCGACCCCCTGGCCGTGAGCCTGACGGACGGCCCGGTGACGTTGACCGAGCGGACGCACGCTTTCGACCTCGACGCGGACGGCACCGAGGAATCCATCGCCTTCGTGGCCCCGGGCGCGGCCTTTCTCGCGCTCGACCGGAACGCGG
The DNA here is from genome assembly GCA_964496245.1 of uncultured Planctomycetaceae bacterium. Classification (GTDB taxonomy): domain Bacteria; phylum Planctomycetota; class SZUA-567; order SZUA-567; family SZUA-567; genus CAZBZG01. The sequence continues at coordinate 1,589 of CAZBZG010000381.1, read as the reverse complement.
ACGGCCGCATCAACGACGGGAACGAACTCTTCGGACCGCGCACGGGCCACGGCTTCGCCGAGCTCGCCGACCTCGACGAAGACGGCAACGGCTGGATCGACGAGGCCGACCCCGCCTTCGGCCGGCTCCGGCTCTGGACCCGTCCGGACGGGGCGACCGATGGGCTCCTGCCGCTGGCCCAAGCCGGCATCGGCGCCCTCTGCCTGGACCACGCCGCCACCCCGTTCTCCCTCAAGAACGGGGCGAACGAGTGGCTCGGCCGGACCCGGAGTTCGGGCGTCTACCTGCGCGAGAACGGCCAGCCGGGGCTTGTGCAGGAGATCGATCTGGCGGTGTGATCTAGTGGTCCGGCGAGCCCCAGCGCTCAAGCCGGGGCAATCCTCTCGCCAAGACGCCAAGTTCGCCAAGGACAATGCGAATCGCGGCGCCCTGCGCACGCTGCCGTGACGCTTTGCGGTCTTGGCGTCTTGGCGAGAATCAAGCGGCTGCTCTGCATGGCTTGTGGGGTTGACGCTTCAGCGCCCGCCCCGCTTTCCGCCTTGACGAACCGCCCCTCCTCAGCTACCCTTCGCCCCTTTGCGCGGTACAGATCGCGAGCCTACACAGAGGAAGCAGACCATGGCGGATGTGAAGAACGATCTCAAGACGGACGGCTGGGTCGGGTTCCGGCCCGAGCTCAAGATCCTCGACTGCAGCGTGCGCGACGGCGGGCTCATCAACAACCACCAGTTCGACGATGACCTGGTCAAGGCCATCTACAAGACATGCGTCGAGGCGGGCGTGGACTACATGGAGATCGGGTACAAGGCCTCCAAGCGCATCTACGCGCCCGCGGAGAACGGGCCGTGGCGCTTCTGCGACGAGGACGACATGCGCCGCGTGCTCGGGGACAACCCGACCGATCTGAAGATCTCGGCCATGGCCGACGCGGAGAAGTGCGACTACAAGGAAGACATCGTCCCGGCCAAGGACAGCGTGATCGACACCATCCGCGTGGCCTGCTACCTGCACCAGGTACCGCTGGGCATGGACATGGTCAAGGACGCCACGGACAAGGGCTACGAGACGCTCCTCCAACTCATGGCCGTCTCCACGGCGGACAAGGACGAGCTCGCCGAAGCGCTCGACATCATCGCCCAGAGCCCGGTCACGGCCGTGTACATCGTGGACAGCTACGGCGCGCTCTACTCCGAGGAGGTGCGCCGGCTGGTCGAGATGTACGCCAAGGCCTTGGACGGCACCGGCAAGGAGGTGGGCTACCACGGCCACAACAACCAGCAGCTCGCCTTCGCCAACACGATCGAGGCGATCATCGCGGGCGCCAACCGCGTGGACGCGACCCTCATGGGCATCGGCCGCGGCGCAGGCAACTGTCCCATGGAGCTGCTCGTGGGATTCCTCCACAACCCCAAGTTCCGCCTGCGGCCCGTGCTCCAGTGCTGCCAGGACCACCTCCACCCGCTCTCCAAGCAGATCGACTGGGGCCCGAGCATCCCCTACGTGATCACCGGCCAGCTCAACCAGCACCCCCGCGAAGCCATCCAATGGCGCGCCAGCGACCGGCCGGACGACTACGTGGCCTTCTACGA
>CAZBZG010000380.1:0-3826 GCA_964496245.1 uncultured Planctomycetaceae bacterium | reverse complement strand
GCTCGCGCACCGCCTCATGCTCGAGACCAAGGCCAAGTACTCGGGCGTGACCAAGCAGCAGGTGGTGACCGACATTCTCGGCGAGGTCAAGGTACCGGTCTGACCGGCTGACGGTAGGCGGCTGCAGCGGGTCGCCGGAGACGTCGCCCGGGGTCTGGCCTGGAGTTCACATGGACCTCGATGCTGTGGTCGAACGCGTGCAGGACTTCGTGCGCCCGCGGCCCGAGAAGGTGAGCCGGCTGGGCCGGTGGATCTGGTTCACCTGGCGGCGGCGCATCACGGCCACGGGTCGCATGCTCCTGCTCGTGCTGCTCGTGGTGGGGCCTGTGAGCGCGGTGATCGGCCTGCACGTACCGCTCTACGTCTTCTCGGTCTACCTCTTTGCGCTGCTCCTCGTGGGCCGGCTGGGGGGACTCCTCTTCGGCCCGCGGGTCGAGGTCTGGCGCCAACTCCCCGAGCGCTGCGCGGCCGGCGCTACCCTGAGGGTCCATGCGCGCGTGGAGAACCAGAGCCGCCTGGCCGTCTTCGACCTGGGCGTGAGCGAACGCATGCCGCACATGTCCATCGAGCTCGAAGACCGGCCCACGTATCTCGACGTTCTCGGCCGCGGCGAATCGGCGACGCTCACCTATACCATGGTCGCCACCGCGCGGGGCGCCTACGACTTCAAGGGGCCGGTGGCCACCACGGTCTTTCCCTTCGGGGTCTATCATCACACGCGCAACTTCACGGCTCCGCACCGCATGCTCGTCTACCCGCGCTTTCTGCCGCTCGCGGGCGTGGATCAGCCCGGCGGCCTGCAGATGGTGAGCAACGTGGGCGACTCCGAGGAGTTTCTCGGCAACCGCGAGTACCGGCCGGGCGACCGGCTGCGGGACATCCACCACGCTTCGTGGGCGCGGGTGGGCTTTCCCGTGGTGCGCGAGTTCCAGCAGGAGTACCTCTGCCGCATCGCCATGGTGGTCGATACCTTCGTGCCCGCGGAGGCACGCCGGGCGCGGGCGGACATGGAGGCCGGGCTCTCGCTCGCGGCCGCTGTGGCCGACGCGCTCAGCCGGCAGGAGTACGTGATCGACATCTTCGCGGCCGGGCCCGATCTCTACCATTTCCAGGCCGGCCGGAGCCTGGCGTATCTCGATAACATCCTGGATGTTCTGGCCTGCATCGAGCCGTGCCCGGAGAGCCCGTTCGCGCGCATCGCGCCCGCGCTCATGGAGGAGATCGGGCAGATCAGCACGGCTGTCATGGTGTTTCTCGATTGGAACGAGGAGCGGGAGAGCTTCGTGCGCTCGCTGCGAGCCATGGGCGTGGCCGTCAAGGTGGTGGTCGTGCGCAACGATCCGCCCCGTTTCGATCCCACGGGGTTCGTGACCGAAGCCGGACCGGTCCAGGTCTTCACGCCCGAAGAAGTGGAGGGCGGCATCGGCCGTCTGTAGGGGGGCGGCTCTCCGCGCCCCTGCGGCGACGCGAGGAATCGAGGAGAACGTTCGCATGAGCCTAGCGGATGCCCAGGCCCAGCGCGACGCGCGGGGGGATCTTGCAGCCTACGTGCTCCTCATCACCTCGCTCGTGATCCTCGGGTTTGCGTCTGAGGAGTGGGTGCTGGTGGCGCCGTTTCTGATCGGCGTGGGGCTCCACCCGCTTCTCGAAGACCGGTTCACCGTGCGCCTGGGGTATCTGGGGTATCTTGCCCTTGCGGTGCCGTTCGCCATCCTCTCCAACGTCTACGAGGTCGAGGGCCGCATGGGCATCGGCGGCCTCAATACCCCCTTCTACGTGGCCCTGTACATGCAGCTGTACGCGATCCTCCGGCTCTACCGGCCCCAGCCGGACAAGGACCGGCTGCCCGTGGTCCTGGTGTGCAGCGGCATGGGCATTGCGAGCGCAGGCTCCGACGCGCCGAGCGGCGGGCTCTTCCTCGGCCTGATCTCGGCCTATGCCATTGCCCTCGTCTTCGTGCTGCGGGCGCACATGCAGAGCCGCAGCCGGGGGCCGGGTGCCCGACGTCTCGTGCGCGTGGCTGTGACCGGGGCTGTGGTCGCGACCTTCTACGTCACGCTCGCGGGCGTGGGTCTCGTACGGAGCTACTACCACGATCTCAACAACGCCATGATGCGCCTGGCCATGCGCATGCCGCTGGCGAGCGCGGCCGGGTTCGGAGATCACGCGCGCATCGGCGACATCAGCCGATTGCGCTTCGACCTGGTGGGCCGCCGGATCGCGGTGCGCGGCTTCTCGTCCACCGCGCCGGGGTATCTCCGGGGCAAAGCCTTCCTGCGCTATGGCGCGGCCCGCTGGAGCACGGGGCGGGGCGGCAAGGAGATCAACCTGCGCGCAGCAGCCGCAGCCGCCGGAGGGGAAGGAGAGGGCAAAGGCGCGGCGCCCGATCCCGACCGGCGGATCCTGCGCTATCCCCTGCCGGGACGGCCCGCGCCCGAGGCGTACGAAGAAGCCTCCCTCTGGCTGCACCCGGCGTCGGACTACAAGGCCCACTTCTTCCTGCCGCTCGACGCAACAGCGGTGGATACCACGACCGAGACGATCTTTCGCCTGACCGGCAACACGCTCAAGAGCAAGTTCAAGTCCACCTCCCGGGGGTACGGCGTATTCACCCAAGGGAGCGCGGTCTTCGATCCGCCTGTGGACGAGAACGCCGACCTGCCGGTCGCCAACCGAGAGACCGTCAGCCCGGTCTACCGGGAGCTCCCGCCGTCCGAGCGCATGGCCGCGGCGCTCGACGCCGTGCTCGCGAAGATCCGGGCGCAGTTTCCGTTCGATCCGGCGGCTGACGGGCCCAAGGCGGCTGTGCGCGCCATCCGCGACTACTTCCAGACGCACTACACCTATCGCATCGGAATCGAATTCGAAACCGACACCCCGCTCGTCGAATGGCTCGACCACACCCGCCACCAGCACGGCCACTGCGAGCTCTTCGCCTCAGCCGGCACCCTCCTCCTCCGGCGGCTCGGCATCCCGGCCCGCTACGTGACGGGCTTCGTCTGCCGGGAGAAGAACCCCTACATGGAGATGTGGGTCGCGCGCAACCGCCACGCCCATGCCTGGGTCGAGGTCTTCGATGCCGAAAAGGGGTGGACCACGGCCGAGTTCACGCCGGGCAACGGTCAGCCCCAGTTCGGGCCGGCTTCGGGTTTCGCCGCGTTCCTCGAGTACCTGCGCGGACTGTGGGAACGTACGGCCGGCTTCGTTCTGCGCGAAGGCGCTAGCGGCCTGTTCGGCCTGCTGGGGCGGGTGGGCTACTGGCTCATCGCCACCTGGCCCCGCCGCATCGTGGTGACCCTGGCGATCGCGTGCTTCTTCCTGTATCGGCTGTGGAAGCGCCGCAGCCGGCGGTCGAAGATGGAATGGGCGGCGCGCGAACTCCCGGCCGGGCTTCAGGCCGACCGGAAGGCCTATCTCGCGCTGGAGAAGCAGCTCGCCCGCCACGGTCTCGGCCGGTCGCCGGCTGAGACGCTCGCCGCGTACGCCGCCCGCCTGGCTGGCGCCGACTTCCCGGACCGGTCGCAGCTGCCCGACCGCGCTAGCGTGGTCGCGTTCGTGCGGGCCTATGCGGACAAGCGGTATGCCCCGTTTGCGGCGCAGGACGCAGTCGAGGCGCCGGCTTGAGGGGCGGACTCTCTGTGGCGCGGAGACCGGCAGGCTCGGCCGCCGCCCGCTCCGTCCGGCTGCAGGCCGATGACACCATCTGCGCGATGTCAGCGGCCCCCGTCAATCGGCCACGGCTGCAGGGAAGGTCATGGCCTCGGTGAAGGCCAGCTGGAAATCGGCTCGGCCCGAGAGCTCGATGTACTCGGTTTCGCGCGCGATC
>CAZBZG010000379.1:0-3849 GCA_964496245.1 uncultured Planctomycetaceae bacterium | reverse complement strand
CGCCCCGCCTGCGCCCGACCTTGACGACCCTGACGACCCTGACGACCTTGACGGCCTCGAGGCCTCCGGCAAGTGGCGACCGGTGGCGTGGGCGCCGGCCGCCCAGGCGCGTGTGGTGGCTTCCGACGCGCAAGGCAGCGGGCAGGCGCTGCGGCTCAGCCTCAAGCCCGATCCGGATCGGAACAAGCCGGCCGACAAGGCCGCGGTCTCCCTACGCGCTCTGCCCGTGACCCAGGTCACGCCCGACATGACCGTCAGTCTGCGCTTTCACTGCACAGGGCACCAGGGCGCCAGCCTGGCCGTGGCCCTGGAGGTGGGGGCAGGCCCCACCTACTACGAGAGCGCCCTGATCACGGTACGCGGGAGAGAGATCGGCCGCCGATCCCTGCCGCTGGGCGCGCCGGAATGGAAGACCGAGAGGACGGAGTGGCGGTTTGAGGCCTCCGTGCCTGCGGGCCGCATGCATCAGCTGGTACTTCTGCTTTACGACCCGCGTCCGGACACCGTGTTGCTGATCGATGACCTACGCATCACAGAATGATTCCCTGACAGAGGCACTGTAACATTTTGACGGAACAGAGGAAGCGATTTGACAAGCCGCAGGCCAACATGTATACTGCCTGAAGTACAGATGCGACATCAACATGGGTAGCAACCGGCAATTCCTGTGGATACGAACGAAGTCAGGGGGAGTCGAACATGGAAGCGCATGTGGATGAGGCCACCCTCTCGAGCTTCGAGATCCACGACAACGTGCTGGTCGCCAACGTGGAACTCTACTGGGAAAATCACGCCCAGTTCTACAAATGCTGCATGGAACTGCTCCAGTCCCCTTACGACACGCTGATCATCGACCTGTCCAACGTGACCTTCATCTTCAGCGCCTACATGGGGACCATCGGCCGGCTGCTGGCGGAAACCGCCAAGGCGGAGAAGACCCTGACCATCCGGGTCAACCGCACGCTGAGCTGGCTCTTCGAAATCGTGGGATTCGAGAAGATCGGTGCGGTCGAAATCGTGTAGGGATTGGCCGCGAAGCGCCGCTTCTCTGCACGCGCCCGGCGCGCGACGAGGAAGGACCCCGAACGCATGGTTCCAGCCGCCCTCCATGCCGACCGCCTCCTCCGGCTGCTTCGCCACAGAGTCACCCCCCCACCATCTGATGCCGTATCTGCAGCGCCGTCACGCGCGCGCGTTGCGCCTCTTCTTTTCTTCTTCGCAACCCCCGAAGAGACGACATTCGATTCCTTGAACAGGGAGGCCTACCATGGAGATTGAAATCACCAGCCGACACGTGGAACTCTCCGAAGCCGCCAAGGCCTACGCCGAGGAGAAGTTCAGCAAAGCCGAACGCTTCTCCCGCGGACTGCAGCGCGTCGAGGTCATCCTCAAGGCTGAGGACCGCCAGAATCACTGCGAAGTCATCCTCCACATCCGGAACCGGGATCCCGAGGTGGTTGACGTAGGGCGTGACACCATCTATGAGGCCATCGACTTGGCGATCGACAAGGTCGAACGCCGGTTACGCCGCCTCAAGGAGAAGCGGGAGAGCCGTCGACGGACGGCGGTCCGGTAGCCTGCTGTAGGCGCCGCTGACCGCACGACCGTTCCCGAAGCGTGGCGTCCGTCCTACGCCGCACGCGGTCCACCTCACGGAGTCCGGACGAACATGCGTTTCTCCGATTTCATCGTACGCGACGCCGTCATCGGCGATATCGTCTCGTCCACGAAGAAGGAATGCCTCGCCGAGATGACCGATGCGTTGATCGGCGCGGGCGTGATTTCCCGGGATCTGCGCCAGGGCATGCTCGCGGCGCTGCTCGACCGGGAGAAGCTCGGCAGCACCGGGATCGGCCAGGGCATCGCCCTCCCTCACGCCAAGCATCCGGGCGTCAAGAAGCTGATCGGCCTCTTCGCCCGCAGTCGTGAAGGGGTCGCGTTCGACGCCACGGACGGGGCGCCGGTGCACATCTTCTTCCTGCTCCTGTCCAACCAGGAACACGCCGGCCAGCACCTCGAAGCCCTGGCCTACGTGAGCAGGCATCTGCGGGAAGAGTTCTTCCGCCGATTTCTTCTCACCGCGCGCGACGAGAGAGAGATTCTCAAGCTCCTGGATGACGCGGACCAGGAAATCTAAGTCGGGGAAGGAAGGAAGTCCTGCAATGGGCGGTTGGCGATGGCTGCGGCCCGGGCTCCACCTCAAGCGGTGGGTCCTGGCCATCTGTGCTGGAACCATTCTGCTGATCCTCGGTGCGATCGCACTGGCGATCGGCCTGTTCGATCTCGCAACGCCGGCCGCCGGGGGCGAGCGCGTCTTCGACCCCTACAGCCTCGCTGGCGTTCTCATCGTACTCGGCGCGGCCCTGGTCTTCACCGGCGTCTACCGGCTGGTGCGCCGGGTCGAGAAGCTGCTCAAGCGCAAGGACGAGTCGCGCGGGCTGGCCGAAATCGCCTTTCAGCACAAGCGGCTCGAGAGCGGCCCGCGCATGCTCTGCTTCGGCGGCGGGCACGGCCTGAGCACCCTGCTGACCGGTCTGCGCGAATACACGCACGACCTCACCGCGGTCGTGAGCGTGGCCGACGACGGCGGTTCGTCGGGGCGTCTGCGCCTGGACTTCGAGATGCTGCCGCCCGGCGACATCCGCAACTGCCTGATCGCGCTGGCCGACGCCTCCCCGGTCATGGGGGAACTCATGCAATACCGCTTTGACGACGGCGAATTCGCCGGCCACTCCTTCGGCAACCTCTTCATCACGGTGCTCGCCAAGATCCGCGGCGACTTCGGCCTCGCCGTGCGCGAGGCCAACCGCATCCTCTCGGTACGCGGCCAGGTGCTGCCGGCCACGCTCGACAAGGTCAGCCTGGTCGCCACCCACCCCGACGGCAGCAAGACCACGGGGCAGCGTCTGATCGCCCAGTGCGGCAAGCCCATCGAAGAGTTGAGCCTCAAGCCTCAACCGGGCGAAACCCCCGACGACGTGCTGGCCGCAGCGGCCCAAGCCGACATCGTCGTGATCGGGCCGGGGAGTCTCTTCACCAGCGTGATTCCTCCTCTGCTCTCGCCCGACATCATCGGCGCGATCAACGCGTCCAAGGCGCAAGTCATCTTCGTGGTGAACACCATGGGCCAGCCGGGAGAGACCGGCACCTTTGCCGTGAGCAATCACCTCGACGCTCTGCAAAAACACGCCCCCCATCTCAAGGTAGACACCGTGGTCATCAACAGCTACCGTCCCTCTCCCTCGCGCCTCGCCCCGCTGGACGAACAGGGGGTACGGATGACCCACTACGACCGCAAGGAGGTGGCGACCCGCGGCGTGCGCGTGGTCCTGCGGGACGTGATCGATCTCGAGAACCCGACGCGCCACGACTCCGCCAAGCTCGCGGCGGCGATCATGGAAGCGTTCGCGGACAACAGGACCTGAGGAAGAAGCGATTTCATGGCCGACTCGTCCGTCACACGGTCCGTCGTACTGAACAACAAGTACGGGCTCCATGCCCGGCCGGCGGCGCAGTTCGTCGAGTTGTGCAACCAGTTCGAAAGCGAGGTCCTGGTGCGCAAGGACGACCAGGAGGTGAACGGCAAGAACATCCTGGACATCATGACCCTGGGGGCCGAACCGGGCAGCCGGCTCGACCTGGCGTTCACCGGCCCGGACGCCCAGGCCGCAGCCCAGGCCGTGGTCGAACTCGTGGAGAGCCATTTCGGCGAAGCATAGGACCAACCCGCCCCCCCGACCCCCGCCCAGTAGCTCCAGCGTGCAGGACCGACAGGTGGAGACGTCTGCGCCGGTGGGTGCCATGCCACCCCGAGGTGGGCATCCCATCACCGCTCATTCCCCCACTTGC
>CAZBZG010000378.1:0-3866 GCA_964496245.1 uncultured Planctomycetaceae bacterium | reverse complement strand
GCCCGCAGGTGCGACATGGCAATGTGGGAGGCCGCTTGCCTTCTGTTTCGCCTTGCAGGCGCCAGGCGCGGTGGACGGCGCGGAAGGTATTGGAGAGCAATGGGTTCCCGGGGCGTTCTCGTTGCGGCTGCAGCCCTGGCGGCTACGCAGCTGGCATGCGTTTTGTACCAGAGAGCTCGCGAGCCCCTTGCGAGAACGCAGGGAAGGCGGGGCGCTCGTGTCTCACGGCAGGACTGCCGCGGGGTTGGCTGCATGCGGGCAGGCGCATGCGAGAACGCGCACAGACCGGCGGGTGCGATCCAAGGAGTCAGGGATGGATAAGGAGGCACTGCAGGCGCTCATCGTGCAGCTCGTTTTCTGGACCCTCGCGCTGATCGCTGGATTCAGCGTTGCGTTTGCGTGACGCGCGTGGAGGACGGGCCGTCCATGAAGGTGCTGGAAGGAAAGCCCATTGCGCCGGGCTTTGCCCGCGGCAGGGCGTTCGTGCTGGGGCATGGCCGGGAGCGATCGGTGCCGCGGTATGCGATCGCGGAACAGGACGTGCCCCAGGAGCTGGCCCGTTTCCGCGAGGCTGTGCAGCGCTCTGCGGAGGAACTGTCCCAGGTCCGCGACCGCGTCTTCCTCGAACTGGGGGAGGCCGAGTCCAAGATCTTTGCCGTACACCTGGCGATGCTCACGGACGAGGAATTTTCCGATCGGGTGCGGGCGCGCGTGCGGGACGATCTCGTCAATGTGGAGCAGGCGTTCGACGCGGAGGTGGAAGACGTCGTGCGCCTGCTCTCCGAGGTGGAGAGCGAGTACCTCCGCGAACGTACGCAGGATGTACGCGACGTGGGACGGCGCGTGCTGAAGCACCTGGGGGGTCAACAGGGCGGCGAACCGGATGATCTCCCGCCGGGATCCGTGATTGTAGCCAGGGAACTCCTGCCGTCGGATACGTTGCATCTCGACCGCGGTCACGTGGCCGCCATCGTCAGCGAACGGGGCGGCAAGACCACGCATGCGGCCATTCTGGCGCGCAGCCTGGGCGTGCCGGCGATCACCGGCGTGACGGACGCCACTCGGCTCGTGCAGAACGGACAGCCGGTGCTGGTCGAGGGGGGGCGCGGTATTCTGGTGATCGCGCCTTCGCAAGCCCAGATCGCGAGGTTCTCCGATAAGAAGCACGACTACGACGATGTCTCCCGTACGGCGGACGCGGCCGAGTCCGCAGCGTGCGTGACCCGCGACGGTCAGGAAGTCGACCTGCTCGCCAACATCGCGCGTCCTGCCGAGACAGCCGATGTGCTGGCGCACAATCTCGGCGGCGTCGGCCTGTTCCGCACGGAAGCACTGTTTCTCGGTTTGCAGGAGTCGCCGGCCGTGAGCGCGCAGCGCGACATCTATGCGTGGAGCGCCGACAGGCTCCGCGGCCTCCCGCTCGTGATCCGGACGCTCGATCTCGGGGGCGACAAGAAGCCGCGCTTCCTGGCCGGACACCTCGAGGCCAATCCGGACATGGGCCTGCGCGGACTGCGCTTCTCGATCGCCGAAGGTGCGCTCTTCCGCGCGCAGCTGCGCGCGATCCTGGAGGCAGCAGAAGGTCGCGACATTCGCATTCTGCTTCCCATGGTCATCGGCACGGCAGACTTCCGGGCGGCCATCGAGATCGCGCGACAGGTGGCGGCCGAAATGGGGGCGACCGCCGTTCCTCCCGTGGGGGCCATGATCGAGACCCCGGCTGCGCTGTATCAGCTGGACGGCATCCTCGCGGACGCGGCGTTTCTCAGCATCGGTACCAACGATCTCACGCAGTTCATGCTGGCCGCCGATCGCAATGCGCTGGATCTGATCGACGAATGCTCGGTTCTGCATCCGGCTGTGCTCAGGGCGGTTCGCGATGTGGTCCGGGCAGCCGGCGCCTACGAGAAGCCCGTATGCGTTTGCGGCGAGGCGGCCGGGGAGCCGGCTACGGCGTGCCTTTTCGCAGCGTTCGGCATCCGCCAGCTCAGCATGAGCCCTGTTCGCGCCGCGCGCGTGCGCCAGGCCATCCGCGCGCTCGACCTCGCAGATGCGCCGGCCGTAGTCGACGCAGTGACAGGGGCGGCGACGCCGGACGAGGTGCGGGCGGTGCTTTTGGACGCGGGTCTGAGCGGGACTGGCGCGCCGGCGACGGCGTGACCCCCCCCCGACGGCCTGAAAGAACAGAGCCGGAGCCTGCGAAGCTCCGGCCGTGCCTGGCGAACCGTTGTTCGAATCGGCAACACATTCTCGTCACTTCTCAGGAGAGGGCTTCTCCTCTTCGTCCTTCTGCCCTCCGGACGTTGTGGTGTGCGCCTGTCCCGCTTCCTGGGTGAACCAGCTGGTGACCCGGTCCCAGAAGCCGCGGATCCTGTCTGTGGCGCCTTCCTCTGCAGTCTTGCCCGCCAGCTTCTGGATCTCCTGCTGGAGCTTCTGGACGTGGCCTTCGGCCTTCTCGCCGAGCACGCTGCGGTACGTCTCCAGGTGCAGCTTGGCGAGCCGCAGGTTCTCGTCCGCGGCTTCGTGCCTGCCTTCACGGGCCATACGTTCGGCCAGGCGGATGGCGCTCTGGGCCTTGACCAGCGGATGATCCTCTTCGTGGACGTCCAGGCGGACGCCGCGGCTGCCCGCGAAAAGCAGTTGGGTGAGCGCCTTGTCGGGCTCCTCGTCGATGAGCTTGGCGGCGCGCTCGACTTTGCGTTCCACGTAGTCGAGGTCGAGGAGCGCCGCGGTGTGGATCAGCTCGGCATCCGCCAGGCGGATGCCCTTGAGTGCGGCCGCCTCCTTCTTCTTGTCCACCATCGCTTCGAGCACGTCGAGCGCCACCATGCCCTTGTACAGGGGAATCTGGTCGTCCTGCACCTTCTCCACGTAGCGGTAGACCTCCTCGTCGTTCCTGGCCTTGACGACCGTGGTCACCGTGGTCGTTGGCAGGAGGTCCCGGATCACGCCGATCAGGGTCTGGGCATGCGCGAGTTCTGTCCGCGCCGCATCCGGCTGTTCGTCCACGATGTGTTTGGAAGCGGCATTCACGTGCGTGAGGATCTGCGAGCCGAGCGTGGAGACCTGGCGGAAGTCCTGGGCTGTGAGTTTGCCCTGTGTCTCCCGCTGGACCTCGGTGCGGTACTTCGCCGATCCAGTGGTGCTGTCGGTGACAGTCGGTTTTCGGCTGTCCGGCTCTTCGCTGCTCGTTTGCTCTGCCGCCACGGTGTGGGGCATCAGAAGAGTGGCGAAGAGCGGAAGTGCGGCCATCAAGCGTCGGACGCGAGCCGAAAACGGGGCCAAACGAGCACGGGTACTCATCGTCTGTCTCCTTTCTCGTCTGCGATTCCCGCGTGGGGGCGGGAATCTGGTCCGCCGGTTCGCCAGGATCTATGGAAGCGCGACGCCTCGGATCTGCGCCACGATGGCTGTCGCCGGCCGGCCCCCGGGAGGGGGAGACACGGGACCTCGGCGGAGCCGGCCGGACGAATGATTCAGGAGGTGGACCCCATAGCAGTCTCCTTCCCATATCCCTCCCGGGGCCGTTGCGTGCGACAAGCGTTACCCCGTCAGCCGCTCTTGACCGCGATCTTCTTGGCGCGTTCCTTGGCCACGGCGCTTTTGGGCAGTTTGACCGAGAGCACGCCCTTCTGGAACGCGGCCTCCACCCGGTCTTCGTCGATCTCGCAGTGGATCGGGATCTGGCGGTGGAAGCAGCCGTAGGTGCATTCCCGATAGGTGCGCCCGTCGGTCTCCTCCCTTTTCTCGTCCTGCTTCTCGCCCTGCCCGTATCCGCCCGGATTGGTCCGGCTGCCGGCGGAGATCTGGCTCACGCCGAGCGCGAGCGCCTGGCGGCGCATCGCCGCCGACTCGCGGGTGCTCAG
>CAZBZG010000377.1:0-3876 GCA_964496245.1 uncultured Planctomycetaceae bacterium | reverse complement strand
CGTGTCGCGTTGCACCCGAGCACGGACGCGTGGGCCACCGCCTGCGGCCCGGTCAGCCGGACGTTCCAGTCCGTGTGGATCAGCGTCCACCCGAACCCCTGGTCGTAGCGCACCGTGGCCGGCAAGAGCTCGATAGGATGCTCCTCCGTACCCTGGCAGTCGAGTTCACCGACGGCCAAGATCTCCGGGTCCAGATCGGTGTACACCGGATCCACGGCCGCGAAGTAGGCCGTGGAGCCGGGCAGCACGCGCAGGAGATCGACATGGAACCCGTGCATGAACTTCGTCGTCCCGTCGATCTCCACGGTGGCGAAGACCGTGCCGGTCTGGGCATGCACCCGCGTCTCGGTCAGCCCAACGAACCGCACCGTTCCCGTGCCCGCGTCCCACTGGTCCGTGATGCCGCCCTGCAGGATGAACCGGTGGCCGTTGGCCGTGAGGGTCGACGTGTGGCAGGAGACCGTGCCCGCGTAGTCCGTGAAGAGGAAGAGGTTGTTCACGGACACGTCCGTGTCGATCATGCAGTCCTTGCCGGAAAGATCGTCGAACAGCACCGTATCCGACGCACCAGGAATCGCGTCGCCCGACCAGTTCGCGGCCGTGGACCAGTTCCCGTCCGCGCCACCGCCGTCCCACCGGCGCAGGTGGTCGAAGTAGATGCCCCGATTCCGCCCCAGATCGGTGCAGTGATCCGTGGCGTCGATGGGGTGCCCGTCGGTGTAGAACTCGCAGCCCACGCCCTTGAAGCGCGTGTAGGAAGCCGCGCACGTGCGGTTCAGCCGGAACACGCCGCTCTCGATCGTGATCTCCGCCCCGGGCGCGCCGTTAAGCACGAGCTCGTCCACGGACTGCGTGAGCGAGCCGAACACGGTGCGCGTGCCCGGTGCGGCCTCGAAGCGGGTACAGGTCAGGTTCCAGCCGTGGTTGTCGACGTGGTCCCGGAAGAACAGCGTTCCGCCGGCCTTGGCGTTGACCACGTTCGCGAGCGCGTAGTCGTCGTGGTAGTAGACCGTCTGGTCCTGGAAGCCCAGGAACCGGATCGTGGAGGCGCCAGCCTCGTAATGATCGTCCGTGTCGCCCGGAAGCTCGAGGGCCCCGCCCGCCACCTCCAGCGTCCGCACGCCGAAATCGACCAGACCGGTGTAGGCCTCCGCAACCGTGAGGGAGCTGCACGCCCCGTCCGCGTCCAGACGACACGACTTGCCCGACGTGCCGTCGAAGACCACTTCGCTCATGCGGTTGGGCACCCGGTCCACCGACCAGTTGTTCGCTGTGGACCAGCTGCCGTCCAGGCCCCCCCCGTCCCAGACCACGGTCTCGGTCGTGGCCGTGACATCCTCGGCACCGCTCTCAGCCGACTCGTTGCCCGCCAGGTCGCACGCCGACACGGTGTAGGTGTGACTCGCATAGGGCAGGACCGTGGCGTCGTCGTAGGCCGTGTTCCCGGACACCTCCACCAGGAAAACCCCGTCCCGATAGACCCGGTACCGGTCCATGGCCACGTCGTCCGTGGACGGCGACCAGTCCAGGGACACGCGCGCGCTCGCCGGCGTGTAGGTCAGCGTCAGTCCTTGCGGCACCGTGGGCGCGGACGTGTCGTTGTACAGCAGCCCGAAATCCACCTCGGTCAGCTCCCAGTACTCGCCGACGTTCGTGGTGTCGATGTGGAACCGGATGCGCGCCGCCTCGATGTCGCTGCGGTCGAACGTGAAGAACTTGAACGTGTCGTGCGCGAAATCCCCCTCGTAGGCGTCCTGCCACGCGCCGCCCGCATACACGTCGATGTCCACCCGATCGGTGTGCGCGCTCTTCTTGGCCTTGAAGCGCAGCGCGCACGCGTCGAGCGTGGCGATCTCGTAGTGCACGTATTCACCCCACTTGGGCGCGTGGATCTCATGGTACGACCGCGCGTACGTGGCGTCGTTGTCGTCGATCGCACGCGTCTCGTCCGACCAGGCGCCCGCCGGGTCGGCGAACCCCGTGGGCGAGACCCAGATGATCTCCCCGTCGTCCTCGAACGGCGCCGTGGTGAACGTGGCGTCCGCACCGCTCACCACCAGGGCCCCCTCGCCGTGGCGCACCTGCACCCGGACGTGGTAGGTCGTGTCCGCCGCCAGCCCCGAAAGGAAGGCGCTCGCCTTGTCGCCCGTGCCCAGCGCGCCGTCCCACGCGGTCGCGTTCCCGTAGGCCGTGGTCGTCCCGTACTCGAAGCGCGCCTCGCACGGCGCGCCCCCGTCGTCGGTCACCTCGCCGTGCACCACGGCCGTGCACTCGCTGACCGACGTGGCCGGCAGCGTGGCCGCGGTCGGGTCCTCCACGCTCGGCGGAAGCTCGTAGACCTGCAACTCGTAGAGCCAGAAATAGTAGCCGTTCTACGTGTAGTGGAAGCGGTAGCGCACCTCGGCCACGTCCCCTTCCGCGAACATGTGCGTGGAATAGGTCACGTCGGGAACCGCGCCCTCGTGCACGTCCGTGAACGCGGTGTCGCCGTCATAGCGCACGTCCACGTCGATCTTGTCCACGATCCCGTACCCGAAGTCCGCCATGATGCGCAGCCGGTCCGTATGCACGGGCGTGTCGTAGGTGAGGTGCAGCCACGCGCCGTAGCCCGAACGGTTGGACGTGTCCGAGGCGTAGCTGTTCGTGTTCAGGTCGTACCCGCCGGCTTCGGACTGCCACTCGCCCTCCGGGTCCGCGTGGCCGGTCGCCCCGCGCCAGCCCTCGGACGCGCACGCCGCCGACACCCACGCCGCCAGACAGATCACTGCAAGACGTGTCCCTCGCATGGCCCCTCTCCTCCTGCAAATGCCCAACCGACCCACGGCCTTCGTTTCGCGTATTCCGACCGGGCGGACGTGTCCACCCGCCTCCGCGATCTCATCCGTCCGCAGGCGCCAACCGGCGCTTGAGCGCCTTGAGATTGTAAGCGGCCACGCGCCGGATGCTCGTGTCCTCGTCCTCAATCAGCGCCTCCAAGAGCGCCACGTCTTCGACAGCGCCCAGGCTGCCGATGGTTCCAATGGCCGACATACGCACGCGCACGGCAGCCTTGTCGCTGCGCGCCAGCGCGCGGGCACGCGGCAGCACGTCCGTATCGCCCGCACGTCGCGCGATCTGGAGCGCGGTCACCGCCTTGTCCGGATTCTTTTCCGGCGCAGCGATCGCCCGGTCCGCGAGGCCGGCCAACTCCTCGGCCACCTCGGCGTCTGTCTGGGCGATCTGCCGCAGGCTGATCATGGCGGTGGCAGCGTCATGCTGCTCGCCCTCGGATGGCCTCTGCCCGGCGACGGCAAGAAGCTCCCGGACGATCCTGTCCCTCCGATCCGAGGTCTCGTAGAGATCCCCCAAAAACTGCACGCAGTAGTTGCGCCAGCGCCGGCTCTCCCTGGGATCCTTCATCATCTTGAGCACGGCAAGGTCCAGCCCGGCCGGCATCAATGCCTGCCGGCAGAAGACATCCATCACCTCATTGCGCAACGCTTCAGACTCGGTGCGATCGGTCAGGAGCCGTTCGAGGCGCCCCAGATCCCGCGGACTCAAACCCGTCCCGAGCTTCTCGAGCGCGGCCATGCGCGCCTCGTCGGGCACGCCCCTGTCGCTCGCGGTCTCCAGGAGCTCTTGGCGGGAGACGCCCTTGGGCGCCACAGGCCCGATGGCTCGCGATCCCTCGGCGGTGGACGGGCCGTCCGGCCCCGGCCGGAGCGCGATCATGGCCGCGACCACCAAAACGAGAGCGCCCAACAGGAACAGCACCCGCCGCATCGTCCGCTTGCTATCTGAAGCTCCACCATCGACTGCCATGCAATCACCCGACACGAAGACTGCGAAAACCGTGCGGCACTTGTATGAGCCTGCCGCGTCCGCGCAAGAAGAAAA
>CAZBZG010000376.1:0-3885 GCA_964496245.1 uncultured Planctomycetaceae bacterium | reverse complement strand
CATCTGGACCGAGGTACTCGTACCCTCCGCCCCCGTCGAGACGGATGCACGGGCCCTGGACGCCGACCGGCCCGAGGTCGTCGGTGAAGTGCGCCCTCAGGGTCCGGCCGGCTGCCCCGCGCACCCGGAAGTGCCAGAAGAACCAGGGCCGGTCCGTATCCCGCAGGTCGGGCCGCAGGAAGATTTCGTCCCCCTCGACCTGTTCGACGATCGCGTTGCCGGCGGGGATGTCGGCATCGACTTCGATGGGCGGCATGATGTTCTCCATGAAACAGGGGTGGACAACCGGCCGCAGCCGCTCGGGAGGCGGGTTCAGAGCGACGCCACCAGCCCCTTGAGGTCGGCCACGCCAAGCAAACGGCCATCCGCGTCCACGACGGGGATGTCGGCGATGCGCTTCCCGCGCATCAGGTCGAGCACGTCGCCCGCCCGCGTGCTGCCCGCGACCGTGGTGCAATCCCGGGTCATCACCTCTCCCACGGCCCGGGAGAGGATGTTGGGATCGGACTCGACGCCCCGCCGCAGGTCGCCGTCGCAAAAGATCCCGAGCACGCGCCGGGCTTCGTCCACCACCGCGGCCGCACCGGCACGCGCGCGCGTGATGGCGAGAATGGTCTCGGAAACCGTGGCGTCGGGTCCCACCACCGCGACCGAGGCGCCCACGCGCATGGCATCCGCCACGGGCAGGGCCTTGCGTCCCAGCACCCCGGCCGGATGGAGCTGGGCATAGTCCTCCGTGCGGAAGCCCTTGCGCTTCATGAGGCAGAGGGCCAGCGCATCCCCGAGCGCCAGCATGGCGGTGGTCGTGGCCGTGGGCGCGAGCCCCAGGGGGCAGGCCTCTTCGATCTCCCCCAGGAGCAGCACCACATCCGCGTGCGCAGCCAGCGTCGACCGCTCGGACGCGGTCACCGCCACCAGACGCACGCCGGCACGGCGCAGGCAGGGCAGGAGCCGGGTCACCTCCTCGCTCTCCCCCGAATTGCTGAGAATCAGGGCCACGTCGCCTTGGCTCACCATGCCGAGGTCTCCGTGGAGGGCGTCGGCCGGATGCATGGCAAAGGCCGGACTGCCCGTACTCGACAGGGTGGCCGCGATCTTTTGCGCGATCAGGCCGGCCTTGCCCATGCCGCAGGTCACGATCCGCCCCGTGCCGCCCGCCAGAACGTCCAGGGCCCGTTCGAAGCGTTCGTCCAGCCGCTCGCAGAGCGACTGGATGGCGTTGGCTTCGGCCGCCATGACCTCTCGTGCGTACGCCAGGCTCATGCGTCTCCTTCCCGGGCCACGTGCACGATGCCGTCCCGAATCCTGAGCCGCCCCGCGGCGAAGAGGCGGACGGCCTCGGGGTAGGCCTTGCGCTCCTCCAGGCCCACGCGCTCGGCCACGTCGTCGGCCGTGTCGCTGGCATAGACCGGACAGGTGCGCTGCAGAATGATGGGGCCGGCGTCGTACTCGTTGTTCACGAAGTGGACCGTGCAGCCGGACACTTTGACGCCCGCCTCGACCACCGCCTCGTGTACGCGGTGGCCATACATGCCCTTGCCGCAGAAGGCGGGAATCAGGGCCGGGTGGATGTTCAGGGTCTTGCCTTCGAGCTCCGGCGGGAGCCCGTAGTAGCACATGAACCCCGCAAAGCAGACGAGATCGGGCCGGCGGGGGAGGATGACCTCGTGTAAGCGGGATGACATGGCGTCCCAGTCGGTCCGGGTCTCGCCCTCCCTGTTCTTGCGACGGAACGCCTTGGACGCCACTACCGCGGTCTCCACGCCGTGCTTCTCGGCGCGTACGAGTCCGTAGGCGTCGGCCCGCGACGAGACCACAAGGTCCACGCGCGCGGGCAGACCCCGGGTGTCGATGTGCGTGAAGATGTTCTCGAGCGTGGTTCCGCTCCCCGACAGGAGGACCACCAGGCGGATGGGCTCGGTCATGGGTCAGACCTTCCGCAGCGAAATCCGAACCGGTTCCCGGCCGACCTCGGTCTCCCGGGAGAAGCCGAGGTCTTCGTACGCGACCCGGAAATCTTCCGCCAGGGTCTCGCCCGCGATGGCATCGGCGAACTCCACCGCCGCCCGCGCCACGCTCCCGCCCGCGCCCACGCGCACGGCGATGCGCGCTTCATACGGAAGGTCCAGTTCCTTGCGCATGTTCTGGATGCGGTTGACGAGCTCCCGCGCGAGCCCCTCGCGCTCCAACGTTTCGGTGATCGTGGTCTCGATCACCACCACGGCCCCCCGCCCGTCGGCCGCCGCAAAGCCCTCCTTGGCCGCCATGCGGATGTCGAGGTCGGCTTCGGTGAGATCGACGGCCTGTCCGTCCGCGTTCAACGCAACCTTCCCACTTTCATGGACCGTGCGCACGACCGCGGCCGCATCCGCCTGGGCGAGCGCCCTGGCCACGTGTTTCACCTGCTTGCCGAGTTTGGGGCCGAGGACCTCGAAGTTGGGCTTGACCGTGTAGTCCACGTAGTCGGCAGCTCGATCGGCGAAGGCGAGCTCCTTGACGTTGATCTCCTCGCAGACCACGTCGGCCAGGGCTTCGACCGCAGGCCGTTTGCGCGCGTCCGTGAGCACCACGATGGCCCGCCCCAGCGGCTGGCGGACCTTGATCTTCTGCGCTGCGCGGGCCGACAGACCGAGCGAGGCGATCTCGCGCACGAGGTCCATCTGATCCTCGACGTCGGGCGCGAGCGCCGCGTCGTCGGGCTCGGGCCAGCGGCAGAGGTGCACGCTCTCCGGCAGGGCGTCGGGCCAGAGCGCGCGGCAGAGCTGCTGATACAAGTCTTCCGCCAGATGCGGCGTGAAGGGCGCGAGCAGCAGGCTGATGCGGACCAGGCTCTCGTACAGGGTCCAGTACGCCGCAGGCTTGTCCGGCACGTCCTTCCAGAACCGGGGCCGGCTCCGGCGCACGTACCAGTTGCTCAGCTGGTCGACCAGGGCGTACAGGGCGCGCGCCGCTTCCAGGATGTTCATGCCCTCGAGCGACCGCGTGACCGCACGCGTGGCGGTCTCGAGCTTGGAGAGCATCCATCGGTCCAGCAGCGTCCGGTCCGGCCGCCCCACGTGGCCTTTGCCGCCTTCGAACGCCGCGCCGCTCACATCCGCCACCGACGCCAGTCCCTCGCGCGGGTCGAACCCGTCGATGTTCGCATAGATCACGAAGAAGCTGAAGACGTTCCGCAGGCGGACCAGGAAATCCTTCTGCGTCTCGCGGATGCCGGCCTCGAAAAAGCGGGTCGAGGTCCACGGGTGGTTGGCGATATAGAAGAACCACCGCATGGCGTCCGCCCCCTCGCGACGGAAGACCTCTTCGGGATCGGGGTAATTCTTCTTGCTCTTGGAGAGCTTGGTGCCGTCTTCGGCGAGAAGCAGCCCCAGCACCAGACAGCGCTTGTACGGCAGGGGCCAGTCCGCTTCGCCCCACGGCGCAAGCGCGCCCGGCCCCTCGCCCTGTTGCTGCCGGCGCCGCGCACACTCCTTGAGGAGCGTGGCGATGGCGAGCAGCGAATAGAACCACCCCCGCGTCTGGTCGATGGCCTCGCTGATGAAGTCGGCCGGCAGGGCGCTGCGCAGCTTCGCCTCGCTCCCCTCGGCATACGGATAGCCCCACTGAGCAAAGGGCATGGAGCCCGAATCGTACCAGCAGTCGATCACTTCGGGCACGCGCTGCATGCGGCCGCCGCAGGCCTCGCACACGAGTTCCACGTCGTCCACGTAAGGCTTGTGGAGTTCCACGGCCTCTCCGAGCGCCTCACGGTTCGCGGCCCGGTCGAGCAGTTCCCGTTCGCTTCCCACGGCCGTGCGCGCGTCGCACTGCGTGCAGCACCAGATGGGCAAGGGCGTGCCCCAGTAGCGCTCGCGCGACAGGGCCCAGTCCACGTTCGTCTCGAGG
>CAZBZG010000375.1:0-3903 GCA_964496245.1 uncultured Planctomycetaceae bacterium | reverse complement strand
CATCTGGAACAACGCTACCTCGCTTCATCTTAGCCTTTGCGCGGATCATTGAAAAAAATGGGGGGGGGGATCGCAGGCTGGTTGGCGAGTGCGATGCCAGGCGGTCGAGGCGCCCCTACCGTTTGCGCAGGTGGGCGATGAGCAGGCCCACAGCGCCGCCCACGACCGCCATGGTGCCCACGCCGATCGCGCCCGCGATCCCGAGGGCCACGCGAAAGCGGAAGATGTCGCGCAGCACCGCGTCGAAGCAGGCCCGCGCTACGGCAACGCCCGGGGCGAAGACGACGCGCGCCCACGCATCCCGCGGTGCAGTGAAGGTCCAGGGCGTAGGCATGTCCCAGGAACCCCATTCGATGTATGCCCAGGTCGCCAGAGCGGCAAGTGCGCTGCCGATGATGAGTCCGGTCCGATGGCGAGAACGGCGCATGGGTGGTCCTTCAACGATGTCAGCGCTTGCGGGCGCCACGGCCGCGTGCGGCCGGCAGTACGAGAACGGTCCACAGGGGCCACGCTGCGGCCCGTTGTTGCGATCCGGGAACCCTGCTCGCCCATCTCTTGCGCACGCGCGCGCCCAACCGCCGGGTAGCCGGTCCGCCCACCACCACGACTGGGCCGCGCGCAGGCACGCGGGGGGTCAGGGCTTTCCCGGCCGGTCAGCAGAGAAAGGAACCGCACAAGCTGCCCGCTGGCCAGGGGGCTGGTGGCATCGGCCCGTGCGGGCAGTACGATAAGGGCCCCTCCAGCCAAAGGTTTCCGCGCCCGCGGCTCGGTTTCCTGTTTTTGCGCGCGTTCCACATCCCCATCTCCTGCGGCTCGTCTTCCACCGAAATCCGCCTCGAACATAGGGCCTTGGCGGCGGCTTGCAAGGGAAAAGCTGGCGGACATCATCCGCAATGGCGGTGTCAGCCGCCGCACAATACATCAGGTCAAGGCGTCCTCCGTTTTCCGTGTCAGCGCCTACGGGCTTCCCTCGCTCCAATATTCCTCTTGACACGCACGCGTAACCCGTATATTTTTCGGGTTTTTGTGTGCTCCAAGGCCCTCTGTCGCCCGGGGAGATCCTGATGGCTGTCCCTCGCCACAAGCTGTCGCGCAACAAGAAAGGCCAGCGCCGAAGTCATGATGCTCTTGCGCCCAAGGGGTGGTCGACCTGTCCGCGCTGCAACGCTGTGAAGCTTCCTCACCGTGTCTGCAGCAACTGCGGCCACTACAAAGGGATGAAAAAGATCGAGGTCGAGGGCTTCTAGATGCGTGTGGCCGTAGACGCCATGGGAACCGACCAGGGCCCTCTGCCGATCGTCCAGGGCGTGGGCGCCTACCTGCGTCACGACACCGACACCACTGTGACGTTGGTGGGCGAGCGGGAAGAGCTGCAGCGCGCCTTTCATCAGACGGGCCTCGGGGAAACGCCCCATCTGCAGATCGTACACGCTTCGCAGGTCATCGAGATGCAGGACAAGCTCTCGGCCCTGCGGGAGAAGCGGGACAGCTCCATCGCGCGCGTGGTGCAGGAGGTCCAACTGGGGCGCGCCGATGCCATGGTGGCGCTCGGCAATACGGCTGCAGCCGTGGGCGCCACCTGTATGGGCTTGCGCAGCCTGCCCGGCGTGCGTCGGCCGGGAATCGCCTTTCCCATGCCGACGCGTGACGCCGACCGCCCGTGCATCCTCATCGACATGGGCGCCAACACGGCGATCAAGCCCGAGCACCTGGTCGACTACGGCATCATGGCCGCCATCTACAGCGAGCAGATCCTGCACATCCAGAAGCCGCGCGTCGGTCTTCTCAACGTGGGCCAGGAGAAGGGCAAAGGGAACGATGCGTTGCGCCTGGCCTACGAAGAGCTTTCGAAGGCGCCGGTCCATTTCGTCGGCAACGTCGAGGGCGGGGACATCTACGCGGGAACCTGCGACGTGGTGGTGTGCGACGGGTTCACCGGCAACGTCGTGCTCAAGGCCAGCGAAGAACTGGCGTCCACTCTGGGCCACTGGATGCGCGAAGCCTTCCGCGCCTCCTGGGTCACGAAGCTGGCCGGCTGGCTGGGACGTCCGGCGTTCGCCGCCCTCAAGGAACGTACGAGTTACGACCGCTATGGCGGCGCGCCTCTGCTCGGGGTCAACGGCATCTGTATCATCGGTCACGGCCGCAGCAATGCGGTCGCTGTCTACAACGCGCTCGATGTGGCCAAGGAATGCGTCGTACGCGGCCTCAATCGCCTGATCCAGGACCAGATCGCTGCGCTCCAACACGAAGAAGACGAGGATGTGGACGCGCCAGCGCAGATCGCGTAGTCGTCTGAAAGGGACACATCGATGCCCGTGAAAGGCTTCCTCCTCTTCCCCGGACAGGGCGCTCAGACCGTGGGCATGGCCCAGGACGTGTATGCGCAGGAAGGGCGGGCCCACGCCCTCTTCGAGGAGGCCTCCGAGGTCCTGGGGTTCGATCTCGCGCAGATGGCGTTCGCGGGGGATGCTGCCACGCTGGAAGCGACCGCCAACTGCCAGCCGGCTCTGCTCGTTGCGAGTCTCGCTCTCCTGGAGACGCTGCGGGAGCGGGGCGGGATCGAGATGACCGGCGCGGCGGGGTTGAGTCTCGGCGAGTACACCGCCCTGGTGGCCCTAAACAGCCTGGATTTCGCTGACGCGGTGCGGCTCGTGCGGCGGCGCGGCGAGCTCATGGAGGCCGCCGGACGCGAGCATGACAGCGGGATGGTGTCCGTCATCGGGCTGGAGCCGGAGGCGGTGGAACAGGCCTGCCGGGAAGCCTCGAGCGAAGGGGTGGTCGTGCCGGCCAACTACAACGCCCCCGGCCAGATCGTGATCAGCGGCGCGTCCGCCCCCCTCAAGCGGGCCGCCGAGCTCTGCAAGGCGGCGGGGGCCAAGCGCGCGATCCCGCTCAAGGTCAGCGGGGCCTTCCATTCGCCTCTCATGCAGAGCGCGTTCGACGGTCTGAAGGCAGCGCTCCAGGAGGTCTCGCTCCACAAGCCGAGCGGCCTCTTTGTCAACAACGTTGACGCCAAGGTCTTGGACGACCCCGAAGAGATCCGCGACAGTCTCTGCCGCCAGGTCATCGAATCCGTACGGTGGGAGCAGGGCTGCCGTCTACTTCTGCAGCGGGGCGAACGGGTCTTCTTCGAGGTCGGACCGGGCCGCGTATGCCAGGGACTGATGCGACGCATCGACCGGGAGGCATCGGTCCGAACCGTCAATACGCTTGCGGATATCGAGGAAGTGGCTCAGTCGTGATCGTTTGGCGAGCCGTTTGGCAAGGGGTTGAAATGAAGGGCAAAACTGCCATAATTACCGGCGGCGCTCGCGGCATCGGCGAATCCATTGCCCATGCATTCGCCTCGCGCGGCGCTTCCGTTGTGTTGTGGGACCTCCGGGAGGACCAGGTCAGGGCCACGGCCGAGAAGATCGCCGCGGCCTACGGGACTCCTGCCACGGGCGCGGCGGTCGACGTCTCAGACCCCGACGCCGTGGAGGCTGCAGCCAAGGCTGTCCAGAAGGACGCGGGGGCGATCGACGTCCTGGTCAACAACGCCGGGGTCACGCGTGACAACCTGATGGTGCGCATGAAGGAAGAGGACTGGGATCTTGTGCTTCGCATCAATCTCAAGGGGCCCTTCCTGTGTACCAAGGCGGTCGGTCGTTACATGTGCAAGGCTCGAAAGGGAGCCATCGTCAACATCGCCAGCGTCATCGGCCTCATGGGAAACGCGGGTCAGGCCAACTATGGCGCCAGCAAGGCCGGCGTGATCGGCTTGACCAAGACGACGGCTCGGGAATTCGCCCCGCGCGGCGTCCGGGCCAACGCCGTGGCGCCGGGGTATATCCAGACCGCCATGACCGAAGACCTGTCAGAGGAGGTGCGCAAGCAGTTGCACGACCAGATCCCCCTGCA
>CAZBZG010000374.1:0-3906 GCA_964496245.1 uncultured Planctomycetaceae bacterium | reverse complement strand
TGCGCGGCATTTTCTTTCGCTGCTGCGTTGCGGATTTATTGCACTGAGCTATATCCGAACAGGGAGAACCCGCTCTGTTCGCTGAAGAGATGGGAGAGGTAGTAGGCGCTGACGTGCAGACTGGCGGCCATCTCGTCGAGCGAGACGCACGCGGCGTAGTGCGTCTCCATGTATTCCCTGGCCTGCAGCATGAGGGCACGGCGCCGCTGTTCGCCGTAAGCTGCCTCCGATTCCTCCTGGGGGAGGGGTGGCGGATCAGCCGCTTCGCGCAGGATCACAAGTAGAATGGTGAGCACTCTGGCACGGGCGACCAGTTGGTCCACGGGAGCAGGGCCGGCCAGATCCGCGCGCAGGCGGTCCACGATCGAGGCGATCTCAGCCTTGCGATGGGCGGGCATTTGCTTGAGGGTTTCGTTGCTAACGAGGCGGAAGTAAGCGTCGGCCAAAGGCCAGTCGAAGGAACAGAAGAAGAGCTCCAGCCCTTGTTCGATGTCGAATGCGTCTCGGTGTTGGGTCCCGGCGGGAACGAGCAGCGTGTCGCCCGGATCGGCGGTATGGCTTGTGCCCGGCAGGACCAGGGTGACCGTGCCGGCCATGACGTGGAGCATCTCGCAGCGCGCGGCGGTATGGTCGCGTTCGGCCCACACCGGATCGAAGATCATGGGGCCGATCGAATAAAGGTCCGGCAGGGTCTGCGCAAAGTGCCGTTCGAGGTCGGAGATGTTCATGGTACATCCTTCATCGTTTGACGGTCCGCCTGATCTCGGTGGGCGTGGCATCCAGGTAGCGCCGGAAGAGACGGGAGAGCTGGCGTCGGTCCGTTCGGCTCATGCGCGGCATCCCGGGGAACGAATGCTGGACCATTCCCCGCCTATTCCTACGCGATGTACAAAAGAAGCACAAGCACTATCTCGGAGGCGCCTCGCACGGCCGGGCAGCGCCAGGCGGACCTGGTCCTTTGCGAAAGAGATCAGGGGCGACTCGCGCCAATCCAAGGGAGAATGTGGGACCGGGCGAGTTCGGTCGTACGGGCTGCGCCGTGTGGCTGCGGGCGACAGGCAGCACGCCCGAAGGGTCGGCGTGGGTGAGGCTGTTCGGTGCACCGAAGAGGTATACGCGCGGGCGTCAATCCACAGCCTGCGGCCGGGCGCGCTCGTCGTCCAGGGAGACGGGCGGCGTGCCGAAGATGACGAACTCGAACGCCGCGCCCGGGTCGGCCTCCAGGCTGTGTACGGCGCCGGCGGGGATCACGGCCACGCTGCCCGGCCGGAGCGGGTGCGACGTCCCGTCGATGGAGATCGTTCCCGTGCCTGCGAGCACGTAGTAGACCTCGTCATATCCGGCATGGATGTGCGGGAGGCCCCTGGTGACGCGGATGATGTGGACGTTGGCGACCCCGCCTTCACCGGCGGTCACCACCCGGCAGGTGGACCCGTAGGGGCAGTCCATGGGCTCCACCTCGTCGCAATGGCGGACGATCGGTGCCTTGGGCGGCTGGACGGACATGCGAGTTCTCCTCTGATCGGGGCGAAGAGCGGCTGCGAGCGCGGCGTAGCGCACGGAAAAACGCTGGACTCAGGGCGCTCCCGCCTGCAGTGTGCGGAACCGAGCCTGGAGCGCGGCGAGCCCTTCGGGGGATGCGACGCGTTCGCGCACGCGGGGCGGCAGATAGCGCAGGTCCGAGCATTCGAGCACGGCAGCCAGCCACTGGAGTTTGTGCTCCGGACCGCGCGCGCTGCGGAAATCGGCGAGCGCCTCTTCCACCAGCGCGGGGTCCACGGACACCCCCCGCAGCCGCGCGGTCCGCTGAATCCGCATGAGCAGGCTCTCGATGTCTGCTCCGCTCACGTCGGGGGCGGAGCCGAGGTCGGGGAGCTGCCCGGGCGTGAGGGCGTCGCCGCGCTTGCGGGCCATGGCGAGAAACAGTTCCGTCCGCTCTTCGCCCGTGGCTGGGTAGAAGAGGGGGATGTGCTCTTCGCACCGGCCCTGGCGTTTGAGGTCGATGGGTACGCGATCGGGCCGGCAGGTCAGCAGGAACCAGATGATGCGGCCGCGAAAGCGCGTGTCGCCCATCTGGGCGGCGAGCCGGGCGAACACGCGGGCGCTCGTGCCCGAATCGCCGACCGCGCCGCGCGTGCCCAGGGCGGCGTCCGCCTCGTCCACGAGTACGGCCACGGGGCCGAGCTGGCCGAGCACGCCCAGGATGCGTTCGAGGTTGGCTTCGGTCTCGCCCACGTACTTGCTGCGGAAGTTCTGCAGCTCCACGCAGGGGATGCCGACCGTGCCGGCGTAGCTCTGGACGAGAAAGCTCTTGCCCGCGCCCACAGGCCCGCACACGAGGTAGCCCATGGGCACGAGATCGAGCGCACCCTGGCGGATGAGCGCGGCGTCCTCGGTCAGCCGCGCCTTGGCTGTTGTATGGCCGGCAACATCGGCGAGCGTCGAATCGGGGTCGACGAATCGGAGCAATCCGGGGCACTGACTCTCGATGAGCTGCTTCTTGGCTTCCTTGAGGAAGGCGTCCCGCTGGGGGGGAGTGCGCGGCGGCGCGCAGCCGGCGGTGAGCGCGGCCGGAAGGTCCTCGCCCGGCGTGGGCCCATCGGACGCCTCGTGCGTAGGTGCGGTCGCGTCCTGCGGGCCGGCCTGTGCTTCGGCCCAACGGGCGAGGCGGAGCAGGTTGTCGAGGTTGGCGAGCGTGAGGCCGGCGCTGAGGGCCGCCAGGCGCTCGGCCTCTTGGGCTGGGCCGTCGAAGCGGCTCTGGATGCAGGCCCGGCGTTCGGCAGGGTCGGGCAGGGGCACCCGGATCGCCGTTGTGTACCCGCTCTGGACCAGGCCCGGGTGGAGCTGGCCGAGGCTCGGAGCGAGGAGCACGAAGATCGCGTTCACGCGCCGGACCACGGGGTGTCGCGCCCAGGTGAGAAGCAGGGCGAGCGCCTCGGCCGACCGGTCGCCGGGCGGGCAGAGGAGCTCGCCATAGTCGAAGAGGAACGCGGTCTTGGGCGGGGGGCGATCCTTCGCGAGCAGCAGGCGGCCGAGGATGCGGTCGAGCAGGCGGAGGGCCGGGCCGGGCTCGCGCGGCCACTGCGTGGGGTCGAAGCCCAACCGTTCCACGCGCTCGGTCATGTCTGCGAGGCGGCGGGGCTCATCGCCCGGGTGGAGGCGCAGGCCCTGGCCGACGTCGTAGGCGAAGACCAGATCGTACGTGCCGAAAAGCTCCCGGCTGATGGCGTCGGGCAGGGACGCGAGTGCGTAGGCATCCGCGTCAGCCGCGCCGACCAGGTCCTCGGTGTTGCCGTGCAGGATGAAGAAGCTCGAGCTGCCGGCGAGGTAGTGGCGCCGCAGCGTCTCCATCCAGGCCGGCCGGTCGCTTTCGGGCATGGGTTCGGGCCCTGTGGGAGGGGTCAGGACGATTCGGTCTGCGTCTCGGATTCGCCGGGTCCGGTCTCGCTGGATGAGGCCTCTTCGGCCTGACGGCCGAGTTCCTTCTGCTGGGGCTGGGCGCCCGCAGTGTCGGGCGTCTTCAAGCCCATTTCGGCCTCGAACTGATTCAGCACGTCTTCGGCCAGCGCGGATTCGGCGCGTTGCGCGGCCTCGATGTCTTCGAGCTTCTCCTTGGAGAGATCGGCGGACACGCGGGACTTGGCGCGGTTGAGGTCGATTCGTTCCTGGATGGCCTGCTCGGCCTGGCCGAAATCGGTGGTGATGTCGAAATCGAAGCTCTGCGCGAGCTGGCTCATCTCGGCTTCGGCCTCGCTCATCTTGAGCTCGGCGTTGTACTTCTTGATCTTGGCGCGGATGTCGGTGAGTTTGCGGGCTGCGGCCTGGATCTTCTTGACGTTGTTTTCGTACGTGGTCTCGTGAATGGCGACCTGCTCGCGGTTCTCCGCAAGGTCCGATTTGGCGTCG
>CAZBZG010000373.1:0-3920 GCA_964496245.1 uncultured Planctomycetaceae bacterium | reverse complement strand
CCAGCCTCGAGGGCCTCGTGGATCATGGGAATCGCCTTGTCGCGGTCCACCCGCTTTTCGTCGCCCTCGCCCGTCATGGGCAGGCGCATGGCGCCGAAGCCGAGTTGGCTGACTTCCAGTCCTGTGCGTCCGAGTGTGCGGTACTGCATACGGTTCTCCGTGCAGAGGGGATCGCGTGCGAACATTGTACCCCACATCCGCGCCTGAGGCCAGCCCGCAGCCCTATTCCTCAGGCGCTTCCAGCGGCAGCCACTCGAGCACGCGCTGGATCCACTGGTCCCAGAACCCCCACTCGTGCTCGCCGGGTCCCTCCTCGTATGTCAGATCGAGCCCGGCAGCGCGGGCGTGGTCGCGGAAGCGTACGTTGGACTCGTACAGGAAATCCTCGGTGCCGCAGCACTGGAAGAGCCTCGGGCGCGGGCGGCCCGACGCGGCCACCCGTTCAGCGAGCGTAAACAGGTCGTGCTCGGAGCCGGGGATCGTCTCGATCGGGCCGAAGATGTTCTCGAGTTCGGCCACGCGGTCGGACTCGACCCGGTCCTGCAAGCCGGCCACGTCGACCGCACCCGACAGGCTCGCGGCCGCACAAAACCGCTCCGGATGACGCAGGGCCAGTTTGAACGCGCCATACCCGCCCATGGACAGGCCGGCCACGAAGTTCTGCTCCCGGTCGGCCGACAGGCGAAAGAACGATCGCGCGACGCGCGGCAGCTCTTCCGAGACGAACGTCCAGTAGGGGAGCCCGTTCACCATATCCGCATAGAAGCTCCGGTGGACCGCGGGCATCAGAACCGCCAACCCCAGCGGCGCCACGTACCGCTCGATGCTCGTGCGCCGCTGCCAGATGGTATGGTCGTCGCTCAATCCGTGCAGGAGCGTGAGCACCGGAACGTCACCGGTGGCCCCCACGCCCGTCATGCCGACCTGGTTCTGGGTCTGCTGGGGCAGGATCGCATCCATGGAGACCGAGAGCCCGAGCGTATCCGAATGGAAATCACACTGTACGAACGCCATTCACGCCTCCTCCGAGCGTCTGTTTTGCTCGCGATGGCCTCGACAACCTTGAGCGCATGCAACCAGCGCCTGGCCGTGAAGCCGCGAGTGGGGCCCCCGCCCCACCACTGCGATCCGCTGTATCCCGAGATCCTTCACTCACGCCCGGCGAGTCCTGGCGCACAGTCTCGATCGAGGCGACGGCTTGCAGGCACCGAGAACGCGATCAACCCCGCAGGCGGCTCCGCGGCGGACATATGCCGTTCCTCATCCCGTATAAGTCGAGATGGAGATGGTGCCCCTCTCGTCCACCTCATACCCCCATCGTTCCACGTACGCGTCGCCCGGCTCGAACGCATCCCCGAGGTCGTCCAGACGCGCCCACAGGCGGCGGTCGAGGTCCTCCTGAACGTCGCGGAAAGCCGGATCGTGGACGCGGTTCTCGGCCTCATAGGGGTCGGTCTCATGGTCGTACAGAAGCCACGGCCCCTCCAGGCTGCGGACGTACGCATGGCGCTCGGTCAGCAGACCGCGGTACTCGCGGCCTCCTTTGTCGCGCGTGAACTGACCGAAGGGGTGGTAGCAGGCGACCAAGCCCTCGCCCCCCGACGGATCGGGGCCACCCGCGAGATGCCCGCTGAAATCCCGCCCCTCGACCGTGTGGGGCACGCTCAGGCCCGCCAGGCCGAGCAACGTGGGCATGATGTCGGGGGCGTCCAGGAACCCGGAGACGCGGCGGGGCGCAGGGCCCAACCGGTCCGGGCACCGGAGGAGGAACGGCACGCGCACCGACTCAACCCACGGCCGCTGCTTTTTCTGCTCGCCCTGGCTGCCGAGCATGTCGCCGTGGTCCGACGTGAAGACGAACATCGTGTTGTCGGCGATGCCGGTCGCGGCGAGCGTCCCCAACAGGTCCCCCACGCACGCGTCCAGCGCCGAACAATGGGCATAGTAGCCGGCGAGCCACTCGCGGGCCTGCTCGGCCATGCCCTCGGGAACGTTCGGCCGGAGCTGGATGTCGGCGGGGTCGTAGAGCGTCTTGAAGTCGGGGGGCGCCGTGTGGAGCGGCGCATGCGGCGGCCCCCAGGAGAGCATGAGCAGGAAGGGCCCGCTTGCGGCGTGGTCGCGGATGTACGCCTGGGCGTCGCGCGTCTGGGCGATGGCATCGTATCCATCCCAGATCAGAGGCTCATCCGAGTCGCCCGCGTAGTACATGGACTCGTTGTACCGGTGGGTGCACTCCCGCGCCTTCCAGTAGCCGAAACCCTGCCGCCGTTCCGGCGGGATGTAGGCATCGCGTCCGTGCCCGTCCACGTGCCACTTGCCGATGTAAGCCGTCTGATACCCGCCCCGGCCGAACGCCTGGGCGATGCTCACCGCCCGGTCGCCGAGCGGAGCGTCGTTCAGAAAGATCCCGTGCGTGAGGGGATACTGCCCCGTGAGCAGGCTCGCCCGGTAAGGCGAGCAGACCGGGCAGCTCGCGATGGCGTTGGCCACGTTCACGCTCTCGCCCGCCAAGGCGTCGAGATTGGGGGTCTGCACGCACGGGTCTCCCGCATAACCGCACGCCTGGGCCCGCCACTGATCGGCAAAGACGAAGACGACATTGGGGTGGTTCATAGGCTCTCGCTCACGTCGAATGGACTGGTTCATGGATCCGGCCGAGCGCCGCGCGCCCTGCGCGAGCCAGGGGCCACTATACCAGATCCACCAACGAACGGAACCGCGGAAATCCGACGTCCCATTCCGCTTGCCCCAACCGAGGTCAAGAAGAAGCCGCGCGCGACCGATAATATATGCAGAGGCGCTCTGCGGAGCGGGAGGCTGGAGAATGATGGCTCGCATCTTGCTGATCGACCATGACGAACGCGGCCGCCGCTCGGTGCGTGGACCGCTCCGGGCGCTCGGGCACGAACTCCTCGTCGCCGAACCCATGGCCGATCCCCTGGATGTCGCGGGAGAAGAGCCCCCGGACGCCGTCATTCTCAACATGGATCTTCCGGGGGACCGCGCCATGGAACTCTGCCGCAACCTCCGGCGTCGCGAAGGAACCCGCGACGTGCCGATCCTCGCGCTCTCCCGTTCCCGGGGTCTCGGGCAGGCAGAGGAACTCTTCCGCGAGGGAGTCAGCGCCTACCTCAGCAAGCCCTTCTCCGGCGACGCGCTCTGCAAGAAGGTCGACAGCCTGCTCTACGAAGAATCCGCCACCGGTCCCGGTGGACTCGACGTCCCCAAAGACCTCGCCGAGATCTTCGATCGCCTCCGCAACGAAGCCGGACGCCTCGGCCACATGGCCGAAATCTTCTCCGGCGTGTCCCCGCGCGCGCCCACCTATCGGCGCAACGCACGGCCCGGCCCGGGCTGGCAAGCGACGCTGACGGCCGACTGCCTGAGCCGATTCGTGCTGCGCCCGCCGCAGCTCTACTTCCGCTTCGACCGCACCGGACTGCTCCGCCTGCCGCCTAGCGAAGAGTATGACCAGCCCGAGAAGGTCGTGCTCCAGCGCACCGGCCCCCCCCTGACCGCGGCCGTGGACACGCACCGACATCCCATCGCGTCTGATCTCTATGCCGTCGTGCCTGCAAAGGGACTCGAGTGCGGCTTTCTGGCGGGACTGCTGAACAGCCGCCTGGTCGACTTCTACTTCAACCGCATCCGCCCCATTCAGAGCGCACCGGGCGGCAGTTACCTGCGGCGCGTCGACCTCGAGGCCATTCCCGTCGTTTTGCCACCCAAAGCCGAGCAGATCCGCTGCGGGCTCTACGTCAAGGCGCTCGCCGGCCTCGATCCACGGCCGCGCAAGGCCGACGATCTCCGCCAGCGACAGCGCCTCCTGAACGAGCTCAACGCAGCGATCTTCGACGCGTACGGGCTGGACGACGCCGCGGTCCAGCGCCTCGACGAATTGCATTTCTGATTCCCTGCAC
>CAZBZG010000372.1:0-3942 GCA_964496245.1 uncultured Planctomycetaceae bacterium | reverse complement strand
CTCGAAGCCGTAGTTCTTCAGCCTGTAGGCCTTGAGCAGCGTCCACAGCGGGATGCGGTCGGATTCCTCCACCCGGTGCGGGCCTTCGTTGTAGGTGTCGGTCAAGCGGGTGAGGAGGGCCCAGCCCGCCGGACTGAGGTGCTGGATCCGGCCCTCCTCGTCGTCGATCAGCGGGCTCGAGTCGCCGATGTTGAGCACGTCCGCGTCGTCCAATATCCGGGTGGGGGTGATCATGAGGGCGCACTCGCCGACCGCGGTGTTCTCGACCTCGTGGACGAAGGCGGTGGTGTCGAACAGGAACACGTGGCACACGACCGACCAGAGGAACGCATCGAGGTCGTCCGTGCCGAGGCGGAAGCTGATGGCGTCTCTCTCGAGCATGCCCTCCGTGTCGTCGGCTTCGGCGAGCGGGGATTCGGTGGTGTAGCCGGCGGCTTGCGGGCGGGCGAACCGCGCCTCGAACTCGTCGCCGTTGCCGTACAGCCCTTGATCGACCGCCCATTGGAAGGCGCCCTTGAGCTGGTCGAACTTGTAGCGGTACTTCTCGCGGTTCTCTTCCAAGACCTGGCGGATGAAACCCTCGTGGATGTCGGCGCCTTCGAGACCCTTCATCTTGGAGTAGGTATATCGGAGGGCGTGCTGGAT
This sequence comes from uncultured Planctomycetaceae bacterium, assembly GCA_964496245.1. Lineage (GTDB taxonomy): Bacteria > Planctomycetota > SZUA-567 > SZUA-567 > SZUA-567 > CAZBZG01. The sequence continues at coordinate 3,297 of CAZBZG010000372.1, read as the reverse complement.
GGCGGGAAAGTTGCCGCCGAACAGCGAATCGAAGGTCTCGGCGTTGAGCTCGTGCCAGCCGTGCTCCTTCCAGAAGTCCACGACCGAGCGCATGTCAAACAAGGGGAACCGCCAGCTGGAAGCCTTGCCGAGGTACAGCCACTGGTACAGCATGAGGAGGTCCTTGGTGCCCGAGTCCTTGCCGTCCACCGTGATGGCCTGGGACCTCTTGGAGAGGAGGAACTTCTGGCGGAACTGGTCGTGCAAGATCTCGATCAAGTGGCGGCGGAGCTTCTTGAGGAGGACGTCCTTGCCCTCCGCCGTCAATTCTCCATCGACGCCCCGTAGCGAGCGGACGAGCCCGGACTTCTCGTCGCGATACCCGGCACCTTCGTGGAGGGCGGACGCCACCCGGTCCAGGTCGAGGAGGCCCGCCTTGACGGCATCCCTCATCCTCTCCGCGGAATATTTCTCGTGATAATACCGGAGGAGGACGTCCCACGCCCTTTGCGTTGCCTTGGTCCTTTTTTCGCCCAAGAGGCGGGTGAACTCTCCTTGGCGGCCCTCGTAATAGGTCTGGAGGAAGAGCGTGAAGATCTTGCCGTATTCCCGGGGAAAATCGGTCCGATCCCTCGGGGGCTTATAGACGGACGCAACTTTCTCCGCGAGCGAGTCCTCGTTATGGACGTACGCCCGCATGACGCCTATCGGAGTCTTGTAATTCGAGATGTATCCGAACTGCGCCACGCTCAGCATGATGCGCGGCCGGTTCCTGACGAAGTTCGCGTGCTTGTAGTCCACGTCCAGTAGGTCGCTTTGGAGCGCCTTGAGCTTCCGCCGGTTCATGATGTCCATGAGCAAGTAGTAATGGTCGTTAAGGGGCGCCACGCCGACGTATGCCCCCTTTTTTGTTTCCACGGCGTGCAGCGAGACCAAGCCGTGCACGAGCATCGCAATCCCCTCATATCCGAGGAGGTCCTTGAGGATGGTCTGCTCTAGCCTCTTGGCGAATGCGGCCTCCTCGGCGGCATACGTGCTCGCGGAGGGGTCAAGGTCTCGGCATTCCTCTGTTCTAAGGAGGTCCGTGATCAAGGTCTGGGCATTCTTGATGCCCGCGTCTTGATCCTCCCCCTCAACGTCATAGGCCTTGATGAGGGAAACGAGCGTGGCCAAGATCTCCTTCTTGGAGGACTTCACGGAAGCTAATGCCTTCAGCTCGTCGGAGCCAGGGTTAAGTCCGAGTTTATTGAGCACGTCCTCGAGTCTGGCCAATTTATTGAGGACGTATTCGGAAATCGAAGTGGATCGGGCTTGCTCCGCATATTGATATTTTTTCCCGCCCTCCTCGGCGAACGGGAGGAACTGCTCGTTAAACTCATGCAAGTATCCCACGAACGAGACGAGGTCGCCTTGCATGCTCGCCTCTAAGCCTTCGGACGGATCGAATCTTGCTATCGGCTTTTCCACGTGGAAGCGTCCCATCGGATGCGGCTTTTCGCCCGGAAACCAGCGCTCATGGGGTTCGATTTCCAGGTACTTGACGCGCGTGGGCTGCAAGCAAGAAAAGCGGGAGTTGCCGCTCGACATGGTGAGGCCGAAATAGAGCTCTTCCGTCCGACCGGCGGTGTCCACAAGGGACTGATGCCACCCATTCGGGCGGATTCGATACCCTTCCCCCTTCTCATCGAGCTCCACCCTGCTTTCCAATTTCTTGCCGCCTTCCGTGTTTAGGAACACGTTTCGGACGCTCTTCAGCTCACCACCCACCTCGTAAAAGAACTCGTCCTCGCAACCTCCGGGGAGAGTGTAGGTCAAGTCCGCCCGTATCAGGAGGGGTTTCATGTCTTGACCCTCGAATTTCGTGCCCAGCTTGAGGATGCCGCCGCCTGCCATCACGTCCTCAAACACCTGCCGGTCAAACCTCTCGATCGTGCCGTCGATGACGATTTCCTCGATCTTGCTACCCACGTCCTTGAAGTTCAGGTCGTCCGCCGTCGGAATCGAGTACGCAAGCGCGTCAGACCAATCCAGCATGAACCCGTCTCGGCCGGGGTCTTCCACGAGCAAGAGGTCGAGGTTATCCACGAGGATGTCCCCGATGGCCTTACTGAAGGCGGCGCCAACAAAGAATTGCTCCTTCGGGCTGTATAACTCCTTGATCCACCACTTAAATTTCTCCTTTTGGGATTCCCGGATGGAAGCCTCCGCGATTTTCGAGGCCTCTTGTCTCGTGATTCCCGGAGTCCGCAGCCCCGAGGCGTCTTCGTTTATTTTCCTCGTGACGGTAAGCAAGGACGTCAAGAGGGAGGAGCCCTTCAAGTCCTTGCGATACATGAGGGCTCTCAACTCCTTCTTTTCAAACATGCGATCGATGATTTCCCCTAACGTTCCTTCGGCCGTGAGCCCGACACGTTTCGGCGAAATGTACCTAATTACCGCTCGTTTTCTGAGGACATTATCGTCATCCCGGGAAAGGTCAAATAAGATTGCGGCAAATTGGGAAGAGATCCCGTCAATGGCGAGGTGATCGGCAGTCTCCGAACTTATCCCCTCCTTATACGTATTCTTGGTGGGATTAATTCCCATGAGAGCTTTCCACACATCCGCTTTTAGGTCATGGAACCTCCTGTCGGAAGGCGACCTCTCGGATGCCCTCTTGATGTTGATTCCCATCATGAGGTTCTGAATCCTCTGGAATTCGCCTTCATCGATCTTGTTTAGTTCCTCGTTCATGTCCAATGTATCTCCCCTTCCGAAATTCACGCCGTCCAAGAAAAGGAAGTTCGGATCGAACTCAGATGCTACCAGCGCGTGCGCGTATTCCCTGGCCAATTTCTTGAACTTGCCTTGATGCTCCCCCCTCCTCCCGGTTGCCACCATTTGCAATGGGCTGATTCGCATCTCCTCTCCCTCGTTATTATCAAAAAAGGCTTCGGAAAACAAGTCCCAAAATGCATCAACCGGATGTAATTTCTGCGTTTTCCTTCCTCCTTCTTCCATCTTGCCCACATTTTGTCCTCCGAAATAGTTCTTAATCTTCTGGAGTAACTTCCTATTCCCCAATAGATCTTGTATTTTGGGGGGAATCTCTTCTAATGTCGTTCTTGGATCCTTGACATTAAAGACTTTCTCCATTATCAAGCTATATACCATGTATCCGGCACGCTCACGCAAGATATTTTTAAAGATTGCCTCCCCGTCATCTTGGGTCAAGGTTGCATCCATTGCATCGAAAAACTCCTTCTTAATGTTATTGGACACCACCTCATTCCAAATTAATTTCATATCGGGAGGAGCATGTGGAGCGTCTTCGAGTAT
>CAZBZG010000371.1:0-3943 GCA_964496245.1 uncultured Planctomycetaceae bacterium | reverse complement strand
AAGGGGCGTTTCGAGCTGGCCGACGGCGGGACCATCTTCCTGGACGAGATCGGCGAGATGCCCCCCGACCTCCAGGTCAAGCTTCTGCGCGTGCTTCAGGAGAACGAGTTCGAGCGCGTGGGCGGCACAGAGACGCTGCCGCTGGACATCCGGCTGATCGTGGCCACCAACCAGGATCTCAAGGCGCGCGTGGATTCGGGGCTCTTCCGGGAGGATCTCTATTTCCGGGTAAACGTGGTCAAGATCACCGTGCCCCCCCTGCGCGAACGCATGGAGGACGTGCGGCTCCTCGCCGAGCATTTTCTGCGCAAGTACAGCGCCCGGTACAACATGGAGAAGCAGTTCGATCCGCAAACCCTGGACGCGCTCGCCAACTACGATTGGCCGGGCAACGTGCGCGAACTGGAAAACGCGGTGGAGAGCGCGGTGGTGCGGTCGTCGGGCGCCACCATCAAGCCGGCGTTGCTGCCGGAGGAGATCACGGGCATTCCCTCCCAGGCAGGCGGGCATGCGGCCGCCTATCCGCCGGGCCTGCCGCTCGAAGAGGTGGAGCGGCGGTACATCCTCGCTGAGCTCGACCGGCACGGGGGCAACAAGACCCAGGCCGCCAAGAGCCTCGGCATCGGGCTGAAGACCCTCTACCGCAAGCTCGAAAGCTACGAGCAGGCGGACAAGGAATGAACGGGGCAGGGGTTTCCCGGCAGCGCCCGATCGACTACAATCGGTGCAGAGGGGGCTGGACCGGTGAACCGCCATGACCGTGCAGTGTGAACTCTGTCCCAAGGCGTGTGTGATCGAACCCGGCCAGACCGGCGAGTGCCGGGTGCGCATGAACCTGGACGGCAAACTGATCGCGCTCACCTATGGCTTTCCGTGCTCGATTCACCGCGATCCGGTGGAGAAGAAGCCGCTGTTTCACTTCCTCCCGGGCTCGGGCATCCTCTCGCTTGCGACCGTGGGCTGCAACCTCCGCTGCAAAAACTGTCAGAACTGGGAGATCAGCCAGGCGAATCCGGAGAGCGGCGGGGCGAGCGCCTACGCCTTTCCGCCCGAGCAGGTCGCGCTGATCGCCCGGAAGCACGATTGCCTGTCGGTGGCCTACACCTATACCGATCCGGTCGTCTACTACGAATACGCGCTCGACACGGCCATCCGGGTGCGCGAGGCTGGCTTGCGCAACGTGCTCGTCACCGCCGGGTACAGCAATCCCGCGCCGTGGCAGGAACTGTGCAAGCACGTGGATGCGGCCAACATCGACCTCAAGGCGTTCTCGGACAAGTTCTACCGGGAGATCTGTTCGGGCACGCTCAAGCCCGTGCTGCGAAGCCTCGAACTCGCCAAGCAGGCGGGCGTCATGGTCGAGGTCACGAATCTCCTGATCCCCACGCTCAACGACTCGGACGCGATGATCCGCGATCTCTGCAAATGGGTGGCCGGCACGCTCGGGAAAGAGACGCCGGTCCACTTCTCCCGCTTCTTCCCGCACTACCGCATGCGCAACCTGCCGCCCACGCCGCCGGCCACGCTCGATCGTGCCAAGAAGCTCGCCCGGGCCGAGGGCTTGCACTACGTGTACATCGGCAACATGCTGCGGCCGGACGGGGAGAACACCTTCTGTCCGAAATGCGGCGCGCTTCTGATCGAACGGCGGCGGTATACGATCCGGCAGAACAAGCTCCAGGATGGCACGTGCCCCGCGTGCGGGGCGGAGGCCTACGGCGTATGGAAATGAACCGCAGACGATTCCTACGACTGCTCGGCGCCGCCGGCGCCGCCCTGGTCCTGCCGACCGTGCGGTGGATCGGCGGACGCGGGCGTCGACGGGACGTCGCGCGCGCGATCGCGGCCGCGCGGTATCCAGGGAGGATCGTCCGCTTGCGGCACGACCGCATCGCCCGGCCCGGACCATGGGGAGGATGAGCATGGCACGACCCGCGGGATCGATCGCAGTCGCCGTCGCGTTCGCGCTTGTGTTCGGCGCCGCGCTCTGGATGAGCGGCCTGCCCGGCGGAGCCGGGGGTCCGTCCGCCGGCCGGGCGGGCGAGCCGGCGGAGGCGGTCGCTGCAGAGGAGGAGGCGCCCAAGTCGGTCTACACTTCGCCCCTGGCGCGCAAGGGCTGGTACCCGGCCGACGCCGAAACGTTGCGCACCGAGATCCAGCGCAAGATCGACGCGGCCTCTGGGGAGCCCCTCGAAGATGTCCAGGCCTTGCTCCTCCCGCATGCCGGCTACCGCTGGTCGGGCGGCGTGGCTGCCCACGGGATCAAGGCCATTGCGGACGCATCGTACGACCGCGTGGTCGTGCTCGGCCCCACCCACCGTCTGCCTCTGGAAAACGTGGCGAGCGTGCCGCCCTTTACGCACTACCGCACGCCGCTCGGAGAAGTGCCGCTCGACGTGGCGTTCCTGCGCGCCCTCCGGGAGCACAGTGTATTTGTCAGCAACCCCGATGCGCACGCGGGCGAACACAGCGTGCAGATCGAGGTGCCGTTGCTCCAGGTGGCGCTGGGATCCTTCCGTCTCGTGCCCATCGTGGTCGGCCAGCTCGATGCGGACACGGCCGCGCGCATGGCCGGGATCCTTTCTGGACTCGTGGACGACCGCACCCTGGTCGTGGTTTCGTCGGATTTTACCCACTACGGCGGGCGGTTCCGCTACGTGCCGTTCACCGAGAACATCCGCGAGAACCTCAAGAAACTGGACCTGGGCGCCTACGAGCACATCGCGGCCAAGGATGCGGAGGCCTTTGAATCGTATGTGTCCCGCACGGATGCCACCATCTGCGGCCGCCACCCGATCCGCGTGCTGCTGGGGATGCTTCCTTCGAGCGCCGAGGCGCATCTCCTCACGTACGACACGTCGGGCCGCGTCACCGGGTCCTACGAGAACTCGGTGAGCTACCTGGCTGCTGCGTTCACCGGGAAATGGGTCCGCGCGGGCCGGGTCAAGCCCGCCCAGGCCAAAACCCGCCTGCGCGAGGGCGACCGACGGGCACTGCTCAAGCTCGCACGCGACACCATCGCCTATGCGCTCGAACACGAAAAGGCGCCGCGCGTGGAGGACCTGGATTATACGCCCACGCCGGGCGCCAGACAGGTCATGGGCGCGTTCGTAACCCTGCACAAGAACGGCCGCCTGCGGGGCTGCATCGGCGAGATCTTCCCCCGCCGGCCGCTCTACAAGGCGGTCCTGGCCCAGGCCATCAATGCGGCCTTCCAGGACCGGCGGTTTCCCCAGGTGGAAGCCGATGAGCTGCCCGCGCTCCACATCGAGATCTCGGCTCTGACCCCGCCGCGCGCAGTCGCGTCGTACAAGGAGATCGAGATCGGCACCCACGGCATGGTGATCCAGAAGCACGGCCGCAGCGCGGTCTACCTGCCCCAGGTCGCGCCCGAGCAGGGGTGGGACCTGGCCGAGACGCTCACCCACCTCTCGCGCAAGGCGGGCCTGCCGGCCGACGCCTGGAAGGAGGGCGCGTCCTTCACCGTGTTCGATGCCATCGTGTTCAGCGAACCCCAAGAGGACGATTCGTGAGAACCGCCCGCTGCGCCCTGGTCGTGGGCCTCGGCTTCTTCGCCCTGGTGGCGCAGACGCTGCTCTTCCGCCGTTTCCTGGTGAGCTTCGAAGGGAACGAGCTGGGACTCGGGTGCTTCTTCGGCTCGTGGCTCGTGTGGGTGGCCCTCGGCGCGGTGGTGGGCCGCCGCGCTTCGGCAGCCAGCCGGTGGCAGGGCTTTGCTCTGCTCGTGCTCCTCTATCTGCCGGCCTTCCTGGTCCAGCATTCCCTTCTCGGCCACGCCCGCGTGCTCGCGGGCGTGGAGCGCTACGAGCTCTTCCCGTTCGTGCGCATGGCCGGCTTCTCCTTTGTCGCCAATGCGCCGGTCTCGCTCCTGACGGGATTCCTCTTCACGCAGGCGTGTGCGTGGCTCGCGCCGCAGGGCATCGCG
>CAZBZG010000370.1:0-3965 GCA_964496245.1 uncultured Planctomycetaceae bacterium | reverse complement strand
ATGCAATAAACCGCTCTCACCGAGTGTTACCCGGAATTGAACCAGGCCTGGACCGGAACGTGGACGGGGACGACAGGACGTTACACCCACCCCACTCCCGCACCACAGAGTACTACAGCCCACGCCCGGCCTCTGAGACGCTTCGTCGTCCAGGCATCCTACAGGTCTCAGTCGCATAACGCCTTACGTCATTCGGGCTGCAGTTGACGATCGGGCACGCGGATTGCTCGGCATACGGCAATGGAACCCACTGAAGAGAAAGGGTTTGCCCGATGAAACCGGATGCGCGGTCCCCTCTTGGCGACACACCTTTGCGGCTGGCGCGGGCAAGGAACGGGGCGGGCGGGCGCGCACACGGCAATGCATCGAGCCAGGCCTTTGCGTCCGCCCCCCGGCTGGCGCGTTTCGGACCGTTCCAGGTGCTCAAGCGATTGGGCACAGAGAGCCTGTTCCACGTGTACAAGGCCAAGCCTGTGGAGGGCGGAGCTGCAATGGTCCTGCGGGTCAGCAAAACAGCCGGCCCGGCGGACGGGGCGGGCCCACGGGCCCTCGTGAAACGCCTCGCGCATGCGCGCGCGCTCAAGCACCCCGCCCTCCAGGCGCCCGCGACCGCGGGCACGTGCGGGGGCCGCGTGTTCTGCGCGGCCGCGTACGCGGAGGGGATCGACCTCGCGCGCCTGCTCAAGGTGCGCAGCCAGCTCGACATCCGCCTGGCGCTCGATCTGGCGATCGATCTCGCAGACGCGCTCGAGTACGCGCACGCGCGCGGCGTCTTCCACCACGCCATCATGCCGTCGGCGGTCGTGCTCACGGGCGAACGCCTCCCCACCCTGCTCGGCTACGGCGTCCCCCATGACACGCCGGCCGAGGCGCGCGCAGCGCTCGCTACAGGCGTGGAGGTGCCCGTGTACCTCGCGCCCGAACAGGCGGCTGGCGCGCGCGGGTGGGATGCGCGCACGGACATCTATTCCCTGGGCGCAGTGCTGTTTCACGCGCTCACCGGCCAGCCGGCCGTGACCGGCGACGCCGAGTGCGACCTGTGTGCGCAGCTCTCGGTGGACGTCTCCGACCCGCTCGGCCTGCGGCCGGATCTGCCCCCGCGCCTCGCGCGCGCCCTGCTCTGCATGATCCATCCCGACCCGGACCGGCGCTTTCAGAACGCCACCCACCTGCTCGTGGAGCTCAAGGCGATCCGCGAGACCCTGCCCCAGACCCAGGCCGTGCCCGAGATCGTGCCGCTCACGCGCACGGGCACCAAGCACTTGCCCCGCGCAGCCTGTTCCTCGCGCAGGCTGCTCCGCCGGGCTGCGGGCCGGTCGCGGCGCGCAGCAGCGGGCAAGCGCGCGCGCGTGACCGGCCCGGTGCGCACGATCGAGAGCCGCCGCCGGCCCCGCGCGCTCCCCGACTGGCGGGTGGCTGCGGGCGCGGTCGCGATCTTCCTGCTGCTCGTGCTCTGCTTCCTGGTGGCTGCGGCAGGGTGAGCGGGGGGGCGTCAGAACATGCGATTTGTGGCCGCGGGCGGGCGCTGGCCGCAGACATCGTAGCCCTTGGGCGCGAGCTTGCGGCCCTGGGGGGTCTTAATCACGTATCCTTCGCGGATCAGGAAGGGTTCGTACACGTTCTCGAGCGTGTCCTCGGTCTCCCCCACGGTCACGGCAATGGTCTTCAGGCCCACGGCTGCGCCCTGGTGCTGTTGGAGCGTGCCCATGTAGCGGCGGTCCATCTCGGTCAGGCCGTTGGTATCGACCCCCAGCATGGCCAGGCCCTCGCGGGCGGTTTCCCGGGTGACCGTTCCGTCGCCCTTGACCTCGGCCACGTCGCGTACACGGGCCAGGAAGCGGTTGGCGATGCGCGGCGTGCCCCGGCAGCGCGCCGCGAGCTCGGCGCATCCCTCCTCGGTCAGGGCGACCTCGAGGATGCTGGCCGAGCGCTCGAGGATGGCCTGCAGGTGTTCGACCGGGTAGTAATCGAGCCGCTCGAGGATGCCGAAGCGCGCGCGGAAGGGCGCGGTCAGCAGCCCCTCGCGCGTGGTGGCCCCGATCAGGGTGAAGTGGGGGATGGTCAGGTGGATGCTCTTGGCGTAGAGGCCCGACTCCATGACCACGTCGATGGCCCAGTCCTCCATGGCCGCGTACAGGTACTCCTCGACCACGTTGCCCAGGCGATGGATCTCGTCGATGAAGAGAATCTCCCCTTCCTGCAGGCTGGTGAGCAGACCCGCCAGGTCGGCCGGCCGCTCGAGCGCCGGGCCGCTCGTGGCGCGCATCTCCACGTCCATCTCCCTGGCCACAATGCCCGCGAGCGTGGTCTTGCCCAGGCCCGGCGGGCCGGAGAACAGGATGTGGTCGATGGGCTCGCCCCGCTTGCGCGCGGCCTGGATGTAGATCTGCAGGTTGGCCTTGATCTGGTCCTGGCCGGGGAACGCGTCGAAGCTCTTGGGCCGGAGCTTGTTCTCAAAGGCTTTGTCCACCGAAGTGTTGTCGAAGGCGTCTTCGCTCACGCGCGGTCTCCCGGCCGGCCGGGCCTTGGCGCATCCCCGGACGCCCTCTGATCCTATCCACACGCTGCTGCCACTGCAATCGGTTTCGCGGACGCCTCTTCCCCGCAGGTTGCGGAACACCGTCGGCCGCATGCCCACCCAAGGGTGGGCATGGCACCTTGTCACCGCATGCGCTGGATGCTCCAGAGCCAGTCGAGCAGGCCGAAGGCTACGAGCGCGATCAGGGCGAGCGCGCCGATCAGCAGGAAGACCCAGACCGCGAGCCGGCCCCGGCGCTGCGCCCCTTGGCAGGCGTGGCACATGAACCGCTCGGTCAGGCCGAACCCTTCCACCCCGGCCAGGGTCCGGCCGATCTGGGCGATGGGTCCGGCCTTTGGGGGTGTGACCGAATTGCCTTCGTGCGGCTCGAACCACTTGCCGCACTTGCAGCAGATCTTGTGCTTGTCCGGATCCGGAAATCCCTCGACCGGCATGGAACGCCTCCCGGATCTGTTCTAGCCGGGCCGCGGGGCGCGTAGGGAAGCGTTCGGGCCCTACACGACGCCCTGGTCCAGCATGGCGTCGGCCACCTTGACGAAGCCGGCGATGTTGGCGCCGGCCACGAGGTTGCCGGGGGCGCCGTATTCTTCGGCCGCCTCGCTGGAGGCTTTGTAGATGCTCTGCATGATGCCCTTGAGCCGGGCGTCGGTCTCCTCAAAGGTCCAGGAGAGGCGCATGGCGTTCTGGCTCATTTCGAGGCCGGAGGTCGCGACACCGCCGGCATTGGCGGCCTTGCCCGGGCCAAAGCCGACCCCGGCTTCGTGGAAGACGTCCACCGCCTCGGGGGTGCAGGGCATGTTGGCGCCCTCGCCCACGGCCTTGACGCCGTTCTTGACGAGCGTCTTGGCTGCGTCGCCGTCGAGCTCGTTCTGCGTGGCATTGGGCAGAGCCACGTCCGCCTTGACCGACCAGATGCCGGTGAAGCCTTCGTGGTAGGTGGCGTCCGCATCGTGCTTGACGTATTCCTTGATGCGCTTGCGCTCGATCTCCTTGAGCTGCTTGACCACGTCGAGCCGCACGCCATTGGGCGCGTGGATGTAGCCGTTGGAGTCGCTCATGGCCACCACGCGGCCGCCGAGCTGTTGCACCTTCTCGGTGGTATAGAGGGAGACGTTCCCGGAGCCCGAGCTGATCACGTCCAGCCCCTTGAAACTCGTGCCCTGGGCCTTGAGCATCTCCTCCACGAAGTAGACCAGGCCGTAGCCCGTGGCCTCGGTGCGCACCAGGCTGCCGCCCCACTTGAGGCCCTTGCCCGTGAGCACGCTGTCCACGCTGTTGCGGATCTTGCGGTACTGGCCGAAGAGGTAGCCGACCTCGCGGCCGCCCACGCCGATGTCGCCTGCAGGCACGTCCGTGTTCTCGCCGATGTGGCGGTAGAGTTCACTCATGAAGCTCTGGCAGAAGCGCATGACTTCGCCGTCGCTCT
>CAZBZG010000369.1:0-4027 GCA_964496245.1 uncultured Planctomycetaceae bacterium | reverse complement strand
CTTCTCCGCCACGGACGAGGATTTGGGATGCGGCGGGGCTGGTTTCGTATGCGAGACCGGGCGCATGGCGTTCGGTCGTCTGCGCGTAGGGCCCGCGCAGCGCCAGCCGTAGGACGACCGACGCCGGCATTGCCCGGAGGAACCGGATGCTTCTGGTTCGGAGGGTCCTGCTCCTGCAGGACCGCGCTTCACGGGGTACGTGGCGGAGGCGCAGGAGCGCGTCCCTCCACCCGTGCAATGCTTGTAGACGGCCTCGTTTAGTGGTGCCATGTCCACCCTTGGGTGGACATGCGCTGCAGCGCCAGACGATCCGCAGCATGCCCATCCGAGGATGGGCATGGCACCCGCGCTTCACGGGGTACGTGGCGGAGGCGCAGGCGCGCGTCCCTCCGACAGTTGCATTGACGGAATCGTTCGCAATGGTTTGGCGCAGACGGTCGGGTGCGACTGCTACGGGATGTACTCAATCCACTGCTGCCAGGTGTCGCGTGAAGCGACCGCCTTGGGCGTGTCCGTGGGGCCGTTGCTGCCGTGAAAGCCGGGCGCGATCTCGATGGTGCTCACGCCGTCGAAGCCGAGATCGCGGAGCGCCTCGGCCATGGCCGACAGATCGGCGTTGCCGTCGCCGATGGGCTGGTGGAGGTCGCGGGTGCCGTCGTTGTCGTGCACGTGCACCTCGATCACGGGCAGGGGCAGGGCCTGGAGATAGGCGGCCGGCGTCTGTCCCTGCCAGTGGCCGGACCGTCGGATGCGCAGGTTGAGGTGGCCGAGGTCCACGAGCATGCCGAAGCGGGGATGGGAGCGCACGGGGGCGAGGTCGTCGGCGTAGTAGCGAAGCGCCTCCGCGTCGAGCGGGAAGTCTTCCACGCCGAAACGCACCGCCGTGCCCTCGGTGCGGCGCGCCACGTCGGCGAGCCGCGCGGCCATCTTCTTGGCATCGTAGAAGCGTCCGCGCGCGTCCGCGACCATGGCGGCGTCGAATGTGATCCGGCTGAACCGGTCGGCAAAGCAGTCGAAGAGGAAATCCCACTCCTGGTCCGTGTGTTTGAAGCCCGCGTGCAGCGTGAGAGGGAGTTGCCGTTGTCGCATCTCAGCGCCCGCCTCGCGGGCTTCGCCCGGGTCTACGGCGAACACGGGCGGCGGGCTCAGGCTCATGGCGGTGAAGCCGAGGTCGGCGAAGCTGGCGACCAGGCCGGGCAGGGTGGTTCCTTTCTCGTGAAAGGTCCAGAGCGAGATGGCGTAGAGCATGCGATGGTCCCTCCGAGCGGGCGACGGCGCGGTCTGTATGCAGTATAGTGGGAACGCGCCCGCAGGAAAAGGGGCGGGTGCCATGTCCACCCTTGGGTGGACATGCGCTGGAACGCCGAACGATGTTAGTGCGATCGCCCTGGCAAGACTGTCTCTCTCCCGCGAATCCGTTTGACATGGCCGTGCGGCAGTGGAGACTGGTGGTTTTGTCCATGCGGCCTGCGTGCCGCGCGGAGGACTGCGGTGTACGAGAGCGAAGAGGACGTCCCGCTGATCGTGGAAGCGCCGCCGCCGGCGGCTTCCGGACGCTTCCAGGCCCGGCGCGGCACGGTGCGGGATGTGCTGGCGGTGGCCTTTCCGTTGATCTGCGTGGCTTCGGGGCACGCGCTGCGGCTCTTCGTCGACCGCGTGATGCTCAGCCACTATGCGGCTGCGAGCCTGAACGCCAGCTTGTCGGCCGGCATCAGCAGCTTCGGCATGCTCTGCTTCTTTCTGGGCCTGGCTGGATACGCCAACACCTTTGTGGCTCAGTACACGGGTGCCGGCCGGCCGGAACGGGTGGGCCTGGCCGTGTGGCAGGCGGTCTACGTGGCCCTGATCGGGGGTATGCTCGTGGCGGCAGCCGGCTTTCTCGCTGAGCCCCTCTTCACCTGGTACGGCCACGCCCCGGCCGTGCAGCAGCAGGAAGCGATCTACTTCCGTACGCTCAACGCATTCGCGGTCTTTCCCCTGGTGCTGACCGCTGCGCTCTCCTTCTGGAGCGGGCGGGGATTGACCTGGACCGTCATGGCGATCGAGGTGCCCATGTCGGCAGCCAACATCCTCTTCAATTGGCTTCTCATCTTTGGCGTGGGACCGTTTCCGCGCCTCGGCATCTTCGGCGCGGGGCTCGCGACCGGGCTCGCTTCGGCGCTCGGGTGCATCGTGGGCCTGGGCCTGCTCTTGCGGCGTACGAACCGGGAGCGGTTCGGCACGTTTCCCCGGCGCACGTTCGACGCGCCGCTCTTCCGGCGGCTCGTGCATTTCGGACTGCCGAATGCGGTACACTTCTTCCTGGATCTGGCGAGCTTCAATCTCTTCATCATGCTGATCGGCCGGCTGGGGCCGCTCGCGCAGGAGGCGAGCACCATGGCCTTCTCGGTGAACGCCATGGTGTTCATCCCCATGATCGGCCTGGGCATGGCCGTCATGGTTCTGGTGGGACAGGCCGTGGGCGCGCGCCGCATCCCGCGGGCCCGGCGGGCCGTGCGCAGCGCCGCCAAGCTCGTGGGGCTCTACTTCGGGGGGGGTCTCGTGCTGATCCTATGCGCGCCCGGGCTCTTCATCGACATCTTCGGGCGCGAGGGCGGGGCCGGGCAGGCTGCGGCCATGGATCTCGCGTACACGCTTCTCCACTTTATCGCCCTGTATGTGCTCTTCCACGGGCTCTGGGTGCTCTTCAACCACGCGCTCAAGGGCGCGGGCGACACGCGCTTCACCATGTGGGCGGGGATCGGCCTGGGGTGGGGTGCGCTGGCGCTGCCGGCGTTCGCCATCTATCACGGGTTCGCGCGCCAGCCCGGCACCGACCCCATCGACGCGCTCTGGCTCTTCTGGGGGCTGCTCGTGGTGTACGTCTTCCTCTCGTTCCTGGTCTTCGCGTTTCGCTACCGCGGGGGCAAGTGGCAGCGCATGCGCGTGATCGAGGAGGAACCGGCGCCGGCAGGGCCATGAGGCCGGCAACGTTGCGGACGCTGATCTGACTACGAAGAACACGAAGGACACGAAGGGAGGGTTTGTGATCCGATCCGGATCCCAGCAGGTTCCTTCGTGCCTTTCGTGGTTGTCTTGCTGAGCGCTCGCTGCAGCGCTACGCCGGGTTTTCCACGAAGTGCCCGCCGCGGCAGCGCTTGAGGTAGTGGAGCGCGTGCACCTGGCCGGTCATCTCGAGGTCGCCCCGGTAGACCGGGTCGTGCCAGCCCTCGATGTCGATCGAGCCTTCGAACCCGCCCTTGCGCAGCTCCGTGATGATGTCGGTCCAGTTGCTGTCGCCGAATCCGGGCGTTCGGTGGAAGGCGAACGGCGGCACCTGTTGCACCTTGCCGGGCAGGGCCACGTCCGCGTGCATGGAGGAGTGCACCCCATAGGTGCGCACCACATCCCAGTGCACGGTCGCGTCCTTGCCGTGAATGTGGAACATCTTGCCGACCCACGCGCGCAGCTGGGGCATGGGATCGACCAGGCTGACCATCTGGTGGCAGGGCTCCCACTCGAGGCCCACGTTGTCCAGGGGGACGGCGTCGAACATCATCTCCCACGCCGTGGGGTTGTGCGCGATGTTCCAGTCGCCCGCCTGCCAGGTGCCGCCCATGTCGCAGTTCTCGAACGCGATGCGCACGCCCTTGTCCGCCGCCCGCTTGGCGAGCGGGGTCCAGGTTTTCTTGAATGCTGCGATGCACTCGTGGATGGGCTTTCCGCGCAGCCGCCCTGTGAAGCCGGCCACGATATCCGTGCCAAAGAGGTGGGCGTTGTCGATCAGCTTGCGCCAGCCCTTGACCGTCTCCTTGTCCTTGGCCTCCTTCTCCATGGGATTGCCGAAGATGCCCACCGAGCTGATGATTGCGCCCGTGCCCTCGAGCGTCTCGTTCACTTCGTCGGCGAGCTTGCGGAGGTCGGTCTTGCCCAGCGTCTGCCAGAAGGTGAGGCTGAAGCTCTCGAACCCGTGGGGCAGGATCTGCTCCAGGTACTTCCTGGTGCCTGCGCCCGCGTTCACGAGCGTGCCGATGCGGATCGCTTCCTT
>CAZBZG010000368.1:0-4033 GCA_964496245.1 uncultured Planctomycetaceae bacterium | reverse complement strand
TGTAGAGCGCGGCGATGCCGGCGCGGTAGGGGTTGGAGGGCTCGGAAACGATCAGGTCGTACACGCGCGGGGTCGTCAAGAGCACCTCCCGCGCATCGTTGTATACGATGTGGACCTTGGGGTGGGCCAGCACGTCGAAGTTCACGGGCGCACAAAGCTCGGCCATGCGGTCGAGCGCGGGCTCGAGTTCAGCCACATCCACGCGCTCCATGCCAGGCACCTCGGCGAGCCAACCCGCGCTCTCGCCCGTGCCCAACCCGATCACCATGGCGCGTTCGGGCGACTCGTGCAGCAGAGCCCCGACCAGGCTGAACATGATCTGGGTGCCCGCGTCGTACACGGCATTGCCGTCCACCTTGCCGTTGATGATGAACGCGTGGGCGTTGCTGCTCGCGATGGCCACGCTCGTCTCGATGCCTTCGGCCTCCCAGGTGATGGCGCGCCGCGCCCGGTGCTGCCAGCGCCGGACGCTCGCAAAGGTGTAGTCCTCCAAGTCCACGCGCCCCGCCCCGATGGGCGTGTGCCGCCAGACCGCCGTGGGGCCGGGGGCCAGAAGCACGAGCGCAGCCCCCAGCGCGGGCACGGCGCACAGGACCACGCGCCCCGCCTCACAGCCATGGCGGGCCAGGTGAAGGGCCCACAGGGAGAGGATGGCGAGCACGGCCACGCACAGCAGCCAGCACCCGGGGGCCGTGAGCGCCGGGAGCAGGCCGAAGCCCCCTGCGATCGAGCCGGCGATCGCGCCAAACGTGTTGCAGGCGGCGACCGCGCCCACCTGCTTGCCGACCTCGCGCCGTCCCCGGCCGAGCAGGTTGATGAGGAGCGGAAACTGGACGCCGCTCACGAACGCCGCGGGGAAGACCACGATCGCGGCGATCACGCTCCAGCCGAGCACGGTGCCGGGAAAGCCGAAGGCGGCCAGTCCCTTCAGCACGAGAGTGGCCACGGCCAACCGGTCGTCCAGGGCGAAGGGGATCCCCATGGCCAGGGCTTCCAGACCGAGGGTCAGACCCAGGCCTGTGAGCGTGGCGCGGTGCCGGCGGAAGAAGACCGCATAGAAGTAGCCGCCGAGCCCGATGCCGGCGAGGGCGATGACCAGGATGAGCCCGAACGTGTAGGTCGATCCGCCAAGCAGCGGCGCCAGCATCCGAAACCACACGAGTTCCATGAGGAAGAAGACGAATCCCACGAGCGCGGCCGTGGCATAGACGAAGAGCGGCGGAATCACGGCCGCGCGATCGGCCTCGGCCGGCACGTCCGTCGCGGGCGCACCTTTGCTCTCCGCAAGGGCGGCCTCGGGCGCGGCCCGAGCGTCCGCCATGGAGAGCCTCCGTGCAACCAGCACGGCCAGTCCGCCCACGGCCAGGCTCACCCCGCTCGCCAGATACAGACACAGGCGCGAGCCCAGGGCTTCGAGCAGCAGGAAGTTCGCCAGAGCCGCGCCAGCCACCGCCCCCAGCGTGTTCAGCCCGTAAAGCATGGCCACGAAACGGCGGCTCACGTCATCGTCCGTGGTCACGCTCCGGGTGGCCGCAGGCAGCGTGCCGCCCATGAGCACCGTGGGCACACCCAAGACCAGCACGCTCAGCCCGAGGCGCACGAGGGTGGCGCCGAACACGCCCAGGGTCAGCTGCCCCCCGAGGGACACGTAGATCGAGCGTGCCACCTGGAGAAGACCGGGACTCACGAACGCGGCGAGGCTGACACCTGCGACCAGAAGACCATAGAGGCGCAGAGCGTCCGGACTCCGGTCGGCTCGGCGGCCGAGCCAGGCGCTGCCCGCCCCCAGTCCGCCCATGAAGATGGCCAGAACCGTGGCCGTGGCCGCGGTGGTGGAGCCGAAGATCAGCCGGAACTCCCGCATCCAGGTCACCTGGAAGACGAGAGCCGTGCCGCCGGATAGGAAAAGGAAGACCGAAACCCACAGCCGACGATGCGTCACGCTCCTTCCTCCTCGGACCGGTCGAAGCGTGGTCAGTCCGCCTCGCCGGACTCGTCTTCGCCGGCGTCCCCTTCGTCAGCATCGTCCTCGCCGGATTCGGCGCCGTCCTCCTCCGGGGACGCGGGATTGGGGTCGGACGCGCGCGCCTCGCTGATGAGCCGGGCGATGCCGTCTGCATGCTCAACGAGGTCGTCGTACACGAAGCGCAACTGCGGCGTGACGCGGATGTGAAGCCGGGGACCGATGCGGGTCTGAATATGGCGGGCCGAATGCGTGAGCGCCTCGAACGTGGCTTTTTGGGTCTCGGCATCGCCCAGAACCGAAACCCACACCTTGGCCTCATGCAGATCCGGGGAAACCGTGGCCCCGGTCACGGTCACGAAACCAATGCGCGGATCCTTGAGCGCTCGGATCTCGACGCTCACCTCCTCGACGATTCGCTGGGCGACGCGTTTCTGACGGCGGGTTGGCATGGGGGCGCTCTCGGAACGGTGCTCTGCCCGCCAGGCGGCGCAGGCTAGTCCTCTTCGTACTCGGCAAGCCGGAAGGTGTGGAAGCCCTCCGGCCCGCTGTGGGTCTCGATCTGGATGTCCAGCACGGCCATCTCCGCGTTGGCCTCCACGTACTGGCGGACGGCCTGGAGCTGGCGGTTCAGCTGCTCGCCGTCGGAAGCCACGATCGCGACGCCCAGAGCCACGCGCTGGTGCAGATCCTGGTGATCGACCTCGGCCACGGCGCAGCGGAAGCGATGCTGCAACCGCTCGACCAGGCTCTTGACCGGCCGGCGCTTCGCCTTGAGCGAGCGCGCATCCGGCAGATGAAGCTCGACCCTGAGAATCCCGACACGCATGGGCGATCAGTCCAACGTGCGGGCGACTTCCTCGACCCGATACGCTTCGAGGACGTCACCCTCTCGGATATCGTTGTAGCCAACGATCTTGAGGCCACACTCGTACCCCTCGCGCACCTCGCGTACGTCGTCCTTGACGCGCCGCAGGCTCTCGATGCGGCCTTCGTAGACTACCACGTTGTCGCGGATGACGCGGACGCGGGAGTTGCGCGTGACCTCGCCGTCGGTCACCCGGCATCCGGCGATATTGCCGATGCGGCTCGCCCGGAAGACCTGCTGGATCTGCAGATGTCCCTGCACCACCTCCCTCTCTTCGGGCGGGAGCATGCCTTCGAGGGCGGCGCGCATGTCCTCGATCAGTCGGTAGATGACGTGGTAGATCTTGATCTGCACGCCGTGGCTGGAGGCCTGGAGGCGCGCCGTCTGGTCGGCGATCACGTGGAAACCGAGAATGATGGCGTCCGACGCGTCGGCCAGGATGACGTCGGCCTGGTTGATGCCGCCGACGGCCGTGTGGATGATGTTGATCCGGACCTCGTCGGTCGAGAGGTCTTGGAGCGTATTCTGCATGACCTCGAGCGATCCCATCACGTCGGCCTTCAGGATCACGTTGAGTTCCTGCGTCTGGATCTCCTGCAGGTGCGACTTCAGGTTCTCCAGGGTGACGTGCGCCCGCCGGGAGAGCGCGGCCGAGCGGGCCTCACGGCTCCGCTGCTCGGCGATGGCGCGTGCGCGGCTCACATCGTCCAGGACGTAGATCTTGTCCCCCGCCTCGGGCACGGCCGAGAGCCCCACGATGCAGGCCGGGTGTCCGGGCTTGGCCGATTCGATGCTGCGGCCATCCTCGTCGTACATGAGCTTCACCTTGCCGTAGCCTGCCGAGCAGAGGACAACGTCCCCGCGGTGAAGGGTTCCATCGGAAACGAGCATGGTGACCACCACACCGCGGCTCTCGCTGATCTTCGCCTCGATCACGTGCCCGACCGCTCTGCGCGCCGGCACCGCCTGCAACTCCAGAATTTCGGCCTCGAGCAGGATGCGCTCGAGGAGTCCATCGATGCCGTCTCCCGTTTCGGCCGAGACCTCGACCATGCCGATCTTGCCGCCCCACTCCTCGGGCAGCAGTTCAAGGCGGGTCGACAGCTCCTGCCGCACCCGCTGGGGATTGGCGTTGGGCAGATCGCACTTGTTGATGGCCACGACGATCGGGACCCCGGCGTTCTGCGCGTGGCTGCACGCCT
>CAZBZG010000367.1:0-4064 GCA_964496245.1 uncultured Planctomycetaceae bacterium | reverse complement strand
GGCGCCCCGTCATCTCCGGGCCGATCCGGGCTTTGGCGCGCTGCTATGGCCACGGCCGGACCGCATCCTTTTTAATGTTGCCGGAAGAGGAGGCACGCCAGCCCTTTGAATCCGTCTCAGAACAGGTGCAAACGGAACACATCCAGTCGCAAACGAGACACTGTGCCATCCCCTACAAGGACACGATCAGCGGGAAAAGCCCGACTCGTTCCGGCGGTTGCCTGCACAGCCACAAGCCCCGGCCAGGCCAACAGCCTGGCACAACACTTGCTGGGCATCTTGTTGAGTGCGACTGATACATCCAGGAAGGAGCACCGATGATCGTGACCTTGCAACAAAGCACCTCGACAGTCGCACTCCTCATCCTGCCTGGTTCTCATCAGGACAGACCCTTGCGAGGCGATTCCCACGGTGAGGGACGGACATGATCGACTCGATCCAGGAGATGCTCTCCCAGGCTCTGCAGACCGGCTCGTTCGCCGTCTATGCACTCGTGTTTCTCGGAGGCGTGCTCGCGAGCTTCACCCCCTGCACCTACCCCGTGCTGCCTCTCACCGTGGGCTACATCGGCAACGCTGCCGCTGGCCGGCGCAGCCGGGGCTTCCTCCTGAGCCTGGCCCTCGTGCTCGGACTGGCCGTGGTCTACGCCATCGTGGGCGTCGTGTTCGCCGCTTTGGGCCTCCAGATGGGACTGATCTGGGGCAATGGCTGGGCTGTCTTTGCGATCGCCTGGTTCTTCATCCTCATGTCCCTCATGCTGGTGGACGTGCTCCCCTTCCCGGTTCCCAAGTTCCTCCAGAAATTGCGCGCAAAGACCGGAGGTCCGCAGGGCATCGGGGGCGCCTTCCTGGTCGGGGGCGTGAGCGGACTCGTGGTCGGCCCCTGCACCGGCCCCATTCTCGGGGTGGTGCTCGTGGCCGTGGCCGCCACCCTCGAGCAGGCGAGCGGTTTCGCGTTCGCCGTGCAGGTGCTCGACGGCGGATTCAAGCTGTTTCTCTTCGGATTGGGACAGGGGGCGCTCATCCTGCTCTGCGGCACCTTTGCGGGCCTCCTGTCCCGCCTCCCGAAATCGGGACAATGGATGGTGACCCTGAGAAAGGGATTCGCCCTCCTGATCCTGGCCGGCGCCAGCCTGCTCCTCGTCTACGTGGGGCAGGCGACCGACTTCCCGAACCTGACACAGCTGCTGGCGCAGGCCGAAGACCAACCAGCGGCTGGGACAGCGGAATCCGCAGCCGAGTCGCCGAATCAGGACCGGTTCGGCGGAGAACAGTTTCTGGACTAGCCGACCCCGCGATGCGGGCGTCGCACAACCTGAGGAGGTCGATCATGAACCGCATACACAAAACGGCCAGACTGCTGGCCCTCTCGTGGCTCATAGTGCTGGTAGGGACCGAGGCCGGTTACGGGTTTTCGGTCGGCAAGCAAGCGCCGGACTTCACGCTCAAGACACACGACGGAAAGGAGCTCACCCTCAGCAAGCTCGAAGGCAAACGCGGCACCGTGCTCGTCTTCTTCGCGACCTGGTGCTCTGCGTGCATGGCCGAGGTTCCGCGCGTGAAACAGTTCGTCGAGGAGAGCCGGGACGACAATGTGCTCGTCTATGGGGTCAACCTTGAGCAGCCCTTGCGCGTGGTCAAGAAGTTCGTGAAGGATCGCGATGTCAACTACCGGATCCTGCTCGACGCGGACGGATCGGTGGCGCAAGGTTACGAGGTGCGCGGCATCCCCACGATCGTCGGCATCGATGCGAATGGCGTCGTGCGCTACCGGCAACATCATCTCCCCAAGGACACCAAGGGCCTGATCGCCGATCTGACCAAGCCGCTCGCCGCTGCAACGGAGGCGAAAGCCGAAGGCGGCGGCGCCATTGCGAAGCCGGCGATCAGCATCGTGGATCGCGATACCCTTCAGCGTTGGCGCGAGGCCGAGAAGAACCTGGTGATCGTGGACGTGCTCTCCCCGCAGTCCTACCACCGCGCACACATCAAAGGTGCGATCAACATCCCCCTCGGCCAGCTCGCGAGCCTCTCGCACAAGCTCCCCAAGGACGCGAAGATCGTCACCTACTGCGCCAACTTCAAGTGCCACGCGTCCACCAAGGCCGCCAAATGGCTCATGGCCCGCGGCTACACGGACGTACACGACTACGCCGGCGGCATCGCCGACTGGCTGGAGGCCGACCTTCCGGCCAAGCGCGGCGAGGAGGTGAGCTTCATCTCCAAAGAAACCCTGCAGAAGTGGGTACAGCAGCACGACGACCTGGTGATCCTGGATGTCCTGTCCGCAAAGAGCTTCGACAAGGCGCACATCCAGGGCGCAATCAACATCCCCCTCGGCGAACTCGAACAGCGCGCGGGCGAGCTCGCCAAGGACGCGAAAATCGTGACCTACTGCGCCAACTACGTCTGCCAGGCCTCGAGCAAGGCCGCTGAGAAGCTCCAAAAACTCGGATTCGAGGACGTTTACGACTACAAGGGCGGCCTCCACGAGTGGAAGGAGGCCAAACTGCCCATGGGAGGAGCAACCGATTGAGAAAACGATCTACCCCTGCCCCCGAGGGGCCCTCCCTGTCGGCGGAGGGCCCCTCTCCTGCTGAAAGCTAACCGTTCCCTAACGCGCGAAGATACAATGGTCCGTGGAGCTCGGAATCAGAAGACGAAAAGGAGAGACGCCCATGCCTGACAGTCTCAAGGTCCTCTTCCTCTGCACGGGAAACTCGTGCCGCAGCCAGATGGCGGAAGGCTGGGCGCGGCACCTCAAGGGCGACCAGATCGAAGTCCATTCCGCCGGGATCGACCCGCACGGACTCGACCCGCGGGCGGTGCGGATCATGGCCGAGGCGGGCGTGGACATCTCGCACCACGCATCCAAGGACCTCGCCGCGCTGGGGAACACGGATTTCGACTACGTGGTCACGGTCTGCGGCCACGCCCACGAGCACTGCCCGGTCTTCCCCGGCAAGGCCAAGGTCGTGCACGCCGGGTTCGACGATCCGCCCGCGCTCGCCGCCCAGGCGC
Source organism: uncultured Planctomycetaceae bacterium (assembly GCA_964496245.1). Taxonomy (GTDB): domain Bacteria; phylum Planctomycetota; class SZUA-567; order SZUA-567; family SZUA-567; genus CAZBZG01. Next base: position 1,044 of record CAZBZG010000367.1, on the reverse strand, counting down.
AGAACTCGGAGCAGGCGCTCGCCCACTACCGCCGCGTACGCGACGAGATCCGCGCGTTCGTCGAGACCCTGCCCGAAGCGCTGACCGACCGAAGCGGGTAATGCCACGGCGCCGAACGTTCCGTTGCGTGGAGCGCCAGGAGATCCGTCGGGATTGCACCACGAAGATCGCCAAGGGCACACAGGACGGCACAGCAGGATCCACGGAAAGGTGGAGACCCAGAACGCCCTTCGTAATCTTCGTGGTCTTCGTGGTGGGTCGTGGAGCCCGTCGAGACCGTGCCGTGAGGAGAGACCGGGTCAGCTTTCGCCGCCGAGCTGCGGATGCTCCTCCAGGAACCGGTAGAGCGTGGCCCGCCCCACCCCGAGCAACCGCGCGGCCTTGGCCTTGTTGCCGTCCGCCTGCGCGAGCGCGGCTTCCACGCCCGTCACGTCGAGCTTCTTGCGGCGTCCTTGCTTGCCCGAGCGGGACGTTTCCGCAGCCGGCTCTGCGGACGGACGCAGCTCGCTCGCCTCCCCGCCCCCGCTCGCCCGCGCGATGTGCGGGGGCAAGTGCTCCCGCCGCACCACGTCGCCCCGCGTCTTGACCAGGGCGAACTGGAGCGCGTTCTGCAGCTCCCGCACGTTGCCCGGCCATTCGTAGCTGAACAGGGCATCCAGCGCACCCGGATCGAGACGCACCGCGTCCCGCCCCGCCTCCTCGGCGATGCGCCCGAGGATGTGCTCCACCAAAAGCGGGATGTCCCCGCAGCGTTCGCGCAGGGGCGGCAGCGTGATGGGCACCACGCAGAGGCGGTAGTAGAGGTCCTCGCGGAAGCGGCCCGCAGCGATCTCTTCGGACAGGTCCCTGTGGGTGGCGCTGATCACGCGCACGTCCGCGTGCAGGGTCTGGGTACTGCCCACGCGCTCGAACGCGCCCTCCTGGAGCACGCGCAGAAGCTTGACCTGCATGGCGGGCGAGATGTCCCCGATCTCGTCGAGGAAGATGGTGCCGCCGTCGGCGAGTTCGAACCGGCCCTTTTTGTCCCGCGTCGCGCCCGTGAAC
>CAZBZG010000366.1:0-4078 GCA_964496245.1 uncultured Planctomycetaceae bacterium | reverse complement strand
CCGGCCGGACCGAGAGGAACCTGCGAGGTTGCGGACGCGCACAAGCGCGTCCCTCCGACCCGAGTGCGCAGGCGATTCAAAGGGGCCGGCTCCGGCCGGACCGCGCGGAACCGGCGACCTTGCGGACGCGCAGGAGCGCGTCCCTCCGACCCGAGTGCGCACCCCAGTCAGAGGGTCCGGCTCCGGCCGGACCGCGAAGAACCAGCAACCTCACGGACGCGCAGAATCGCGTCCCTCTGCCTGGGCCGTCAGGCGCATTGCTCTCGATGATCGTCCGCCCCCGGATGCCGGCGCTGGTCTTCGCACTCGTCGCTCTGCTCGCCATCCCGGCCCCCGCCACCGAGTCCCTGACCGACACCGAGATCCAGGACCTCTACAGCCAGGCCAAGCAGAGCTTCCGCCGGGGCATGGACGTCTCGGAGACCGACCCCGAGCAGGCGCGGGACCTGTTCGGCCGGGCGGCCATGCGCTTCGAGCGCATCGTGCGCGAGGGCGGCATCCAGAACGGCAGGCTCTTCTACAACATCGGCAACGCCTACTTTCGCACGGGCGACATCGGCCGGGCCATCCTCAACTATTGCCGCGCCGAGCAGTACATCCCGACCGACGAGAAACTCCAGCAGAACCTGGCCTACGCCCGTCAGCGGCGCAAGGACGCGATCGAACCGCCCCAAACGGACCAGGTACTCGAGACGCTCCTCTTCTGGCACTACGATTTCAGCGCGCGCACGCGGTCGATCGTTTTCGCCGCCTGCTTCCTCGTGTTCTGGATCAGCGCCGCCCTGCGGCTCGCCCGATCCTCGCTCGCGCCCCGCTGGCTGCTCGCGTTCGCAGCCGCGGGCGCGGTGCTCTTCTTCGGCTCGCTCGCCTGGGAGACATGGCGCGCCGGACAGGTCCGGCCGGGCGTCATCCTGGCCCGCGAGGTCGTGGCCCGCAAAGGGGACGGCCTCACGTATCAGCCCAGCTTCGCCGACCCCCTCCACGCAGGCACCGAGTTCGTGCTCGTCCAGAACCGCGGCAACTGGCTCGAGATCGAGCTCGCCAACCAACGCCGCTGCTGGGTACCCGCGGATGCGGTGGGGCTGGTGCGGTGAGACGGGGCTTGCGCCTCCGATCGCAACGTTCGGGGTCGGGCTTGGTCCAGCACCGGGCTACACGTTGGCAAAGGGCAAGAGGTTACGGGCGACCAACTCCCGGCGGCCTTGTGCGGCGGATTTTGGAATTGCGTTGCCGGGCGGAATGGTGTATATTTTCGATGGTATCGTAAATCTGCACCGCAAGCGTGGCAGCCATTTGCCGGACCAGGAGAATGCGCAGGGACATCCGATGGACTACGTGCACCGCCAGATCGAGGCCCAGCTGGCGCTCTACCTCAAACAGTTTCCAGCCGTCGCCCTGACCGGCCCCCGCCAGTCGGGAAAATCGACACTGCTGCGCGAGCAGTGCGCCGACTACACCTACATCACCCTGGATGACCCGCTGGCCCGGTCGCAAGCGGCGGACGATCCGCATCTCTTCCTGGACAACCTGGGAGATCGCGGGATCGTAGACGAGATCCAGTACGAGCCATCCCTCCTTGCTTACCTCAAAATGAGAATCGATGAGGATCGCGACAAGCGCGGCCGTTTCATCCTCACCGGCTCCCAGCAGTTCTCCCTGATGAAGGGACTATCCGAGACGTTGGCGGGCCGCATCGGCCTGTTGGCCCTCTGGCCCTTCGACCTGTGCGAAAGGCGCGAGGTCCCTGCCCTGGCCGCGCAATGCGCTTCGAATCAGCAGTGGTTCATCGATGCTTGCCTTCGCGGCTCCTTTCCGGAACTCTGCACGCATCCGGACCTGGACGCCTCCGTGTGGTTTGGAAGCTATGTACAGACCTACCTCGACAGGGACGTGCGCACCCTGTACGACGTCGGGGACCTGCGGGATTTCCAACGATTCGTCCAGCTGCTCGCCGGGCGCTGTGCCCAGCAACTGAATCTCTCGGAACTCGCCCGGGACATCGGCATTGCCGTCTCCACAGCCAAGCGATGGGTATCCGTACTCGAAGCGGGCGGTGTGGTCCACTTGCTCCCTCCCTACTACCGCAACTTCGGGAAGCGCGTCGTCAAGGCGCCGAAGGTGTACTTCTCGGACTGCGGACTGGTCTGCTACTTGCTGGGCATACACACGCCCGAGCTGCTATTGAACGGCCCTTTGGCGGGCCCTCTCTTCGAGAACTTCGGCGTGCAAGAGACCCGGAAGATCCTCGCACACACCGGACGTTCTTCCTCGTTGTACTACCTGCGAACGAGCAAGGGACTGGAGGTCGATCTCCTGCTCGAGGAGGAGGGCCACGACCTGTTTCCCATCGAGTTCAAGCTCTCCAAGACGCCGCGACCGGCCATGGCGGACAACATCGCCAAGCTTGGCCAGGCGTTTCCGCAACTCGATCTCGCGGCCGGCTACCTCCTTTCGCTCAGTGAAGACGACCGCAAGCTCACCCGCAAGGCCCGGGCTCTTCCCCTGATCGACTACTGTGAGCGACTGGCCGAAGGCGGGCTGGGAGAAGGGGGATGAAGGGGGTGGGCGACGTGATGGAGTCCGCAGACCGCGGACGGTCGCCCCGCTCGCAGCACGACGCGGAACGGCAGGCATCGCGTCCGGAGGCGCCATGGACGAACCAGCGGCTTCTTCGCCGCCCATCACCCTGATGATCGGAGGCGCGCAGAAGTGCGGGACCACCTCGCTTCTGGGCTATCTCGCGCAGCATCCTGCGATCTGTGCGCATGGGCGCGGTTCGGAACTGACGTACTTCGCGGATCCGGTCCGCGATCGGGAGGGATACGACCGTGCGTTCCAGACCGCGTTTCCTCATTTCGCCGGAGAATCGCACGTGCTGGCCAAATCGGTCGCGATTCTGTGGGACCCGGCCGCGTGCCATCGCCTGCAGGAACACAATTCCGAGGTGCGGCTCGTCTTCTGCTTCCGCAACCCGGTGGATCGCGCGTACTCCGCCTACTGGTTCGCGCGCCGCCGCGGCTGGGAGACGCACACGCGCTTTGAAGACGCGCTGAACGCTTTGCCCACTCGCCTGGGCACCGACCCGCGGTGGACGCTCAATCTCAGCTACAAAGCGGCGGGACACTACGCCGAGCAGCTCGAGCGGGTCATGGACCGTTTCGGGACGAGCCGGATTCGGACGATCCTGCTGGAGGATCTGCAGGCCGATCCCGAGGCCGTGTGCAAGAGTTTGTTCGCGTGGGTGCCGGGGATCGACGCGAACGTGCGCGTGGATACGAGCGACCGTGAGAACACGTCCGCCCGTGCCCGGAGCGCCTGGCTGGCCCACCTCACCTCACGCCGCACGGTGTTGGCGGGTCCCAAGCGCATGCTCAAGCGCATCCTCCCCGGCGCCTGGGTACGGCGCATCAACAACGCCGTCGTGAAATGCAACGAAACGCCGTGGAGCCCGCCGCCCATGCGCCCAGAGACGCGGCAGGCGTTGACCGCATACTTCGAGCCGTACAACGCAGAGCTCGAACGGCTCCTCGGACGCGATCTCAGTGCCTGGAAGTGAATGGCGCCCGCCGCCTGGCCTGGCGGCCGACCACAGGCCCGGCTTCCCTTACAACGCGCTCCCGCCGTTCGGAAGCCGTACGCGAAGGAAGTGCGTCCGCTGGTTCATGGGCCGTTGGAGCAAGGCGCGGATCCGACGGCGTTCGTCGTCCGCGCAGGCTCTCGCGAGCGCAGCCGCCGGGGGCTTGCCTTCAGTCCTGTCCGTTCTCCCGTCGCTTCTCATCGCGCGTCTTCTCCAGCAGTTCGAGGGCAGCCAGGTCCTTGCTGCGGTGCGTGGCGCGTTTGCTCGCGATGATGTCCTCGAGGGCGGCGATCAACAACGGAGATCCATCGAACGAGACCTCGGTCGCACGACTCCGCAGCGACTCGAAGGATTTTACGCCATCGACGTTCGTCAGGAAATCCAGGTACAGCCCCTCGTCTTCCCGTTCGATCTTGCGCAAGGTGGTCATGCGGGAGTCAGCATCGATGAAGATGTCGTCCAGCGTCTCGGCCACCCGTTCAGCTTCTCGACGTTTTGCGG
>CAZBZG010000365.1:0-4082 GCA_964496245.1 uncultured Planctomycetaceae bacterium | reverse complement strand
TCGCGCAAGACTGGTATATCCTGTATTTGAACCCCCAGCACAACGATCGTTGTCCCATTCTGTTCGGGGACAGCCACATCGCCCTGTATGGAGATGCGCAAGCCATGGGCGAGAACACGGGCGAATGGGAGAGGGGAAAGAATTACGGATACATCGGCTGGGGGCACACGGTCAACCTCACCAAGGACCCCTACAGTGTCTACAGCTGGGGCGTGTGGAACGTACACTGATCGCAGACAGCCCTCGCGCCCGCCCGCAGGAAGGGCAGGGGAGGCCTGCTGGTCTTTTGCGCCGCGCGGATCCCATCCCTGCCGCCAAAGCTTCCCGCCTGGACAACAGGCAACGACGAGTGCGAGAGACGGCAAACCACCAGAATCGAATCGAGCAACCGCAAGAAAAAGGACGTTCGCATGCCCCCGGGACCATACACGATCAACGCCCTGCGCCTCAAGAACCTGATGGCCGAGTTGGACCGCACCTGCTACGGGGACGCCCTTGAGCTAAGCGCATCGTACCGCGTCTTCGATCCGCCCGTTCCGTTTGCGGAGAAGGACGCCGACGGCTACCGGCCGGTCGAACAGGGCGCCGCATGGGGCCGGAATTTCGACGTCGCCTGGTTCCACCTCCAGGGAACCGTGCCCGCCGCGTGGGAGGGCCGGACCGTGGCCGCCCGGATCAACTTCGGCGGCGAAGCCTGCCTGTTCGACGATGCAGGTACGCCCGTCGAAAGTCTCACGTCGACCTCGGTCTACTTCCCGGAATGGGTGCGCGACCGCCTGGTCCTCTACCATCCCTGCCAGGGCGGGGAACAGGTCTCGCTCTGGTTCGAAGTGACGGCCGCCAAGATCAACGGCCTGGACATGAACCGTGACGCCGGAGCAGACGACCCGGACCGGCGCGGGGCGTACGCGGCCTGCGTCAAAGACAGGTGCCTGGCGGTCTTCCGTGTCGAGACCTGGCACACCCTCCTGGATCTGCGGACCCTCTTCCATCAGATGGAAGCGCTTCCCGAAGCGAGCGTGCGGCGGGCCCGCATCATGCATGTGCTCATGCAGGCCGAGAGCGCCTACCGCCGTTCGGGGGGGTACGCCGAAGCGTGCCGCGCGGTGCTGCAGCCCCTGCTCGCAGAACGGGCGGGCGCCTCGGACCTGGCCACCACGGCCGTGGGCCACGCCCACCTGGACACGGCCTGGCTGTGGCCGTTGTCGGAAACGGTGCGCAAGTGCGCGCGCACCTTTTCCCGCCAGGTGGCCAATCTGGAACGCTATCCGGCGTATGTCTTCGGCGCCTCCCAGGCCCAGCATTACGACTTCACCCGCAAGCACTACCCCGGCCTGTATGAGAAGATCAAGCAGAAGGTGGCCGAAGGCCGCTGGGAAGTGCAGGGGTGCATGTGGGTGGAGGCGGACTGCAACCTGAGCGGCGGCGAGGCGCTGGTCCGGCAGGTCCTGTTCGGCAAGCGCTTCTTCCAGCGCGAGTTCGGGATCGACGTGCGCAACCTCTGGCTGCCCGACGTCTTCGGCTATACCGCGGCTCTGCCCCAGATCCTCAAGCAGAGCGGCGTGGACTATATGCTGACCCAGAAGCTCTCTTGGAATCAGTACAACCGCTTCCCGCATCACACCTTCCACTGGGAGGGCCTGGACGGCTCCCGGGTGCTGGTCCACTTCCCGCCCGAAGACACGTACAACAGCGTGCTGAACCCGGGCCGCCTCATGTTCGCCCGGGAGAATTTCGTAGAGAAGGATCGGCTTCCGGAATTCCTCACCCTGTTCGGACTCGGCGACGGCGGCGGCGGCCCGTCGGAGGACATCATCGAGATGGGCCGCCGGCAGCAGGACCTGGAGGGCTGCCCGCGCACGACCTTTGGCACGGCCCGGGACTTCTTCGACCGCCTGGCGCACCGGGACGCCGACCTCTCGGTCTGGCGGGGCGAACTCTATCTGGAGCGCCATCAGGGAACCTTGACCTCGCAGGCCCACGCGAAACGCATGAACCGCCGCCTCGAGCACCGCCTGCGGGGCCTCGAGATCCTCTTCAGCGGGTTGCCTCTCGAGGACTACCCGCAGCAGGAATTGAACGACATCTGGCAGGGCGTGCTGCTCCTGCAGTTCCACGACATCCTGCCCGGGTCGAGCATCCACCGGGTGTATGCCGAGACCCGCGAGACGTACGGTGCGCTCGACCAGCGCTGCGATCGGTTGGAAGAAACGACCCGTTCCGCCTTCAGGGAGGCGAAGGACCGCCTGGTCGCAGTCAATACCCTGTCCACGGTGTACGACCGCCCGATCAAACTGCCGTCCGAATGGACCGGCCATGAGGTGCTGGATGCAGACGGAACCGTCCTGCCCGTGCAGACCGAAGTCCGCAGCCAGACCGTACTGGCGCCGGTGCCGGCCTTGCGCGCCAAGGTCTTGCGCAAAGGACGCCGCATTGGCGAGGCGGACCGACCGGCTGGCGCCGACCCCCGGGTCATGGAGAACGATCTCGTGCGCTACGCGTTCTCAGACGAGGGCCTGCTCACGTCGGCGTTCGACAAGGAACTGCAGCGGGAGATGATCGCGCCGGGCGGGACGGGCAACGCCCTCCTCCTCTTCAACGACACCAATGGCTGGCGCATGGATGCCTGGGACATGGATCTGCATTACCAGGATCAGCTGATCGAACAGGCGTCCTGCCGCAGCATCGAGCACCTCTGCAGCGGTCCGGTGCGCGAGGGCCGCACATTGACATTCGCGGTCGGCGATTCGGCCATCGTGCAAGAAGTGTACCTGACCGCCGGCACGCGCCGCCTGGACTTCGTCACGCGCGTAGACTGGCAGGAGCGGCGGCGCATGCTGCGGGTCCGATTCGCGGTGAATGTCCGGGCCGAGACCGCCGCCTATGACGCGCAGTTCGGCTTCGTGCGCCGGCCCACCCACTGCAACACGAGCTGGGAGCAGGCCAGCCACGAAGTCTGCTGCCATCGCTACATCGACCTGTCGGAGAGCGGCTTCGGCGCGGCGCTGCTCAATGACGGCAAGTACGGCGCGCGGGTCCAGGAGAACCGGATGGAGCTGAACCTTCTGCGCGGCCCGTGCTACCCGGACCCCGAGGCCGACCTGGGTGCGCATGCGTTCGCCTACGCCTTCCTGCCCCACCCGGGCGATCTCACGAACGCAACGGTCGTCCACGAGGCCGCGCAGCTGAACCAGCCGCTGCTCGTGTTCGACGGTTGTGACGGGGCCTGGCAGGCGCCCCTGCGGGCCGGCGACGACCGGATCGTGATCGAGACCGTCAAGAAGGCCGAGGACGAACCGGCGCTGCTTGTGCGGCTGTACGAGAACCGCGGCAGCGAAGGCCGCTGCCGAGTTACCTTCACGGCACCGGTCGAAGCGGTCTGGGCAACCAACCTGATGGAAGAAGACGCAGAAGAGCTTGCCGCCGGCGAGAACGGGCTCGACCTGGCCTTCAGCCCGTTTGAGATCAAGACACTCAAACTGCGGATGGATCGCACAAGCGGCCCGCGTTGAGAGGAAAGGCACAACCGTGAAGAACGACTACGACGTGATCGTGGTAGGCGCGGGCGCCTCGGGGATCCCCGCAGCGGTCGGCGCAGCCCGGGCTGGCGCGCGCACCCTTCTCCTGGAGGAGGATGCTGTGCCGGGCGGGGCGTGCGTAGACATGTACGTGGGCATGATCGACGACGCGGACGGCGGGAGCCGGGGCGGCGTGTTCGGGGAGATCGTGCGCACGCTGCGCGAGACGTACGGACTGGTCCGGGGGCCGATCGAAAAACCCTGGAGCCCCTGGTATCTGCCCGCGGATTACCTCCGGGTGGTGAGCGCCATCCTCGAAGCCGAACCCGACCTGGACCTGCAGTGCGGCGTGAAGGACTGCCGGCCCGTGGTCGAAGAACGGGACGGCCTGCCCGCGGTCACGGGCGTGACGATTGTGGACGGCTCTGCCGCTGAACGCCGCATCCCGGCCAAGGTCGTGGTCGACGCCACCGGGTCGGCCCAGATCGCTGCCCTGGCCGGCTGCCGCTGCATGTACGGCCGCGACGCGCGCGACGATTTCCAGGAAAGCCTGGCGCCGGAGAC
>CAZBZG010000364.1:0-4085 GCA_964496245.1 uncultured Planctomycetaceae bacterium | reverse complement strand
ATCGACACCGACATGGTGCTCCTGATCCTGGGCGCCATCGTGATCGTGCTGATCATCGCCTACCTGAGCGGTTCCTGAGACCCTCCGCCAGGCGCTGCGTCCTCTTCCGTGAACTCTTCGGCCCGTACGCGTGACGGTCCTATGTGCTGGGCGGGCTCTCTTCGCGCGCGACCTCTTCTTCCTCTTCCCCTGCATCGACCCGGCTGAGCGCATCGAGGATGGCGGTCAGGTGGAGGTGGAACACCAAGGCCGCGACCGCCAGGAGGGCCAGGGGCAGCCCGGCGAAGAGCAGCAGGTTGAGAATGTCGTGCGGCGAGCCGAACGGCATGAGGTCGAGCGGCCAGACGAGCGACACCTGTCCCAGGCGCAGGCCCGCGAGGATCAGCTCGCCGGCCGGACCGCGTTCGGCGCAGAGGCGGATCAGGAAGATCGCGAGCAGGCCCACGGCCACGTCGATCAAGAGAAACGTCAGCGCTTCCCCGACCGTATGCTGCAGATACCGCTTGAAGATGACGAAGAGCACCGCGTCGGGTACGGTCAGCAGCAGGGCCCCGAACAGATAGACCCGTCCCGCCGCCGGCCCCCAGAGATAGATGGCCGAGCGCTCGGCCTGCCGGTCGCGTTCGATCTGGGCGCCGAACGCCACTTCGTACGCGCTCAGCCGGCGGCCTTGGCTATCGCGCAAAGCAGTGCCGCAGAAAGGACAGAAGCGGTACGCCGGGGAGATGCTCCGGTCACAAGACGCGCACCGGTCGTCCCGTTCGCGTGTGGAACCCTCTTCCGTCATGCGCTGTTCTTCCTGTCCGCCGCCTTGTCGGCCGGAGGCGCCTGCTCGCGCAGCGCCTTGACGCCCACGTTCAGGAACTGGCACCCGAGTTCATAGGCGCCCCGCTCCTGGGGCTTGACGCGCACCACGCGCACCAGGCCGGCCAGATCGGCCTTGAGCGCGCTCTCCCCCTCGCCGCGCAGGATCACGGACATCTCTTCGCCCTTGTCCACGCGCTCGTCGAGCAGGATCCGCACGCCTCCCTGGCTGATGTCGCAGACCGTTCCCTTGAACGTGATCTCGCTGCCGGCCCGCGTGTAGTAGACCGCCATGTTGGCTTCGTAGCGTTTGTACTGGCGGCGGTTTTCATGGTTCGCCCGGATGCGGCGCACGAACCGTACGCCGACTTCATAGGTGCCATCCCGGAGATCCCGCACCCGCCTGACTTCGGCCGTGGTCTGCAACATGGCCGTGGCCACGTCCTCCTCGCGGCTGTCCACCTCGATCAGGATGATCTGCCCCATGGGCAGTTCGCGCTTGGTGGTGAAACGCATGCCGCCCTGCGAGATGTCTCGCACGCGTCCGACACATCGCGCATCATCGCGTTGGAGCCGGAAGCGCACCCGGAGGTCCACGCTGCGGCGCTGATACGCGCGTTCGTGCGTCCGGGGCACAGCCTTCTTCTCTGCCTGAAGCTCCTCGAGCGTCTCCCGGATCTTCTCCACCAGGGCCTCGGTCGGCTCATCCCGCGCTACGCCGGCTCCGTTCGTCCCCGCCCCGTTCTTCTCGTCGGCGCCCTTCTGCCCCTTCTCCAGAAGGCGCAGGCATTCGGCGCACGCCACGACCCACTTGTCGTGGGGATCGCGGACCAGGGTGAGATCCTTCTGGTCGGGCACCGACTTCTGGCACAGGCTGCACTTGGGCATGGGCGACGCTTTCTCGTTTGACCGAACGTCATCGCCCCCAGCATAGCCTGCGCGGACGGGCAAATCAAGGATCGGCTGACCGGCCAGGCGCATACGGGCGCGGCGGCGTGTGCCGACCAGCTGAAATCCATTGCCCACGACGGGGATTTCGCGTAGGGTTTGGAGGCGAGGATCCCACCCGCCGGAGACAGCCGGTCATGGCGCACGCGGAACCGAGGTCCGTCATCTGTCTGCCGACCTTCAACGAGGCCGACAACCTGCCGCGTCTGGTCGAAGCGCTTGACCGCATTGCGCCGGACGCCGGGGTGCTCGTGATCGACGACCACTCGCCCGACGGCACGGGCGCGGTCGCCGAGGACCTCGCAGCCGAGCGGCCCGGGATGCGCGTACTCCACCGGCCGGGCAAGGAGGGCCTGGGGCGCGCGTACGCGGACGGCTTCCGGCGAACGCTGGCATCCCCATCGGTCGAGCGGGTGGTGCAGATGGACGTCGACTTCTCGCATCCGCCCGAACGCCTGCCCGCCCTCCTGGCCGCTCTGGAGGGGGCTGACGTGGCGCTCGGCTCGCGGTACGTGCGCGGCGGCGCCACACAGAACTGGGGCCTCGGCCGGCGCCTCATCAGCCGCTTCGGATCCCTCTACGCCCGATGCTGGCTGGCCTTGCCCGTCCGAGACCCGACCGGCGGGTACAAGGCCTGGCGGCGCACCCTCCTGGAGCAGGTACTCGCCCGTCCCATCGCAGCCAGCGGCTATGCCTTCCAGATCGAGACCACGTACGTGGCCCATCGCCTGGGTGCACGCATCGCGGAAGTGCCCATCGTCTTCGCCGAGCGCGAAGCAGGCACGAGCAAGATGAGCCCGGCCGTGGCGTGGGAGGCTGTCTGGAAGGTGCCGCTCATGCGCTGGCAACACCGGACCGTGCGACCGGCTTCGTGACCCCTTGCCGGCGCGAAGGCCGCACGCTATGATACAAGCGCTCCCGATGCCCGGGAGAGGAGCCCCCATGTCCATGACGATCGAGAGCGTACTGGCCCGTGCCGCGCGCGAAAAGGCCTCGGACATCATCATCACCGCCGGCATGCCGCCGCTTCTGATGGTGAACGGCAGTCTCCACCGCATGGGCGACCAGGCCCTGGCGGGCGAAGACACGCGTGCGCTCATCTACGCCATGCTCGAGAAGTTCCAGATCGCCAAGTTCGAGCGGGACCGCGAGCTGGACTTCTCGATCACGTACGAAGACGCGTACCGCTTCCGCGGCAACGCCTTCTGGCAGCTGGGCACCGTGGGCGCGGCCCTGCGGCTCGTGCCCACCGAGATCCCCAAGCTCGACAGCCTGGGCCTCCCCCCGGTCATCTGGGAGTTCACCGAGGCCCAGCAGGGGCTGATCCTGATCACCGGGCCGACGGGACACGGCAAGAGCACGACGCAGGCGGCCATGATCAACCACATCAACGAAGAGCGCAGCCGCCACATCATCACGGTCGAGGATCCCATCGAATTCCTCCACGCGAACAAGAAGTCCGTGGTCGAACAGCGCGAGGTGGGAAGCGACACGCTCTCGTTCGCCGCCGCGCTGCGGCACGTGCTCCGCCAGGCGCCGCACGTGATCCTGGTCGGCGAGATGCGGGACCTGGAGACGATCGCGGCCGCCCTGACCGCGGCCGAGACCGGGCACCTGGTGATCTCGACGCTCCACACGAACGACGCGGCCCAGTCCATCGACCGGGTCATCGACGTCTTCCCGCCCCACCAGCAGAACCAGACCCGCATGCAGCTGGCCGCCTGCCTGCTCGGGGTCGTGGCCCAGCGCTTGCTCCCGCGGGCCGACGGGTCGGGCCGGATCGTGGCCTGCGAGGTGCTGCGCAACACCCCGGCCGTGGCCAACCTCATCCGCGAGAGCAAAGGCATGATGATCCCCGGCATCATCGAGACCAAGTCCAAGGTCGGCATGGTCTCCCTGGACGCAGCCGTCAAGAAGCTCTACCTCGCCGGCCAGGTCACCGAGGACGTGACCAAGCGCACCATGCGCCATCCGCAGACGTTGTTCGGGTGAGGCGCGTGAGCGAAGCCGTCACAATCAGCTGGCTGGACGTCCTCGCGGTCTACCTGGCTGCGGCCAACCTGGGGGCCGCGAGGCGCTCAGCCCGCCGGCGCGATAACCCACTGTCACAGAACATGTTCTGCATGCGCGCGGCCTGTCGCAACACCCGAAGGACAAGAAAAAAATGCCCGGCTTTCTCTGAACCGCCGGCCATTCGCAGCGTTTCTATGGAATGGCAGGCCCGGGACTGGCGCTCGGAGGTCCTGGCCGAACAGGCGTGAAACGCAGGAGGGTGACGCATGGCAGACGACGAAATGCTCGACCAAGAACCGCAAACCGAAGAGCCGGTGGAT
>CAZBZG010000363.1:0-4087 GCA_964496245.1 uncultured Planctomycetaceae bacterium | reverse complement strand
CATTCCCCTGCAGAAGGCGAGCCGGGAAGGCAGCGAAGCCATGCTGCGCCAGGCTTTGGGGTTTCTGGCCATGGGAGAAGGCGTGGGCATCCTGCCCGAAGGCCACATCGGTTCGAACCGGCGCCTGCGGCGCCTGCGCCCCGGAGTGGCGCTACTCGCACTCGAGAGCGGCGCGCCGGTGGTGCCCGCGGGCATCCGCGGATCGGCCGCGGTGCTGCCGCTGGGCCGGCGCCGCCCCAGGCTGGGGCGGCGGATCGAACTGGAATACGGGCCTCCGCTGCGGTTCCCCGAGGCATGTAGGCGCTATCACGGAGCCCCGCGCGCGGAGCGCAGCCGTCTCATTGGCGCGGTGCTCGACCGGGTGGGGCGTGCAGTGGCGGACCTGTGCGGGAAGGCGCCTCCGCCCGTCTCGCGAAGGAGCCGGGCATGACCCTCGCCTGCAGAGTGGAGGAGATCGAGGACCGCGATATCGCGATCCTCCATGTGGAGGGCGAGCTGGACTTTCCCGTGCGGGCTCAGTTTCAGAAGGATCTGGACCGACTGCGGCAGACAGGCCGGCCGAAGCTCGTTGTGGACATCGGCCGCATCCGGCGCATGAGCAGTCTCTACATTGGCTCCCTGATCGATTTCGGCCACAGCGTACGCCAGGAGCAACGCACCTTCTCGGTCATGCTCTCCGCGCGCCTGGTGGAGGTCTGCCGCGAGGTGGGGCTCGACAGCGCTGCATCGATCATCCCGATCGGAGAATGAAAGACGCATGGCCATCAGCTGCACCACGGAAGATATCGAGGACCGCGACATCGCCCTGCTCAAGGTCGAAGGCGAGCTCGACTGGGACGCCCGGCCGGCGTTCCGGCAGGCGGTCGCGGATGTCTTGGCCGGCAAGCGACGCAAAATCGTCCTCGATCTCTCCAAGATCCGTCGCATGTCGAGCGTGTACATCGGCACGTTGATCGACTTCGGCACCAGGGCCGCCGAAGCGGAGAAGACCCTGTCGGTCATCCTGATGCCGCGTATGGCCACGGTGGCCAACGAGGCCGGCCTGGGAAAGGTCGTCTCCGTCATCTCCGTCGAGGCATGAACCATGGGCATCGACTGCTCGGTCACCCAGATCCAGGAGCGCGATACAGCGATCCTGCGCGTGCAGGGCGAACTCGATTTCGACGAGCGCGGACGGTTCGAAGGGGCGGTGCAGGAACTCATGGCGTCCCGCGCCAAGCGTCTGATCATCGACATGTCCATGATTACCCGCATGTCGAGCGTATACATCGGCACGCTCGTGGAGCGCGGTCATGCCCTTCACACCGAGGGCCGCAAGCTCAGCGTATCCGTCCCCAAGCAGGTGGGAAGGATCTGCCGCGAGAGCGGACTGGACAAGATCACCAACCTGATCGTTTCGGACAAATGAAACCGGGCCCCCATGACCGAAGAGCAACTGCTCAGCTGGCTCCGCACCCGCCTGCACACCCGCGACGCGCGCGTCCGGATCGGCGCCGGCCCGGATGACTGCGCGATCCTCGACGTCGCCCCAGCCGCCCCCCTCGCTGTCAGTACGGACCTCTTGCTCGAAGGCACGCACGTGGCAGCGGATGTGCCCCCGCACCGGATGGGCTGGAAGGCCATGGCGGCAGCGCTCTCGGATCTCGCGGCCTCGGGGTGCCGTCCCCGCTGGGCCCTGGCCGGCGTGGCGCTGCGTCGCGGGGCCGGCGAATCGTGGGCCGAAGACCTGGCTGAAGGACTCATCGGTTGCGCCGAGCAATACGGCGTGGAGCTCGTAGGCGGCGACATCACTGCGACAGACGGGCCCGCAGCCGTGTGCGTGACCGTGCTGGGCGTGCCCCTGCCCGGTGGGCCGGTCCGCCGCGACGGCGCCCAGCCGGGCGACGTGCTGCTCGTGACCGGCGCGCTCGGCGGATCGTCCGTGGGCCGGCACTTGGAGCCTGTGCCGCGACTGTCGGAGGTGGCCGCGCTCCTCGGCCTGGCCCGGGTCCACGCGTGCATGGACATCTCCGACGGGCTCGCGCTCGACCTCAGTCGGATGATGCGCGAGAGCCACACCGGGGCGGTGCTCAAGGCCGAGCAGATTCCGATCCACGCAGAGGCCTTGGAGCTTGCTCGCGTCTCGGGCCGCACCCCGCTTGTGCACGCGCTCGAAGACGGGGAGGACTTCGAACTGCTGCTTGCCATGGCGCCCGAAGATTGGGCGTCCGTGCGCCCCCACTGGCCGCCGGAGGGGTTCGACACGCCGCTGACCCTGGTGGGCGAAGTTCTCGCGGGCGAGGGCCTGTCCGTGGAGGATGCTGCGGGCGAGCGCCGCACCCTCTCCCCGCGCGGATACGAGCATGCCTTCTGATTCCCGGGACCGAGGGGATCGTTCCTGCGGGAGCCGGCCGATGCGTCGCACGCTCGATTCTCCGGAAGCGACCCAGCAACTCGGTTGCATGGTGGGCGAAGCCTGCACGGGAGGAGAAGTGCTCCTCCTGCACGGGGGACTCGGCGCGGGCAAGACCTGCTTTGTCCAGGGACTGGCGCGCGGGGCCGGGGTACCGGGCGAACAACCGGTCACGAGCTGCACCTATGTGCTGCACGCCGAATACCACGGCCGGCTGACGCTCCACCACGTGGACCTCTATCGTCTGGGCACAGCTGACGCCGGGCCGGCCCTCTGCCTGGACGAGCTCTTCGAGGCCCCGCATACGGTCACGGCCGTGGAGTGGGCCGAATACCTGGGCACGCGCACGCCGCCCGCGCATCTCGACGTGGCCATCGACGTCGTCGGCCCCACAGAGCGCGCGTTCGCCTTCACGCCGCAGGCGCCTCGTTACGGGCGCCTGCTCGCGCAGGTGCTCGCTCGCCCGTCCGTTCCCGGGAGGTCTTCGTGATCGCAGCCGTCTCCCTCAACTCGTGCCTCGACCGCACCCTGGAATCGCCCGGCTTCGCCGCAGGCGCGCACTGCCAGGCACAGCTGCTCGGCGAGCAACCCGCCGGCAAAGGCATGAACCTCGCCCGCCTGCTCGTTGCCCGGGGCGCAGACGCCCGTCTCTACGGCTTTGTCGGGCACGACGCAGCCGACCGTTTCCACGCCCGGCTGCAGGAGGCGGGCGTGGAGAACCGCCTCCAAGCCCTGCCTTTGCGGACCCGCATGAACACCACGCTTGTGGACCCGGAGGGCGGCAGGGAAACCCATATCCGCGAGCGCGGCGAGCCTGTGCCGGCTGGAGCGATCGACACCCTGGGGGCGCGCCTCTCTGCCGAACTCGCTACCGGCGACTGGGTGGTCTTTGCGGGCAGCCTGCCGCCCGGCATCCGGCCGGCGGCATTTGCCGACCTGGTGGGCCGGCTCGCAGACGCTGGCCTGTCGGTGGCCGTGGACGCCGCCGGAGAAGCCCTCCGACGGAGCGTCCTGGCGGGC
Source organism: uncultured Planctomycetaceae bacterium (assembly GCA_964496245.1). GTDB lineage: Bacteria > Planctomycetota > SZUA-567 > SZUA-567 > SZUA-567 > CAZBZG01. The sequence continues at coordinate 675 of CAZBZG010000363.1, read as the reverse complement.
GCCCGCCTGATCAAGCCCAACCGCGATGAACTCGCGGGCCTGCTGGGCGCTCGCAGCATCGAACGCCTTGGGATTCCAGCGGCGTTCCGCAGGTTCGCTGCGGAAGCCGAGCGGCCCGACCTGGAGGCGCTCGTGAGCGACGGCGCACGCGGGGCGATCCTGCTGCTGCCCGAAGCCGGCTGGCAGGCCCGTGCGAACGGTCCCGTGGCGGTGCAGAACACCGTGGGCGCGGGCGATGCCTTGCTAGCGGGGTACCTCGCAGCCCTGACCTCCGGGCAGCCGCCCGAGGCGTGCCTCCAGGTGGCCATCCAGGTGGCCACCGCCAGCCTTGCCCGCGTGCACGCCGGCGAGCTCGATCCCGGCTGCCTCTCTACGCCTGTGGTAGCCCTTGCGCTCTGATTCTCTGCGGTGTAGACTGGTAGGGATTGGCGAGGCCGTTGTACCGCGCCACAGGCCTTGCACCAGCTGCCGCTTGCGATCCTGCGCGGAAGGAGATTTCATGCCCAGTGAACAAGACCCCCGACCGGCCAACGCCGCGCCCCCGCCCCCGCCGCAGGCGCGCGACACCGGGCAGACCGCGCCCGCCCGTCGTCGCCCGCAGCGCCGCAAGTCGCGCCTGGGACTCTGGGTCGCGCTCCTGATCTTCCTGTCTGTCATCGGACTGGGCGTGGTGCT
>CAZBZG010000362.1:0-4110 GCA_964496245.1 uncultured Planctomycetaceae bacterium | reverse complement strand
CCCAGCTGGACAAGGCGCTCGGTGACGTCACCGATCTCCTCCGCAACGGCGATTCCGCGGCCGCGCTCTCCAAAGCCCAGGAACTGGTGGGCCAGAACCCGGACTGCGTGGAGGCCAAGATCCTGATCGCTCGCGCTTTCGGCCAGCAGGGGGAGTTCCCCAAAGCCCTGGCGATCCTCCAGAACATCGCGCGCACCTCCCCCACCGACGAGGCCTACTTCTTCATGGGCCGCTGCCAACAGGAAATGGGCAAGGGCAAGGAAGCGCGCGCGTCGTTCAACAAGTGCCTCGAACTCTCGGAGAACGACGACCTCAAGCGGCGCGTCCGGGATCGGCTCGAGGACATGCAGACCGGCGAGAAGGCCGTGTGCGCCTCGTGTACGCAGACCGTGCCGACCGCAGACCTGCAGGAAGTGGATGGCCAACGCATCTGCACCGAGTGCCGGTCCAAGCGAGAACAGGCCATGGGCGGACAGGCAGCGGTGGCAGCCGCGGCATCCGTGCAGACGGCGCAGGCTGAGGCGGCCGCGCGCAAGGCCAAGCGGAAATCCGAAATCCGACGGAAAAAGAAGAAAAGCGGAGGCTTCCTGGGCATTGCGATCGTCCTGATTCTCCTCTTCATCCTCGTACCGGTCGGGGGCGGCGTGGGCCTCTACTACGGAAAGCCGGATCTCTACAAGGACCTTCGCCAGAAGCTCCCGGCAAGCCTCCCCCTGCCTGCAGCGGCGGTCGAAGACCGGACGCCCGGGCTGGCCGTGGTGCCCGACGAGACCGGGAACGAGCCTGGAGCGGCCGGCCACACGGGTGATGTGCCGGGGCCGGACGAGACGCCGCCGGACGAGGGGCCTGCGACGGTCGTGCAAGCCGATCTCGAGATCGTCTCGCCTGCATTGACCGAAGTCCTGATCGGGGTGGAGTACACCCACCAAGTCCGAGCCACGGGCCCTGATGCCCAAGACGTCACGTACAAGGCGGAGTTCGACCGCAAGCCGGCTGGAGCGTTCATGTTCGACAGCCAGACCGGCATTCTGAAATGGAAGCCGCTTCCGGCAGACCGCGAGGCCGGCCCACTGCAGATCACCTTCACCGCCCTGAGCGGGGAGAAGCAATCGCCCCCCCAGCCGTGCACCGTGCAGCTGCGTCCTCCCGTCGAGGCCCGGTTCCTCGGCCCCCGGGTGCCGGTCGCCCCCGGCGACGCCGTGCATCTCGCGGCCGGCGATCTCACGGGCGACAACCGCGACGACATTCTGGTGGCGCACGGGCGCGCCTGGTGGCAAGGCGAACTCATCCTGTACCGATCCGGTCCCGACGGCTTCACCGAAGCCGGCACCGTCCCGTTGAACGGCCGGCCCGTGGGGGTCGCGGTGGGCAATTTCGGCAACGGCCGCATCCAGGCCCTGGCGGTCGACTACTGGAATGCCCGGCTCGTGGCAGCGGGCTTCGAGGGAGGGAAGCTGCGGCGTCTGCCCCAGGCCGTGGACGGCCTGCCCGGACGTCCCACCCTGGCCGCCTTCGGCAACCCGGACGGGGACGGCCCCATGGGGGTGGCGCTGTTGTGTCCGACCGAGAAACTGGTCGCGGTCTACGACGCCGTGGGCGGCGGTCCGCTGAACCTGGTGCGGCGGGTGCCGCTTCCTCCCGTGGAGACGCTCTGGAAGCACATAACCCTATCCGACCTGGTGGCGGACGACCAGGATCCCTGGCAGAATCTGGCATTGGTGCGCCGCGGAAAGAGCCGCCCCAATCTCTACCTCGCGGACCTCCAACACGGCAAGGACTGGGTTTCCTGCAGTGTGGGCGAAGGGCTCGTACAAGCGGCTGCGGCCGGCGACGTGGCCGGCCCCATCGAACCCGCGCGCCAGGACCTCGCCGTGGTCTGCGGAAGCCGGGGGAGCACGCTCCACGTCTTCCTCGGTCAGCCCGAGGGACAGACCCGGCAGGGCAAGCCGCAGGAGATCTCGGGAGCCGATCTCGTGATCGGCCTGCAGACGGCTGATCTGGATGGAAACGGCACGGACGACCTCGTGCTGTTGCTCCGGGACCGCATCCACTTCCGCATCCGATCCATCCAGGGCTCGCCCTTGCGTCTTTCGACCGCCCACATCCCTGCGGACATGCGTCCCCCGTTCGACGCGGCGGCCACAGGGGAATTCACCGGCGATCGATCCGAGGACGTGGTCATTCTCGACCGCGCCGGCCGCTTGATCTTGATCTCCACGCACGAAACAGAGTAGGACCGGAACGGACGTGGGGTTCATGCTTTTGTCAAGGAGCTCAACGTGAAGCGAGAGACGCGATCGAGACTCGTTCCCTTGGCCATCGGTCTCGCCCTGCTCGGCGCGGCCGCGCACGCCGGCCAACCCAAGCGCATCACGCTCAAGCAAGGCGGCCGTACGGTCGTGTACTACCGCCTGGCGGACAAGCAGTACCGATCCGTGCCCGGCCGGGCCCTCAACGAGACGCCCGCAGCGACCCGGATCTGCGTTGAGGGCAAGCTCTCGTTCGTAGCGGCTAACGAACTGCGGCTCCACGGGCCCGCCTTCGCCGAAGTCACCTTCCAGCTGTCGCCCGACGTCCGGCTGAACGCCAATCCCGGCGCCAATCTCTGGCTCGGCGGCCGGATCCAGAAGGAGGGCGGGCGATCCGTCTTTCAGGTGGAAGCGCTGGCCGAACTCCCGGACGACCTCGCCCTCTTCCAGGAGCGCTGGGACATCCTGGAGAAGAACAAGAACGCAACGCCCGAAGACTACTATCGCCTCGGATGGTGGATAGCGACCTGCGAAGATCTGGTGACCGGCGTGTCGGCAAGAGTCTTCGAGCGCTATCGGGAGAAAGCGGTGCAGGCCTATCGCCGGGGGCTCGTCATGGAAGCCGCCAACCTCGCGGACGCGGATGACGAACGGCTCGCCGCCATCGTCGGACGGTTCCGAAAGCTCGTCAAGACGACGGCGGGCGCCATGCTGCAGGGACAGCCGCAATGGCACGTCAGCCACTACCGCCAGTTCCTGCACACGCACGCCGCGGCCGTGAAACAGTTGGAGAGCGGCAAACCACTCCCGGAGAAGGTCCGCAAGCGTATGCAGGCCGCGCTCTATCTGCTCCTCGGCCGCATGCACCAGCGTTACCTCGAAGACGAGGCGGCGGCCACAAAAGCGTTTCTCGCAGGCGTGCGCTTCTCGCCAGGCGACCCGGACCTGGGCGAGGCCCTTCGCGCTGCCGGGTTCGTGCGCGTCGCGGACCGCTGGGTGAGCGAGGCCGAGGCCAAGCGGCTTGCGCGGGAACGCGAGGGGGAGCAACAAGCCGCGGCAGTGCGTCGGAAGCGGGAGGAGGCCGAGCGGGAACAGGCAGAGGCGCGGGCCAAACTCCTCGCCGGCGAGGGCATGGAGAAGTCCATCACGATCGTGGATTCGCTCCTCTCCAAGCCCAACGAGGAGAACGTCAGCGAACTCGGAAAGCTCATGAACGCGCTGCCCGAAGACGTCGCCCGCAGGGCCCTCTGGAAGGCGGCCAGCCTGCCCCAACGCGCGCTGGTACTGGGCCTAGCGACCTCCAGCCTGGAAGCCAAGGCGCCGGCCGTGCGCAAGGATGCCATCGACCTGCTGCTCGCACGCGGCGCGACCGGCGACCGCGCCGCAGCCGTGGCCCACCTCAAGACAGAGCCGTCCGCAACGGTGGGGCGCCACACGGTGCTCGCACTGCAGAAGATTCCGGGCAACGACGCGATCCCGGCCATGATCCTGGTGCTCGAGATGTCGGCGATCCCCAAGAAGCTCCGCACGCTCACCGCCAAACTGCTGGCCATCGAGACGGGCAAGAACTTCGGGCTGGACGCCTTCAGCTGGAAGCAGTGGTGGAAGCAACACAAAGCCACCTTCAAACGCCCGGAGCTGTGACGGATCGCGCGGCCGCCGGGTGGCGGACCGCGGGGAACCCGAGCAACACGCTACCAACCAAAGAACTGTGGCGCGCCGACCGCGGCAGGGGACCGCCCCCCACGCACGGCCGGCCTGCGGCCATCCTGCCCTCCAATCCCGCATCCACGCCGCTTTTTGGGGTTGGTTCAATTCCGGGTAACACTCGGTGAGAGCGGTTTGTAGCACAGGCACTCCT
>CAZBZG010000361.1:0-4139 GCA_964496245.1 uncultured Planctomycetaceae bacterium | reverse complement strand
AGCGGCTCGTCGTGGTTCTTGGCCGTGATCCAGCCCTTGTCGTTCTCGCCGAACCAGCAGATGCCACGCGCAGGGCCGCCCAGCCAGATGTAGGACGTGAACGGGTTGAGCCAGGCAAACGCACGGTAGGACTCCAGGCTCGTCCACACCTCGCCCTCGCCTGCGGGCAACCGGCCGGCGTAGCACTGCCGGAGCGAGTCGGTCACCTCGTGCATCAGCTGCGCCTGGCTGTCTTTGAGCGGGATCTCGAGCGACAGGCGGTGCAGAGGCACGGCGTCGTTCACGGGCTCGAGTCTGAGCCGCACGCGCATCATGCCGTCCAGTTCGATCGTCGACTCGGCCTGAAGCTCCACGGCCGGAGAGACCGCGCGGGAGCGGTACACCGCCTCGTGCGGGTCCGTCGAGACCTTCTGCGTTTTCGCGTCCCAGGCCAGTGCCTCGCCGTTCTCGTCTAAGGCCACGTACCGCATGGGTGCGGCCAGGAGCTCCTGGAATGCCACGTTGTGGGCCTGGCCCCGGGCCTTGACGCTCTCCCACAGGCCGAAGCCGTTCATGCGGTACTGGCGTAGGACCACGGTCACGTCGCGATCCCGAGCCTGCACCGGTTCGAAGGGCGGAAAGACCTCGTCCGTGATGCCCAGGTCGTTGCCTTCCCAGGTGAACCGCTGGCGCTTGATGACCTCCTTCAGTTCTTCGTCCGGCACGTTCTCGCCTTCGGCCTTGAGGATCACCTCGTACGCGCCGTGAAGATACCACGGCAGGTCGATCTCCCGCACCTGCACGCCGTCAGCGAAGTCCTCCAGCACGGCCGAAGCCTCGACGATGCCGCGCCGCTGTTCGCGTACGGTGCAGTGCACCCGCTCCACGGTCGCGTCTTCCGGCATCTTGCGGATATCCGCCTTGACCTTCAGCAGATTCCTGGACGGAAAGTATGCCATCCGGCCCTGCAGCGCCGTGTCCGGCTTGCCTCCGGGCGCCTCCCACGCGAGCCGCTTTCCGTAGGCCCATCCGGTCCGATGCCGGAAGAAGACCGTCTCGCCCTCTGTATCGAGCACTTCAGCCACCAGCCGTTGCGTGCCCGGCGTCTTATCTTCGCGCCCGAGCACCACCTCCGCCCGGCCGCCCGCCTCCACCGTCAATTCCTTCTCTTCCGTGAGCGGCGGCTGGTCCTTCCGTTCCAGGTGCAGCCGGGCGGTCACCTTGCGCGCGGCCTCGCCGGGGTTGTGCACGGCGAGTGCGAGCTGGAGGTCGCCGGTGAAGCGAAAGCCGCGGTCCTGGAAATGGACCACGGGCACGGGGTCCGTCGTGAAGCGCCAGACCTGTCCGCGCCGCCCCAGCATGAACGCCTGCTTCCAGGGATGCTTCCAGTTGCGCCATAGGTCGATGGCCCATTGCCCCTTGGTCACCGGCCGGCCGCCCAGCGTGCTGTACGGAATGCGCGCTTCGCAGTGCCAGAAACCATCGTGGATCCCGCTGCGCGTCTCCCAGTCGGCCTTCCAGTCCTTGATCGACTTCTCGCCACCGCGGCCATGCAGACGCGCCCAGCGCTTTCCCTCTGCGTTGGTCATGAATTGGTAGCGAATCCTCTGCTTCGAATCGATCCAGATCTCCACGGAATCGTCGTGCACGATCCGGTCGGTGTTCTCCCGGTCCACCACGTTGGTCTTCAGATCGCCCTTGTCCGGCAATTGCGACCGCACGGCGAGGTAGAGGGCGTCCTCGGTAGCGAGCACATACCCGCGCGCCCGGCGCTGATCGCTGCCGAAGCCGTCGATCTGCACGGCATACCGCCACTCGTCTTCCTGGATCGTTCCGTCGACCTTGGGGGTGGACGCCTGCACCGGCGCAAGGAACTCCCTTGGCTGGGCGGCCTGCGCCGTCCCCCACAGGATCGTTGCAGAGGCGATCAGGACCATTGTTCCGGCATGTCGATCTCTCAGCATCGAGTCGTCTCCTTGAAGAGGAATGGAATCCGATTCACTTGTACTGGCCGCCGTACCTCCAGAAGCGATCGCGCCAGTGAACCACAGGCCCCGGGTCGTGGGGGATGATGCGCCGGCCGTCGACCCACTGGGCGCTGCCGTCGTTGAAACCCATGTTCGCGCCTTCCGCGCGGTGCGTGTAGGCGTTCATCCAGTGCGAGCCGTCGGGCGGCACGCCCACCGCGCCGTTGGTGGCCCACATGCACGCCGTGCGGAGCGGGTGGTACTGCATGGCATAGCGATCCGTGATCCTGATCGAGTGGCGCTGAGAAGGACTGGAGCTCGACCAATTGGTGGCCCCGTCCTGCCAGCTGTCAGGCACCTGCCAGCGACAGACCGAGTAGCTGAAGGGCGGCTGGGTGTAGCTGCCCAGGGCCGCATACCCTTTGCCGTCCTGTCCGACGTCCCGCATGTACGTGTTGATCCAGCCGTCGGGGCCCCAGAACGTGGATTCCGGATTGGCGTAGGTCGGATCCGCGAGCAGCGAGGTCGCTTCGTCCGGCAAAGCCCCTGCTTTGAAGAGCCACCCGATCCCCCACGGCGGGGGGCCGCTGTCGGACATGACCTTGAACGGGTACCCGTGCTGGGGCGGAAGCCATCCACCGCAGTCGCCCGCATAGACCTGCAGCCCCACCCCGACCTGGCGGTGATTGTTCGTGCAGGCCAGATCCTGCGCCGCGTTGCGCGCCTTGCTCAGCACGGGCAGCAGCAGGCTCGCCAGGATGCTGAGGATCGCCATGACCACGAGAAGTTCCACGAGGGTGAATCCCGTTCTCCGAAAAGGGCTTTCCTCCCCACCGCACATTGAACCGTGCCCACGGGGGCTCCATACTCGGCCTTCTCTCTGTACTTCCATCGGCAGCATTCGGCGACTGTACGCACTGCCCGAAGGCATGCCACGCATGCGTTCGGCGATGGGCGCGCGCATAGGGTTTCTCCTGTCCAAAACGCAAGAGCAAATCGCATCTCTAGCCCCAAAATAAGCGTGTGCCGAAGGCAGCGTCGCCGGCCTGGCCGATCTGCGGCCAGCAATGCGATCTTCGACCATCACCGCACACGTTTTCAGAAAGATCGGCACCTCTTTCGATGCGAAGAAGGCCATCAGCTACCAAGGATACGTCGAAATTGCAGGACCAGGACATGGCTCCCCTTCATCGCTCTCTGTTTCTGTCAACTCACCTGCACGAGCGGGTGCGATCAGGTCGGACGCAGACCGCGAATCCGTGCGAACATGCCGAGAAACGCTTCCGCATAGTGCGTCCACGCAAGCAAACGCACACGGATCTGCCGGCCAGTTCGCAACACCTGCGCCGGAATCGCCATGAAACTATTGGCAAACCGACGGAACTCCATGCGGACCACTTCTTTTGCCACCTTCTTGTCCGGCATCAGCAGGCCATACCAGGCTTTCAGGTTCCAGGCCAGAGTTGCCATCACCATATACGCCCAGTTGCTGTGCAGGTCGCCGCTCGGCATTCGCATGGCACGGATGCCATTCTTCAGTTGCTCGATGTCATTCTCATGATCACAGCGGCCGTTGATAAATCGAATCATCTCGGCCGACTTCTGCTTTGCCTCATTCGTGATGTAGAAGAAGTAGCGAATCTCATCGTAAAGATTCTCCTCGCCACGCTCCACACTCAGGTTCTTGCGCACAACCAAGACGCGATACTCTTTCTTGCACTTGGTCGGCCGGTACCAGAACTCGGCGATCGACTCCTTCTGCAAACGGATATTCTTGTAGCGCTTCTCGAAGACAATCGCCTCTTTCACATTTGCCGCGCGCGTACGCGGTTCTGTCTTGACGGCAGTTCGCGGACCCCGCTGCAGTCGCTTCCAGGCCGTGCTTTTCAGGCTTTGCGCCCGCGCAACCAGATTCGGCATCGCATCCATGCCGAAGATGAACTTGACCCCTTCCTCGCTCCAGCGGTCGAAATTCTTCGTCAGAGAGAAATCCGTGTCCCCCCGGAGCCAGATCTCGCGGAAGATCTGCTTGACCAACGCAATCGCCGCATCCATGTAGCGCACCGCCCCCGCATGGGATGGACTGTTGCCAGGCCGATTCGCCAGACACAACACTTCCCGCGTGTTGGACAGGCTCACCACCAGAGGATGGTATCCCCAGATGCCGTTGTACGACAACGCCATCCCTTCCTT
>CAZBZG010000360.1:0-4156 GCA_964496245.1 uncultured Planctomycetaceae bacterium | reverse complement strand
TCCTCGAACCCGGACACGCCCGTCTCCCACGGATAGCAGGCGCCCACCCCGTCCAAGCGGTGGGCCTTGGCGCGGGCGCCGGCCAGGGTGGCGTGCCGGAAGCGGAGCAGGTTGCGCGCCAGATGCGGCTGGGTGAAGACGAAGAACGGCACCATATGGATGTCCGTATCCCAGAAGACCATGCCGCGGTAGCCGCTGCTGGTCAGCCCCTTGGCCGGGATGGAGACGCCCGGGTCGTCCGGCGAAGCGGCGGCGAGCAGGTGGAAGAGGCTGAACCGGATCGCGCGCTGATCGTCGTCCTTGCCTTCCACGCGCACGTCGCTGCGTTCCCACAGCTCGTTCCATTGCGCGCCGTGCGCCACGCGGGCCGCGCCCCAGCCTTCGGCGAGCCCCGTCTGAGCGGTCTGCACCACGTGGTCCAAAGGCTCGTGCACGCGGCGGCTGGTCGCGAACGCGCCGCACCGTTCCACGTAGACCAGGCGGTCCTGCACGAGGGGAATGGAGACGGTGACCGACGGACGGTCGCCTGAAGGGTCCAGCCGGTAGGCGTCCTCCGGCGCGTCCGGCACGTGCACGGCCGACGCGAACGCCGCGCGCTCGCCGAGCCAATGGCCGCGCACGGCAACGCCCACCCCGCGGGCGCCCGCAGCGCACACGTCGGTCACGTCGTAGAGTTGCTGCGGCTCCGCATCGAGGTGCGTGGTTGTCGTGGCGTCGAGCTCGGCCCGCACCTCCAGCGTGCCCGAACCGTTGAGCGGCTCGAGCCTGTACTGCGCCCACACGCGGCCGGGCCGGTCCATGGCGGCGAAGCGCTTCTCTACGTAGCGGAGCTCCCTGCCCGCGGGCGAGGTCCAGTGCGCCTCCAGGGTGAAGATGCCGTGATGCAGATCCACGCTCCGGCGCAGTCGTTCGAGCCGGCCGGAGGTGAAGTCGATCCTCTCGCCGTCGATCGTCCACGCGCCCGCGAGCAGGTCGGGCGCATGCACGATGCACCGCTCGGTCTGCGGACCGCGGGCCAGATCGGCGTAGCCCCAGTACTTGTGAAAGTCGCTCCAGTGTTCCGGGTCCTGGTCCCGGCGGCGCAACCGGTCGTAGAACCCGGCCACGTAGCTGCCCCCGCCCCGCGTGCCGACCGGCAGGACTGGCGCAAATCCCCGCAAGCCCACGTTGCCGTTGCCCACCGACAGCACGCTCTGGGCCGAATCCTCGCCCGCTTCGTCCACCCCCTCGCGCACGATGGTCCACCGGTCCGCGCGGCAGCGGGCGTGCAGGGCTTCCAGCGTCCGGACGTCGAGTTCGGTGAGCGAGGTCACGAACAGGTGCGCGTGCTTGAGCGACGCGCGGGTGCCCATGCCCACGGTCACGAACCCGCCGTCCAGCGCCGCGTTGATGCCTGCCGTGGCATCCTCCACCACGATGCAGTCGCGCGGCGCGGCGCCGACCATGCCTGCGCCCGTGACAAAGACGTCCGGGTGCGGCTTGCCGTGCTTGTAGGCGAACCCGTCGGCCACGGCATCGAACCGGTCGACGATGCCGAGGTTCTCGAGCACGGGCCGGGCGTTCTTGCTCGCCGAACCGAGCCCCACGGCAATGCCACGCGCCTTGAGGTCGTTGAACAGCTCCAGCGCGCCTTCGAAGAGATCGTCCGCGCCGACGTTGCGGATGGCCTGCAGGTAGCAGTCGTTCTTCCGGGTCGCGAGCTCCTGGAGGCGTTCCTCGCTGTACTGCGCCGCGTGTTCGCCCAGCGCGATCTTGAGCGAGGCCAGGCGGCTGATCCCCTTGACGCGCTCCTCCAGGTCGGCCGGCGGCTCGTGGCCCAGACCGCGGACCAGGTCGGCCCACGCGCGGGCGTGGTAGACGCTGGTGTCGGCGAGAATCCCGTCCAGATCGAAGATCACGGCTTTGAGTGCGGACATGGGCGCGTCTTTCCTTGGCTGTGCGGGGCCGCAGGGCCGGCCGGCGGCGGCCGGCTCTCGTTCGCGCCGCACCTGCCCGAACAATGGGAGCGGCTCGCGTACCGCATGATCTTCCGCGGCCGCAGCCTCCAGGTCACGCTCACGCCCCGCCGGACCACCGTGGCACTCCTGGCGGGCCGGCCGTTCACCCTGACCCTGTCCGGCCGGCGCAAGCGCCCCACAAAAACGAAGCCCGCGGTGGTCTGACATCCGGACCGTCCGCGACCTGCGCGTGCGCCTGCGCAAGCGCATCGGGCCGGCATCTCACGGGGGCTTCGCCCGCAACCCAAGAGGTCAGACGTCAGAGATCAGGGAGTGGTTCGTGATGAAATCGGCATTCCGCATCCCTTGGTCTCTGGCCTCTGATCGCTGACCTCCTGCACGGCCGGCCAAAGGGTGGCTTGCGCAGGGCAGGCGCTACTCGTAGTATTCCATCACCAGTTGGGTATCGCCCCGCCAGAAATGGGTGCCGTCGCCGCCCCTGTCGTCCAGCTTGATCGTCACGAACTCCCGGTCGAGAAACTCCGACCGGTCGAGGGTGATATACTTGATATCGTTCTTCCCGAAGCCGCCCGACTCGCCCACCTGAACGTCCCCCACCTTGACCTTGACGCCGTCGCCATTGGCATACTTGCTCTTCGTGCTCTTCAATCGAAGCCGGACCCGGCTGGGCGGGCGGACGCCGATCCGGAAACGAAAGGTGGCATGCTGCTTGGGGTCGCCGTCGATCCAGTAGCTGTCTCCGTTGTAATTGTCCGCGCTTCTCAGGTTTCCCTGACTCCACTCGTCTTGAGCCGTGTAGCAGACCTTGAGGATCTTGCTGTCTTCGGGGTTGTCGGCTGCGGTGAAGAGCACGGCGTCGGCTCCGTATCCCACGAGCTTGAGCTTGGCCATCGGGTAGCCCCGGTCCAAGCGTGAAGTGATGAGCCCGAGCTTGAGGAATTCGCCTTGGTCCACGTCGCCATCGCCGGCGAGCCACTTGTTGCTGCCGCGGTATTCCAGCACCTTGAATCCGTCGTCCGAGGCCGCCCAATCCAAGGCACCCGAGACCTGGAGCTGGAGCTGCGCCCAGGCGGCCGAGCCTTTGTCGAGTCCGGTCCGCCGGAAGTCCATTGCCACCCGTGCCCATCTGCCGGAGGACTCCTCCTCCACACGCAGGGTGCCGCCAGGAATCGTGGGATCGTAGCCGCTCTTCAGGGACTGCTTCTCGTCGTCGGCGAGCAGCGGCCGCACCACGTAGTAGGCCCGCCCCCCGCCGGAGAGGCTACCGCCGGGCGGCACTTCCGAGTACGCCGTGCGTTCGGCCCAGCCGAATCGGGCACCGCCTGGGTTGTTGCCGCGGTGGTCGGTGAGCGACTTCAGGGCGTTCCAGACGCGCCCGGGCATGTAATCAGATCCCCCCGCATAGGTATCCCAATCATCGTCCGAGTTGTTGCGGTTCGCGTCCTCCGGCAGATCCGGAGACCAGCTCAGGGTGTAGACACGCTGGGCCTGCCAGTTTTTGTTCTTGACATGCACACCATCGACCACGGTCACCCAGATCGTATAGGACACGCTCTGCAGGGCATCGTCGTCGGTCGAGTCGTAGGCCCATCGTTCGTAACTCACGGGCGGCAGATCCAGCCCGGAGAAGGCTGACATGGGGAGTTCCCGGGCGGCGCCGTAGTACTCGTCCAGATCCAGGCCTTCCTGGTCGGTGAGCATCTGCTGAATGGCCTGATTCCAATACTGCCCCGTGTTGTAGGCGTCGTTGGCCTTGTATTCCTTGTGGGAGAGGTACTGCGTGTTGATGCGCAGGGAGCCGATGCGGTTCTCGCCCACCTCATTGGCGGCCGGTTCGCTGCCCAGATTCTTGTTGGTGACGATGATGGACTTGACCTGCGTTTCAACGTCTCCGGCGTCCCCGCCCTGCACGAACTCGTAGGAGTAGTTGGGCATATCCATGCTGAGCCACTTGCCCACCGTATCTTCGGCGGTCTCGTCCTCGCCCGGATCGGTCCACTTGTCGATGGGCCAGGTGTAGCTGGTGATCTTTTCCCAGTGACCCTCTTCCTCCTCTTCTTCCTCCTCCTCCTCCTCTTCTTCCTCTTCTTCTTCTTCTTCCTCTTCTTCTTCCTCTTCTCCCTCCTCCTCCTCTTCTTCCTCCTCTTCTTCCTCCTCTTCTTCCTCCTCCTCTTCTTCCTCTTCCTCCTCCTCTTCTT
>CAZBZG010000359.1:0-4184 GCA_964496245.1 uncultured Planctomycetaceae bacterium | reverse complement strand
GAAGATCCGGGCTGTGGAAGCCATGCTCGAGACCGAGCCGTATGGTCAGTTCGTTTCCTACGCGGCCGCCAACGTGGATGACGGGGAGGGGCGGCTCTTCGTCAAGCTGAAACCCAACAAGGCGGTGCAGCAGCGGGACGCCCAGGGACGGCGCGTGACCGATGCGGCGGGCGCCCCTGTCTACCAGGAGCAGCGGCCGCCCGTGTGGAAGCCGCTCGCCAGGTGCGTGCAGGCCATCCGCGCGGGGTGCGAGACGCTGCCCGGCCTCAAGGAGCAGACGTTCGTGACCCTGGTGGACAAGGTGCGCGGCGGCGACCAGGCGCCGATCACCCTCAAGATCTTCCGCAAGCAGGCGGCGCGCGAAGGGAGCGAGGGCCATGCGCTCGCCCAGCTCCAGGACTACGTGCGCGAGACGCTCGTGCCCGTGGCCGAGCAGGTCGAGGGCGGGGTCTATCAGCGCATCAAGGTGCACGAGACGCCCAAGGAGCTCGAGGTCGACACCGACCCCAAGCGCGAGCGCCTGCACGAGACCGGCCTCACCACGCGCAAGATCTCGGATACCGTGCGCTCGTCGGTCTACGGGGTGGACGTCGAGAGCGTCTCCGAGGGGAGCCGGGAAGTGGACACCACGGTCATGCTGGGCGAACCGGGCGGGAAGGCGGAGAAGGTCCCCGTGCTCGGCGTGCGCTCGGTCGAACCCCTGCGCGTGCGTTCGGATGCCACGGGCGAGCTCCACCGCATCGCCGAGGTCGCCCAGGTCTCCGAGGTGCCCCGGGAGGGGAGCCTTGTGCTCGAACGCACGAACCGCAAGCCCACGGCCACGCTCGAGAGCCACAGCCAGCCGTACGAGCTCACGGGCCGCACCGTGGGCGACGTGAGCGAGGGCATCCAGGCGGCGCTGCACGGGGTCCCCGGGTTCGACGAGACCTACACCTATGAACTCAAGAACAAGGCCAAGGACATCGACGAGTCGTTCGTGGACGCGGCCTACGCGTTTCTCATCTCCATCGTGCTCGTCTACATGATCATGTGCGCGCAGTTCGAACGCCTCGGCGATCCGCTGGCCATCATGATCACCGTGCCCCTGGCCGCCATGGGCTCGGTGGCCATGCTCCATCTCACGGGCGAGGTCACGAGCCTGGGCGCGCTCGTGGGCGCGGTCATCCTCTGCGGCGTGGTCGTGAACAACGGCATCATCCTGGTGGAGTACGTCAACATCCTGCGCGCCCGCGGCGTGGCGCGCGACGCGGCCATTGTCGAAGGCGCGGTGCGCAAGCTCCGCAGCGTCCTGATCACCAGCCTGACCTCGATCCTGGGCATGACCCCGCTCGTGCTCGGGGTGGGGGAGGGCACCGAGCTCTACCGCGGCGTGGCCGCCGTGATCGTGGGCGGCCTGCTCGTGAGCACGCCCCTGACGCTGGTGGCGCTGCCGCTGTTGTACTCGCTCTTCGACGAAGTGACCGAACTCGTCTCAGCCCTGCGCTTCCGCCTGTCCGTGCTGACCGCGCGCGGGGGGCGGGATGCCTGAAGGGGAACGGTAGACGGTTCCTTGCGGCGTAATGCCGATTGGACCGCGAAGTACACGAAGCGCACGAAGGGACGGGGACAGAAAGGCACGGACGCCTCTGGATGGATTCCTTCGTGTCCTTCGGGGTTGACATTACGTCTGCGATCACGCGCAAAGGAGGACCGCAATGAAACGCGTGGAGATCTATTTCGACGAATCCGTGGAGAACGAGATCATGATGATTCTGCGCCAAGCGCAGGTCGAGAACTGGAGCCGGATCGACAACGTGCGCGGCCACGGCACCTCGGGTTCCAAGCTCGGCAATGCCGTGGGGCCGGGCATCAACAGCGTACTCGTGGTGTTTGCCGAGGACGAGTCGGCCGGGCGGGTGCTCGAGGGCGTGCGCCGCTTCAAGCAGGTCGCCGCCGACGCCGGCGGCCACGCGGGCACCAAGTGCGCGGTCATGGATGTGGAGGCGTTTGTGTAGGGAGGGAGAGAGGCGCGGCCTCGTTTCGGAGGGACGCGCTCCTGCGCGTCCGAAGCGCTACGCTAAGCGCGGTCCGGCGGGAGCCGGACCCTCCGACGCGCAAGCGTACGCGTACACGAACGCAGCGCCTGCTCTCTGAGCACCGAAGTGCACCCAAGGAGACCCGATGGGCCATTTCGCTGTCAACCGGCCGGTGAGCGTGCTCATGCTCACCCTGCTCATGCTTCTCTTCGGCGCGGCCGCGTACATGCAGCTGCCGCGCGATCTCTTCCCGGAGGTCAGCCAGCCGGGGCTGCTCGTGCGCACCGAGTACGAGGGCGCGGCGAGCGGCGAGATCGAGGAGTCGGTCACCCGCAAGCTCGAGGAGAAGCTGGGCACGGTCAAGAACCTGGCCTCCATGCAGTCCACGAGCGGCCAGGAGCAAAGCGACATCGCCCTCACCTTCCAGTGGGGCACGGACATGAATCTGGCGGCCATGGACGTGCGCGCCAAGCTGGACGAGGTGCGCGACGACCTGCCCGAGGACGCGGAAGAGCCGGTGGTCCTGCGCACGTCCGCGGGCGCGGCGGCCGTAGTCGTGCTCGACATCGCGCCCAACCGCCGGGCGAAAACGCCGATCGACGAGGACGAACTGCGCGAGGCCGTGGACCGGCTGGTCAAGCCGCGGCTCGAGCGCATCAACGGCGTGGCCGCGATCGGCATCACGGGCGGCATCCTCTACGAGGTGCGTGTGCGGGTGATCCCGGAACGCCTGAGCGCGCACGACCTCAGCATCCTCGATGTCAAGGAGGCCCTGGAGCGGGAGAACCTCTCCCAGCGCGGGGGCAAGCTCGAGGAGGAGAAGACCCAGTACCTGATCCGCACGGTGGGCACGTACGACCTGAAGAGTCTTGGCGCATTGATCGTCAGCCCGCCCGGTGGCAAGACCGTGCGGCTGCGCGAGGTGGCCAAGCTGAGCGGGACGCTCGAGCCCCAACCGCCGGAGAGCCGGGCACGCCTCAAGACCGGCGAGGCGCCCAAGGCGCAGCCCTCCGTGCAGATCTCGGTCTTCAAAAAGTCGGGCGGCAACTCCGTGCAGATCGCTTCGGACGTGCGCGAAGAGCGCGTGGGCTTGCTCTACGAACTCGCGAGTCGCGTCCCCGGCGCCCAGCCGCCGGCGCGGTTGACCGACGAAGCCGTCGAGGCGCTCGCCGGCCTCGCGCCGGGCGCGGAGGCGCCCGCAGGTGTGCAGCCGCTGGCGACATTCATCTCCGAGCACGCGCCGCTCGAGATGGTGATCGGGTACGACGAGGCGGTCTTCATCAACGAGTCCCTGGCCATGGTCCGCTCCAACGGGTTCCAGGGCCTGATCCTGGCGGCCCTGATCCTGCTCGTCTTCCTCCGGCGCATCCAGTCGACCCTGATCGTGTCTCTCAGCATGCCGGTCTCGGTCATCGCCGCGTTCAGCCTCTTCTACGCGGGCGGCATCAGCGTCAACATCTTCTCCATGGCCGGTCTCACCCTGGCCGTGGGCATGGTGGTGGACAACGCCATTGTGGTCACGGAGTCCATCTTCAACAAGCTCCAGTACGACCGCCGGGTCAAGAAGGCCATCGTCGATGCGGTGACCGAAATTGGCCCGGCGGTCTGGGCCTCGACCCTGACCACCATGGCCGTATTTCTGCCCATCGTGTTCGTGCCGGGCATCGCGGGGCAGATCTTCCGCGATCTCTCCTGGGTCATCGCCTACACGCTCGTCTTCTCCATCATCGTGGCCTTTACCCTGATCCCCATGCTCACGCTCCAGGTCATGGGCGCGGACTTCGTGCTCTTCGCGCTCATCAACAAGGTGACCGAGACCGCGCTCTGGCCGCTCTGCCGTCTGGGCGAGGCTGCGCGCGTGCTCTACGGCAAGGTGCTCGGCGTCTTCATCGGCGCGTTGCCTGCGCGGGCCGGGCTGGTGGCCGTCATGGGCGTGCTCTTCGTGTTCACGCTTTTGGCCATGCCCGCGACCGAGTTCTTTCCGGAGACCAAGACCGAGAGCTACGGGCTCACGCTCCGGCCGCGGGTGGGCCAGACCCTGGAGGCCGTGGACGAGGCCGCCCGCCGCGTCGAGGACTTGATCGCCGCGCGGCCGGCGGTCGAACGCTTCAGCGCGTCGGTCACGCGCGAGCAGATCCAACTCATCGCCACGTTCGACAAGGCTGCGGT
>CAZBZG010000358.1:0-4217 GCA_964496245.1 uncultured Planctomycetaceae bacterium | reverse complement strand
CGACTGGACCTTGGCGGGCGCGCGGTTGATCTCGTCGGCCAGGATGATGTTCGCGAAGATGGGGCCCTTCTTGGTCGTGAACTCGCCCGACTTGGGGCTGTAGATCATAGTGCCGATGAGATCGGCCGGCAGGAGATCGGGCGTGAACTGGATGCGCTGGAACGAGGCCTGGACCGCGCGCGCGAGCGTGGTCACCGACAAGGTCTTGGCCAGCCCCGGTACGCCTTCGATCAGCACGTGGTGGTTGCACAGAAGCGCCGCGAGCAGCCGGTCGACTAGATTCTGCTGGCCCACGAGCACCTTGCCGATCTCGGTGCGGATGCTTTCCAGGAGCGCGCTCTGTTCGGCCACGCGCGCGCCGATCTGCTTGACGTCCACGGCCATGGGTCGATCTCCTCCCTGTCTCCCGGCCCCGCGCCCGCGCGGGCGGGGCGCACGGTTCCTGATCGTGTCTGCACCGTCTCTGTACTCTGGCCTGCGCGTTCGCGCGCAGAGGTCCCAGGATAAAGACCCGAACCTGTGAGATCAAGGGGGGAGCGCGGAACCGCCCGGCAGCGCGCCATCCCGCACCGCCTCGCCGCTGCCTGCCCCGGCATGCGCCGCCCCTCTCTCGTTTGTCCTTCTGTCGCGCGCGGCAGGCGGTCCTTCGCCGGTCCTCTGGTGGTGCGGGCGACGAGGAAATCCAGGCCCGCGCTCGGAGCCGGGAAGGGCGACTATTGCGCAAAGGACCTTCAGGCGGGTATGATGCAGGCGCCAGTAGGGCCCGTGCGATGGGCCCGGACAAGAGCGCTTTCCGTGCCGGAGGGGCGGCCATGAGAGAGATGGACAGGATCACCTTCGATCCGGGCCTGATGGGCGGAAAGCCCTGCATCCGCGGTCTGCGGATCACTGTGGGGACCCTTGTGGGGCTCCTGGCCTCGGGCAAGAGCAAGGACCAGATCTTGGAGCGCTATCCTGCTCTCGAAGCTGAGGATATCGACCAGGCCCTCTCTTACGCGGCCTGGCGCTCCCAAGAGATCGACCTTCCGTCCAGCGCGTGCACATTCTTCCATTGTCCTGATCCCCCACGTCAATCTGACAGGGTCCAGGCCGGACCGGGTCGCTGGGGCGGCGGCCGGAAGCGGGGCTGGCCGGATCTGTGGCCTGTGCCTGGTTTTGCGGCTGGCTGTGTGGGCCCTAACGCCTTGATTTGCAGCGTGTTACAGCCTCTCGACGCCTGAATGGCCGCGTGGCGCGTGCCGTGGGACGCTGCGAGCAATCCCTCATCTCTGGCACGCGCTTTGTGTATTCCCGTATGATGGACCCGGCCGCCACAGGAGCCACAGGACGGCGCGGCTGGCAGAGACACACAAGCAAGGAGCCGGCGTCACTCTCCCGGCTTTTTGTTTCAGACCATGGAGGTGCATCATGCAGAAACGAACCTACACGGTGGAAAAGGCTGCGTATCTCTTGGGCGTCGAGCCCGAGCGCCTCAACGACCTGATCCGACAGAACCTGATCGATACCGAGGAAGAGGCAGGGGAGCTCCGGATTCCCAAGCGCGAGATCGCGCGGCTGTACCACTGGATATCCGAGGATCGCGCTGGAGAGCGAGAGGGGGCTGGGGCCCGGCAGGCGCAAGACAAGGCAACGCCCGAAGCAGCCGATGCATCGGCGCTGACATGCGGTCCGGCTGAGGAGCACGCCCCCGAACGGGTTTGCGTGGAGGACGAGGAGCTGCTCGGCATCTACGGGGAGATGCGCAAGTACCAGGACCGGATGCAGAACCTGGGCGGCAAGATTCAGCGGCTGGCCAGCCGCGTCAACCGGCTCAAGGCCATGGCAGCGGGCGAGAACGCGAAGTTCTGGGAGCGCGCGAGCGCGCTCTATCCGAGCGTGGCTGCGGGCGCGCCCGTGGGCGTGGCCGAAGAGCAGGGCGCTCTCTATCTCGTGCGCAATGCCGAGGCGGATGGCGACGACTTCAAGCGCCGGTTCCGCGATCTGGTGGTCGAAGGCATTCAGAAGGGCCAGCTGCCTGCGGGCTTCCTGGGGATCTTTCCCAACCAGGCGAACGGGGACGGCTCGAGCGGCGACGCGCCGGAAGACGAGGACAACTGATCCCTCCTGAGGCCAGCGGAGGAGGAACGACATGGCTGTGAAGTTCAAAGACTACTACGAGATTCTCGGGGTCGACCGCAAGGCCTCGGCTGACGAGATCAAGAAGGCGTACCGCAAACTGGCGCTCAAGTATCACCCGGACAAGAACAAGTCGGACGAAGCGGCCGAGAAGTTCAAAGAGATCAGCGAAGCCTACGAGGTCCTCAAGGATCCGGAGAAGCGCAAGCGCTACGACCAGTTCGGCGCCAACTGGGAGCACGGGCAGGACTTTACCCCGCCGCCCGGCTGGGAGAACGTCGAGTTCCGCTTCGGCGGCGGTCGGGGCGGGGGACGCGCCGGCGGTAGAGGCGGCGGGCCGATGCCCGAGGGCTTCAGCGACTTCTTCCGCATGGCGTTCGGCGACCTCCTGAACGAACAGGACATGGGCGGCATGGGCGGCTTCGGGTTTCGGAGCCAGGGCCGGCCGCGCGGTCGGCGCACAGCCCAGGGATTCGGACCGGACCTGTTCGGCCAGGCCGGCGGCATGGGGCCCGGCATGGGAGCCGGACGCGGCCAGGACCACGAGGCCGAGATTCCCGTGACCCTCGAAGAGGCCTTTCACGGTGCGCGCAAGAGCTTTCAGCTGCAAAGCCAGGCGCCGCAGGCCGACGGATCGGTGCGGCCGCGCACGCGCACCTACAACGTGACCATTCCCAAGGGCGTGATCGACGGCAGCCGCATCCGCCTGCGCGGCCAGGGCAGCCGCGGGCCCGGCGGGGGCGAAGCCGGGAACCTGTACCTGACCGTCCGGCTCCAGCCGCACCCGCGCTTCGAGGTGAGCGCTAGCGACCTCAAGACCACCGTGCACGTGGCGCCCTGGGAGGCGGCGCTCGGCGGGTCCGTGGATTTCTCCGGCATGGACGAGCGTTTGTCCGTGCGGATCGCCCCGGGGACCTCGAGCGGCCAGACCCTGCGCCTGCGCGGCAAGGGCATGCCCCGCGAAGGCGGCGGACGCGGCGACCTGCTCGCAACCGTCATGATCGCCGTGCCCGAACGCCTGAGCCGGCGCGAACGGGAGCTCTTCGAGGAGCTCGCCAAGACGTCGAAGTTCCGGCCCCGCGGCTGACAGGCCGGCGGAGCCGCATCCCGAGGAGTGTGTGATGAGTCGAAGCGTGAGCATTCCCGTGCGCGTGATCCGGGACGAACCGGACCGCGTGCCGCAGCCAGAGCCGGTGGTGCAGCGGACGGATGCCGTGGATGTAGCGCCCGAACCGGCGCCCGACATCGCGGCCGCACACGCGCGGCCCATTGAAGACCCGACGCTGCGCGGGACCGAACCGGCCGCGCCTGCACCAGAGCCTTGCGCGCGCATGGAGCCGGAAGCCGAAGCCGACGATACAAAAGCGAGTCGCGATCGCAAGCCGGAGGCGGCGTGCGACGCATCCCTGGACCTGGCCCGCTGCACCCGGGCCGAGTTCGCCGGGTACCGGAAGCGCATCGAGCGCGAACGCGCCGCTGATCGGCGCGAGGCCGTGGTCGCGTTCCTCCAGGGCTTTCTCCCCGCGTTCGACGACCTGGAACGCGCGCTCGGCGGCGGCCGGGAGGAGGGCGGCGCTGAGAACGTTCTGGACGGCGTCGCGCTCGCACGCGACAATCTCTGGAAGGCCATGGCCGACGCGGGCGTGGAGCGCGTGCCGGACGTAGGCGCGCGGTTCGATCCGGCCGTGCACGAGGCCATGGGCACCGTGCCTGCGAACGGGAAGCCTGCCGGTACCGTGGTCGAGGTCTGCCAGCCCGGCTTCCGCCTGGGCGAGCGCCTGATCCGGCCGGCCCGCGTGCTCGTGGCGGCCGAAGCGGACGAGGGGGCGTGATCGGAGCGGTTGCCCCTGTGCCGGGGGCCCAAGCCGCTGCCGAAGGAGGCGCAGCATGAACTGGCTCTGGAGGTCCCATCGATTGGGCACGCTGCTGGGCATCGAGGTCCGGCTCGCCTACTCGCTCTACATCTTTCTCGGGCTCTTCGCCCTGCCGCATCTGCTCATGCGGCCGGGCGCCGAGGGGTTCCTGGCCATGCTCGCGGTGACGCTGCTGCCCGTGTGCGTGCTGCTCCACGAACTGGGTCACTCGATCGTGGCCATGCGTCA
>CAZBZG010000357.1:0-4358 GCA_964496245.1 uncultured Planctomycetaceae bacterium | reverse complement strand
ACACCCTTGGCGAGCCCCGCGGCCACCCCGCCCGCCCCCACCAAAGCCCCACCGGCCAGCACGAGCTGGCCGGCGAGCGACTCGGAGAAGGGTCCGTCCATCAGGTGCATGCGCGCTTCACTTCATGTCCACGGTCTGGACCCACATGAGGGCGCCGAGCTCCACGTCCACGAGCTCGCCCGCGGGGTTCTTCATCTGTTCGTCGCCGTCGATCAGGGCGGCAAAGGCCCACCAGCCGGCGCGGGGCATACTGTAACAGAAAACGCCCTGCGCGTCAGCCTTGATCACCTGGGTGACAAAGGCGTCGGCCGGCGGCGTGACCTTGTCCCCGCGGTTGTAGTACTCGACCTCGATCTCGGCAAAAGGCACGGGCTTGCCATTCTTCTTCACCACGCCCCGGAAGACGTTGCCGGTCCACAGCCCGTAGGGCCGTACCAGGGGCTCGATCTCCACGGGGAAGCCGACTGCAGCGTCCCAGCCTTCTTCGGCGCCAAAGGCGTCGACCACGACCTTGGTGTAGTGCACGATCATCTTGCCCTCGGCCGGCTCCCAGTAGGGCGCGGGCTCGAGGAAGAAGACGTAGTCGCCCGGCTCTTTGACAGTGTAGGACGCCGCATACGTGGTCTTGCCGTCCACCTTGCGCGCCTCGAGCTGCTCGCGCAGGTCTTGCTTCTTGCCGTCCACGAGCACGCCGAACTGCCGGGGTTCGCCCATCTCCATGACCGGTCCGCCATCCATGGGGTGGGTGAAGATGAGATCCAGGTGGACGGTCCGTTCGTCGCCCTGCGCCACGATGTCGGTCGTGGGCACGAGCACCTGGAAGTGCGCCCAGACCGCTGTGGCGCTGAGCATCAGGCACAAGGCCCCGGCCAGGGCCAGGGCCAGGCGCATTCCGTGTCCGCTTCGCTTCTGTTCCATGGTGCGTCTCCTTTGTTCGTACGGGGTCTAGAATTCCCAGCCCATGCGCATACCGACCATGTCCGCGTCGCGGTCGACGTCGTCGTCCCAGTCCCGCGGGTCGCCGTCGTTGTCCGCGTCGCCATCGTCCCGATGCACGACCAGCACGTCGACCGCGACCTCACCGCCGACCGTGACGCTTCCTGTCTTCTTCAGGCTGGTCAGGCGTTCGGCATCGCCCCCCGCGGCCGGTGCGAGCTGCGCGCTCTCCAGGGCCGCCACCTTGGCCTTGAGGTCGGCCAGTTCGGCCCTGAGACTGCCTCCATCTCCGGCCCAGACGCCCGATGCCAAGCCCACGATTGAAGCGAACCAGAACGCCATCCCATGCTGCATGCTCCTTGTCATGATGCTCCCCTTTTCGATGGGCTTCCACGATCCCCTGCGCAAGCGCATGCCTGCAAGAGCCTCCCCTATACCGATATCATACGAAGTGTCATGTCGTAATACCGCCATCGCAAAAAAAAAGCCCGGCTTCCCGGCCTCAGCTCAACTTGCCCCCGGTCGAGCCCATGGAGAGCTTGGCGTGGAGCACGCCCTTCTGCTGACCGAGGCGGTCGGCGAGCTCCTGGATATCCCGGGCCAGGCCCTTGACCATGATCATCTCGGCGCACATGTCGTGGTCGAGATGCACGTGCGTGGTGGCGAGCACCTCCCGGTGATGGTCGTGCTGGAGATCGGTGAGTTTTTCGCTCAGCCGCCGGGCGTGGTGGTTGTAGATCAAGGTGATCGTGCCCACCGCCTCTTTGCCCTGCTTCCATTCCCGAGCCACCAGGCGGTCGCGGATGAGATCGCGGATGAACTCGCTCCGGTTCGTATACCGGCTCTCGCGCACCAGGCGTTCGAGCCGCTTGTAGAGCGACTGTTCCAGCGACACGCTCAACCGCACCAGATCGGACATCCGTCTTGTCTCCCCGGCTCCCCCGCCTCGTTGCCGATCCGCGAAGCATACTGCGGCCGCCGAAGCCTGTCAAGGCTTGCCTTTGCAATCACCGCGACGCGTGGGACAAGTTATGGCTCAAGACCCTAAGGCCCAACGCCACAAGGGGGAGTCGGAGGGACGCGCTCCTGCGCGTCCGCACGGGCACCGGTTCTTCGCGGTCCGGCAGGAGCCGGACCCTCCGAATCGCCTGCGCAGCAGTGTCGGAGGGACGCGCTCCTGCGCGTCCGCAACGCGCGACGTGCGCGCGGTCCGGCAGGAGCCGGACCCTCCGAAGAACCTTCGGTTGGGGATTGTAAGCCTGCGCAGGCCAAGACCCATGGCCGCGAACGTCACAATGGCGGGAGGGGGGTTGGGGTGCCACGGCCGGCTTGTCCGGCCGTGCTTCGCTCACCTCTTGCGGCACGGCCAAACAAAGCCGGCCGTGGCACACCGGACGGACAGGCGTGCCTGGGCCACATTGTAGGCCTCGGTAGCTCAAGAGCCACGCCCCCCCACAACCCGGGGTGGGCGTATGCAATACGCCCCTGCAGGATGCGCGCGGCGCTTTCGCTACGACCGGTCGCTTCTGGCCTACTCCTCAAGCGGAACCTCGAGCAGCGGTCCCACGGCCTACAGGGCTGCGCGCACGCGGTCCTCGGTGCCGGGCTGCACGATGCAGACGAGCGCGGGATCGGCCGCGCCAGACGGCTGCGGCGTGCAGGAGACGCCCGCGGCCGACGCATCCACGTACACCAAACCGTCCGCGGTCGCGACCGTGCCCTTGGCGCGGAAGACCGCATCGCCCAGGTCCCGGAGGACGCGCGTCAACGCTTCGGGCTTCACAGCCGCGTTCCACGTAAACGCCATGCGGCTGTAGTGCGGGTCGGCGCACGTGGCGTATGCGCCGTCCAGGGCCCGCGGCGCACCTTTGCCGAAGAGATCCAACTCCACTGCGCAATGCGATGCCCGCTCGACCCGCGCCGCCGGCTTGATCTTCCGGACCTGGGCTTCGGTGCGCGCGAGCTCCGCCTCCGTGCAGAGATCGGCCTTGTTCACGATCACGTGATCCGCGCTCTCCACCTGCGCGCGGATGTTGGGCAGGGTGTGCAGGAGCTTGTAGAAGCTCTTCGGGTCGACCACGGTCACGATCGTAGCGAGGCGATAGCGCTCGTTCATGCGCGTCTCGGCGAGCATGGTTTCCACGACGCGGGGATCAGCAATGCCGCTGGCTTCGATGACCACGCCCGCCACGGGCGCGTCAGGCGCGGAGAAGTCCTCCGGGATCCGCTTGAGATTGCCGAGGAATCCCACCACCAAGCAGCGGCAGAAGATGCTGCCCCCCGGGATCGAGACCACGTCCGCGTCGTCCGTGGCCAACAGCGCACCGTCCACGTCCCGGGGCGAGAAGTCGTTCACCAGATAGACGAGCCTGCGCTGCCGGTGCGTCGCGATGATCCGCCTGAGCAAGGTGGTCTTGCCGCTGCCGAGAAAACCCGTCACCAGGCAGAGGGGGATCTTCATGGCCGGCTCCCGCACGAGACGCGGCGGATGCGCCTTGTCGACCCGCGCACCCTACGACGCCTTGGCCTGCGCGCGTTTCTCGATCGCGCCCACGAGGGTATTCTCGTCCGGAATGATGCTGACGAATGTGGCCTCCCCGTCGATGCAGATCGTGGGGATGTTGGCAACGCTCAGCCGTGTCATCATCCGCAGGCCCTCCCGCGTAGTGATGCGGTGCTCGTGGATCTCGAGCTGGGCCTGCACGTGCCGCGAGGCGCGGTTGACCGCGTCCATCATGTACTGGCAGGGCGCACACGAAGCCGAATCGAGCGTGATCACGTCGATGAAGACCTTGTCCGACGCTTCGTAGTCCGGGAGCTCCACGTCCTCGGCCGTCTCCGCGGTCTTGGCGATGATGGTCCGCCGCGCCACCTCGCGCGCGTAGCTGTCGTGCACCATCTCGGCCACGGCCTGGAGGTTCTCGGGCGGCGTGGCGAACGGCAGATCGCAGCCCGGGGCCAGGATGAACCCCGCGCCCCCGCCCACGTCGATGCAGCGGATGGCGTCGAGCTTGGCGTCCGCCTCGTCCCCCAGAAGCAGGACCGAGGTCAGACGGAGGTTGCCGCCGAAGGACTTGCTCTGCCCGCGCGTGATATCACGGATGTGTTCGAGTGGGATGTTCTCGTCAATCGAGAGGTTGTCGCAATTCGTGCGGCTCATGATCTCCAGGTTGCGGGTGGCGTCGCCGCAGACGAAGAGCGAGGAGTACCCCTCGTTGTCGCAGATCTCGTCGAACACGTTGTTGGCCGCGGGCGTGCAGAACTCGCGGAAATGCTGGGGGCTGATCTGGCTCGTCATGGGATCCACGACCGCGATCACGTCCGCCCCGTGCTTCTGGTAGGCGGTCGCGCTCTTGCAGCAGACCGAGGCGCAGTAGCCCATGACCGCTCGGACGTAGTCCGCGTGATCGAACATGTGCATG
>CAZBZG010000356.1:0-4364 GCA_964496245.1 uncultured Planctomycetaceae bacterium | reverse complement strand
ACGGCCGGCTTGTCCGGCCGTGCTTCGGTCACCTCTTGCGGCACGGCCGGGCAAGTCGGCCGTGGCACAGGCACGGCGCGGTCCGGCGGGAGCCGGACCCTCCGAAGGACCTTTGGTATGGAATTGCGGACCTGTGCGGGCCGAGGCCCACGCGCCCGAATGCCACAACCCACAGTGGGTGGCGCAGACGTTCACGTCTGCGCGCCGCAGGCGGAGGAGGGCGCAAGGTTGCGGCTGCGCCGTGCGGGGAGGTGTCCGCCGGCGTTTTCCCGGCCCGCACCTCCTGTGCTGGCGCACGCAGGCGGTAACGCCTGCGCCACCCGCGTTCGGGGGGGGCGTCATGGCGCGAAGACCGCTCACCCCGCCTCCTCCCGCACCTCGCGTGGCGTGCGGCCGAGGTGTTTGTGGATGAGGCGGCTGAAGTAGAGGGGGTCGCGGTAGCCGACCATGCGGGCGATCTTGCCCGCCGGCAGGGTCGAGGTGGTGAGCCAGCGCACCGCATGCTGGAGGCGCACGCCTGTGAGGAAGGCCAGGGGCGACTGCCCGGTGCGCGCCTTGAAGCGCCGGTAGAAGTGGCCCTCGCTCACGCCGAAACGGTTGGCCAGCTGGCTGACCGTGATGGGCTCGGCATAGCGGCGGGAGAGGTAGCGGGCAGCCTTGTCGATCAGGTCGCCGCCGGGTACATCCTCCTCCTCCAGGAGGGCGTGGTGGACGGCGAAGCGCTCATCACCCATCGCTTCCCGCTGAAGGACATGCCCATGGCCATGGAGACAGCGCGAAGTGCGCCGGACGCGGTGAAGGTGATCGTGCATCCGTGAACGGGCGACCAGGTCGGCCAAGAGACGCCCGAAGAGACCCTCCACGCCATGATCGAGGAAGCGGCACGTTGCTCGCCGGAGTGGCGCGCCTGCGCGAAATGATCGCGCGGAAGGCGCAGCGCCGGCGCTTCGGTGGCGCAGACCTTGTGTTGCATTGCATAGCTCGAAGGCAATGCGTTCCGCCAACCGCCTCTCTCCTGCTGTGCCGACGCGGAGACGGCTTTTGCTTGACGCGGCTTCGGTCCGGGCGTAGCGTAGAAAGCCTGGAGCCGCCCGGTCCGCCCCGCTGCCCGGCAACCTTTGCCGGCTGGCGCGGAGGCAGGCCTGCAGCGAACGAGCAAGAGCTGTCATGGATCAGATCCACGCCTGGTTCGGGGAAGAGACCCTCCAAGATCGGTTGCGCCGGATCCGCCGGTTCTGGCAGGGCGAGGGACGGTACCTCGTGACCGTGCAGTCCACGCGCGCCGCCTACCGGCAGACCTTTGACGAGGCCGGCATCCTGGACGGCGTGGTCGACAACCTGGAGCATCAGGCCACGCTGCCGGGGTGCGATCTGCCCACGCTCTTCGCCGATTTCGGCACGGTCAGCACGGCCAAGTACTGGGGCGGCACCCCGCGCTTCGACTCCACGGGCGACAACATATTCCTCGACCCTGTGGCCGAGACCGTGGAGGAGGCGCTCGCGCGCGAACCCGCTGCCGTGAACGATCCGGATCAGGATGCCGCGTTCGCCCTGCGGCTCTACCACCGGGCGTGCGAACGGCTGGGCACCGAGGACCTCTGGCTGCGCACCCCCGACTTCCAGGGCACCCTCAACACCGCGGGCATGGTGATGAACCAGGCGCAGCTGTTCATGGCCATGGCCATGGAGCCGGAGGCTGTCGAGACCTTTCTGGAGAAGGCGAATGCGTTTCTGATCGCGTACGCGGACCACCTCAAGCAGGAGACGGGCGGCCGCGTGTGCGGCAACATCTGGCCGTACACGTTTCTGCCGGCCGACCTGGGCATGTCTTTCACCGAGGACCTGATGCCGCTGCTGTCGGACGAGATGTACGCGACCTTCGGCGTGCCGCAGCTCGAACGCTTCAGCCACGCGTTCGGCGGGCTCCACATTCACTGCTGCGGCCAGTGGGGCCATCAGGTCGAGAACCTGGCGAACGCGGACGCCCGCATCCTGGCCGTGGAATTCCACCACCCCTTCACCACGGTCGAAGAGCTGGCCCCGCTCGCCGGCGAGACCGTGTTCGTGCCCTATTACAACGGCGATGCGGACCAGGACCGGTTCCCCGGGCTGGGCGCGTTCTACGCGCATCTCCTGGAGACCACGGACGCGTCCGTGCGCTACTGGTTCCCATTCCCCGAGGACAACGAGGACGCGCTCGCGTTCGTCGAACACTACGGCGCCGCAGCCGGATAGGAGCTTCCGATGGAGCTGCCGGGCCCGGCGCCTGACGTACCGCATCTGACTGGAGACCGATCATGACCGACCGACCGAACATCGTGTTCGCATTCGCCGACGACTGGGGCCGCTACGCGCACTGCTACGCCGCGCACGAAGGCCCGAACTCGTGGAACCACCTGATCCAGACGCCGAACATCGACCGCGTGGCGCGCGAGGGCGTGCTCTTCAAGAACGCGTTCGTGCAGGCGCCGACCTGCACCCCCTGCCGCAGCTCGCTCCTGTCGGGCCGCAACTTCTGGGAGTGCGGCATGGGCGCCATCCTCCAGGGCGCGCGGTGGGACGAATCCATCCCGTCCTACCCGCTCCTCCTGGAAGAGGCCGGGTATCACATCGGCCACACCTACAAGGTCTGGTCGCCCGGCAAGACCGCCAACGCGCCCTACGGCGCCAAGCGCACGCAGTACATGAAACGGAATTGGATGGCCAATTTCTCCAAGACCGCGACCTCGCTCAAGGACGAGCACGGGGTGGAGGGCGCCAAGGAGAAGATCTTCGAAGAGACCCGCGAGAGCCTGGACGACTTCTTTGCCGCCCGGCCCGAGGGCGCGCCGTTCTGCTACTGGTGGGGCCCGACCAATACGCACCGCAAGTGGCAGGCGGGCAGCGGCGCCGCGCTCTGGGGGCTCGATCCGGACGACCTGGAGGGGCGTTTGCCCGGCTTCCTGCCGGACGTGCCCGCGGTGCGGGAGGACGTGGCCGACTACCTGGGCGAGTGCATGGCCTTCGACCAGGGCGTGGGCATTCTGCTCGAACGGCTCGAGGCCATGGGCGAGCTCGACAACACCCTGTTCGTGGTGGGCGGCGATCACGGCATCCCCGGCATGCCGCGGGCCAAGTGCAACCTCTACGACATCGGCTGCGAGGTGGCGCTGGTGGCGCGCTGGCCCGGCCGCATTCAGGCCGGCCGCGTGGTGGAGGATTTCGTCAGCCTCATGGACCTCTCGCCCACGTTCCTGGAGGCTGCGGGCGAGACGCCGCCGGAATGCATGAGCGCGCGCAGCCTTCTGCCTGTGCTGACGAGCCGGGAGAACGGACAGGTCGATGCGGACCGGACCTTTGTGGTCACGGGCCGCGAACGGCACGTGGCCGGCGCGCGCGAGGGGCATCTGCCCTATCCGCAGCGAGGCTTGCGCACCCGGGACTTCCTCTACATTCTCAACTTCGCGCCCGACCGCTGGCCCATGGGCGATCCGCAGGGCATGGACGATGTCTCTGCCGCGCCCATCGACTTCGAGAAGCTGCGCGAAGACACGTGGGCGGCCTACCCGGACTTCGACGCCAGCCCCACCAAGGCGTGGATGGTTCATCACCGCGCCGAGGAGATGGTGCGGCCCATGTTCGATCTGGCGTTCGGCAAGCGTCCGCGCGAAGAACTCTACGACCTGCGCACCGACCCGGACTACCTGCACAATGTGGCGGGCGAGGACCGGTACGCCGAGACGCTCTCGCGCATGCGCGACCAGCTCATGGCGTACCTCCGCACGCACCAGGACCCGCGCCTGGTCGAGGACCCCTGTCGCTTCGAGCACGCGCCCTATGCGGGCCCGCTGCCCGAGGAGTAGGGGGCCGGACGACCCTCCACCGCGGTTTGTAGCACAGGCGGGTGGCATGCCCATCCGCGGATGGGCATGCGATGCATGAGTCCTGGTTTCGCAGCATGCCCACCCAAGGGTGGGCATGGCACCCGAATGGCCTGCCCGGATTGAAATCGGGTTCGAATGCGGTCGCGATCGATCCTGATGAAGACGCGGCGATTGCGGGTCTGTGTGGGGCAAGGCAGAACCAACCCCAAAAAACCCACGGCAGGCGCTTGACAAGCGCGGGCGGGTATCGTATATAGACATACAGTACCAAAGAGGAGACTTTCGTGCCTGCCTCCGCTCCAGCTCTGACCCGTGGTCTGCGCATTCTGGAGTACCTGGCCGCACGTCGCAACCCCTGTGGTTTCAACGAGATCCTGGCGGAGCTCGCACTGCCGCGGGCGTCCGGCGCGCGGCTGTTGCAGGTGCTGTGCAGAGAAGGGTATGCCTTCAAGGTCCCGGGCGCGGGCTACCGGATCGGACCGGCCCTGGCGCGCGTGACGC
>CAZBZG010000355.1:0-4393 GCA_964496245.1 uncultured Planctomycetaceae bacterium | reverse complement strand
GCCAGCTCGAAGCGGCCCTTGTGCTGGCGGATGGCGCCGGAGAAGGCGCCCTTTTCGTGGCCAAAGAGCTCGCTCTCGATGAGGTCCTTGCTGAGCACGGCCACGTTCACCTTGACGAAGGGCCCGTCCCGTTGCGAGGAGAGCGCCTGGATGGCATTGGCCACGAGTTCCTTGCCCGTACCGCTCTCGCCCTGGATAAGCACGGTGGCATCGGTGTGGGCGATCTGCTGGATCATGTCCTTGACCTGGACGATGGGCGGCGCCTGGCCCACGATGGCGTCCAGCGCCCCGGCCTGCTCCACGCGCCGCTCGAGTTCGCCCAGATGGAGGGCATTGGCCACGATCACCCGGAGCTTGTTCAGGTCCACGGGCTTGGTCAAGTACTCGTAAGCGCCCATGCGGGTGGCTTCGACCGCGTTCTCGATGCTGCCGTGGCCGGTGACCATGACGACCGGGGTGGTCGGGTAGAGCTCTTTGGACCGCTCCATGACCTCCATGCCCGTGCCGTCGGGCAGCTTGAGGTCGGTCAGCACGAGGTCGAAAGACCGCGCCTCCAGGAGTTCGAGCGCCCGCTCCCGGTTCTCCGCGGTCTGCACCTCGTGGCCCGCGTCGATCAGCACTTCGCTCAGCGTCTCGCGCGTGGCCTCGTGATCGTCGATCAGTAGAATGTTGCACGAGCGCGCCATGGACCAGTGCTCCTCCTGTGCCAGCAAACGGTATCAAATGCCTACCTTACCCGAACCGCGGGCGCTCGGCAAGTCCGATCTGCCGGTATCCGGCAGGTCGCATACCACTCCGAAAGCACGCACGCCTCCTCGTGGCCCGCCCCGCCCCTCCTGTTGCGCGCCGGGCGTACCCCGCGGAACGCCGAGCTCCAGCTCGGCCATTCGGTAGACGTTGCCCTGCTGACGCGCGGCGCTCCCAGAAGCGCAGAATGCGCCGCGTTTGATCGTTGACTTGCAGCGTTTCACCCGTATAGTGAAAGCTACGCTGCGCCAACCAGGCAGCGCACGCGCCAGACACACAGGGGGCTGTAGCTCAGTTGGGAGAGCGTCGCGTTCGCAATGCGAAGGTCAGGGGTTCGAATCCCCTCAGCTCCATTTGAGATCCACGCCCCGCGTATCGCGGGGCGTTTTTCGTTGTCGCAGGCCCCGACGCGTGGTGGCTTGACGAGTTTCCAGCGCCTGCACCGAGCGTCCGCCGAGTCCTGTGGGGACACGGCCACCTGCGCGGCCCGCGCGCACATGGGATCTCCGGTGATGGGGAAGACGACGACCGGCTGGCCGAAGCGGTCGATCACGTGCATGAAGCGCACGGTCTGGGTTTCGCTGCCCGCGGGGAACGGCGTGCGGCGCGGCCGCCGCGTATCTGCGGATCACTTCACCGCCCGGTTCCGCAGCGCGTTCGGCATCACCCCGCGCCGGTTCGTCTCCCGCGAACGGATCCGCCGCGCCAAAGAGCTCCTCCTCGCCACCCCGCTCAACATCCAGGAGATCGCCTTCCGCTGCGGCTTCCAGGATCCCTACTACTTCTCCCGCGCCTTCAAGAAGAGCGAAGAGATGAGCCCCAAAGCCTTCCGGGAACGGTACGCCCCAGCAGAGGGAGTGTGACCAGAACACGCGCAAAGGACGGGGACGCCTCTGGACCCGGCCCGCCCCCCGGCTTTTGGCTTTACACCCCATCCAGCTTGGCCCATCATGAAACCCATGCCGCCGACCGGTCTCTATGTCCACATCCCGTTCTGCTGGCGCCGCTGCGCCTACTGCGACTTCGTGAGCTCGGTCTACGATCCCGGGACGGCGGACGCGTACCTGGAGGCGCTCTCAAAGGAGGAAGCCGCACGCGCCCAGGGCTTTGCACCGGAGACCCTCTACGTGGGCGGGGGCACGCCCACGAGCCTCGACCTCGCGCAAATCGAAACCTTGGTCCGCACGCTCGCCAGCATGCTCGACACCCGCGCGCTCCAGGAGTACACGATCGAAGCCAACCCGGGCACGCTCACCATGGAGAAGCTGCTCCTGCTCAAGGCAGCCGGCGTGACGCGCGTGAGCCTGGGCGTGCAGACCTTCTCGGCCGACGGTCTGCGGCTTCTGGGCCGCATCCACGACGCCAAACAGGCGCGGGGAAGCGTGGCCATGCTGCGCGAAGCCGGCTTCGATCAGGTCTCGCTCGACCTCATCTACGGATGGCCTGGACAGACGCAGGCCCACTGGGCCGACGACCTGGCCCAGGCGCTCGACATCGACGTTCCGCATCTGTCGTGCTACGCGCTCTCGATCGAGCCAGGCACCGAGCTCCACGCGCTGCATGCACGCGGCGCCCTGCACCGCCTGTCGGAGGACGAGGCGCGCGCCCTGTTCGACCAGACGCACGAGACGCTGGCCGCGCACGGACGTCCAGCGTATGAAATCAGCAGCTTCTGCCAGCCCGGATCCGCGTGCCTGCACAACGTGAACTACTGGACCGGCGGCGAATACATCGGCCTGGGCGCAGGCGCGCACTCGCACGAAGCAGGACTTCGCCACGCCAACACCAGCGACATCGCCACGTACATCGACAGTGCGCGCCAGGGACGTTCCGCCCGCGTCTTTGAGGAGCGGCTGGAGCCCCAGCGCCGGGCGCGCGAGTGCGCCGTGCTCTGGCTGCGCCTGCGGAACGGCATTGACGCCAAGGCATTCGCCGCGCGCACGGGCTTTGGGCTCACGGATCTGCTCGGCGAGGCGCTGCCGCCGCTCGTGGCTGACGGTTGGCTCGAGTGGGACGACGACCACACGCATCTTCGTGTGAGCGACCAGGCCTTGCCAACCGCCGATTCAGTGCTCGCGGAACTTGTGGGATAGGCATCCCGCCATCCCTTCCGAACACGGGAGGAGCCCAGACGAGCTCCACCAGACCGCCGAAGGCCTGCACACGTCCCAGCGCGCTCATCTCCAAGCCCCAGGCCCATGCCGTCGCCGCAAGCAAGACCCGCTGCTGCTGGGGCTCGGCTGGAAACCGCTTGCCTTTCCAAGCCAGAAACGGTAGAATCCCCGCGATACATCCGAAGACAGATGTTGCCTGGTTTTGTTTTGTCGGGCGGAGGAGAAACCAATACTGCCGGTCACAGCATGTAGCGCCAAACACCCCTATGGCTCGATGTTATTGGCGGCTGCCCCCCTGGGGATTGCACCGTCCGCGCGTATGCGGTATGCTGAAGACAGGACCTGCGAGCAACCCCCGCAGCCCCTTGAGGAAGGCGGCGAGCGGAGGCAGGCGCCATCCACACCTGAGGAGGACATCGTCCAACTACCCGTTCGCCCCGACCGATTCGTTCCAGGTACGGCATCTCCTCGAATGACTGCCGCCCTGGCCTGCGGGAAACCCATCCTTTGATTCTCACTCGGACTTCCGGAGCCCCCCATGCCCACCCCCAACTGTTCCATCGTCGCCGACGCCCTCGACTCGCTCTGGCACTGGGCGCCGTTCACGGAAACCTACTGGTGGGATGCGCCCGACCGGCCGGGGCTCGGGTGCTTCGGCACGGGCTCCAACAACTGGGGGGTGCAGACGAACCAGAAGTACCTGGCCGGCATGTCGATCCTGGCCACCCTCGATTCCGCGCCGCCGGATTCGGTTGCATTCAGCCGCGAGCAGGCGCTCGAGCGCGCGCTCCAGGCACTCCGCTTCTCCTTTGCCAGCCACCACACCGGCGACTATCACTGCACCGACGGCACCCAGTGGGGCCGGACCTGGGTCTCGGGGCTGGGGATCGAGCGCATGATGCACGCCGTCGACCGGCTCGCCCCGCACCTCAAGGACGAGGACGAAGCCGCGCTCGAGCGCATGCTCGCAGACGAGGCTGACTGGCTTCTGACCGACTACCACCGCGGCAAGGAACAGGGCGTACACGCCAACTGCTGGGCGCGCGAGGGCGGCAACGACCCGGAGTCGAACATCTGGAACGGCGCCATCTGCGCGCGCACGGCTTTGCGCTATCCGGACCATCCGCACGCCGACCAGTGGATGGAGCGGGCGCACACCTTCCTGATGAACAGCATCTCGATCGCAGAGGACGCGGACGACGACATGATCGTGGCCGGCCGCGCGGTCAAGGACTGGCACATCGGGGCCAACTTCTTCCCCCACTATGCGCTCGACCACCACATGTACCTGAACGTCGGCTACATGGTGATCTGCCTGAGCAACATCGCCATGCTCCACTACGGATGCACGTTGCGCGATCAGGAGCCGCCCGAGAGCCTCTACCACCACGCGCGCGATCTCTGGCAACTCGTCAAACGCCTGCTCTTCCGCGACGGGCGTCTGCTGCGCATGGGCGGCGACTCGCGCATCCGGTACTGCTACTGCCAGGACTACCTCGTGCCGTCGCTCATCCTGGCGCTCGACCGCTGGC
>CAZBZG010000354.1:0-4436 GCA_964496245.1 uncultured Planctomycetaceae bacterium | reverse complement strand
CACGCCAGCGGGGTCAGGGATTGTGGGACGTAGCAATTACCGCTGGTGGTACGTAGCCGAAAGGACCGGCAACCTTGGCAGTGGTGACGACCGCGACTTTGTCCTCTTCCCGGAAAGCAGCAGTGGCGGTGCTCAGCTTTGGGCCTACGACAACGAGCTCAACTTGCTCTGGCAGCAGGAACAGGAAAAGCCTTATTTCGGTCATGTGAACTCCATTAAGCTCCACGATATTAACGGCGACGGCTATGACGAAGTACTGGCCGGCGGAAGCATGTATAGCCATGAGGGTGAGCGGCTCTGGACGCACGATCAGGCGGATAATATCGCCAAAGACTATCCGAATGAACACTACGATGCGGTTGCCTTTGGTCGCTTCGCTGGCCCCGATAGCCCGGCACTTGCTTTTCTGATAGCTGGCAATCCGGGGCTATATATAGTGGATGCATTAACTGGAAAGACATTCACCAACCATCCTATGGGGCATGCCCAAAGGGTTTCTGTCGGCAAGGTGCGAGATGACATTCCGGGAGAACAGGTACTGGTTACTGATCGCTGGGGTAGCTTCGGCATTTGCGCCCTCTTCGACGGATATGGTAATAAGCTATGGGTCAAGTGTCCCCGGCCATATTCCGGCAATGGCCCACAGATGATAACCTGGCCCAACTGGCGCCCGAAATTGATGTGGCATAACATAACCCGTGAAGGGCAGTGCTTTCTCAATGGGGAGGGCGAATGCATCCGCGATCTACCTGTACTCACTGCGCTGTGGGGAGGCCATAAATACAAGGAGGTCGCAACCTATAGCTTGAGGTTGGGCATGGATAATTTTGACACCCTCGTGATGACTGTGAACAATCGTATTTATTTCTTCAAACCAACATAGAGAGGTTCTTTTCAAAACCGGCCTTTCGGCTCTTTCTCAAAAGAAGTGGGGAATGAATCGATATGGGTTTTGTCGTCGCGCAGCCGACGACGAAAACCGTATGACTGAGCGCGGGGGGTGATGTGGCATGCGCGGCGGCAATCACGCGGGCCGAATGCGCAGTTTGTAGTACAAAAGCGCGAGGCGCGATGGGAAGGATGCGTATGGGCCTCGAGACGGGCGCACCCCACCACGCACTTTCGGCGGTCGCCGAAAATGGAGGCCCAGCCCGTCCGAAGGTGGCCGAGCCGGTGCTCGCAATAGGGGATGGAGAATCCGGTACGTGACCATGGCGATTCCTCCGCGTCGGAGCCGGGGGAGGAGCCGGACATTGGGGCTCTTGCACTTGCGGCATTTGATGGTGAATGCGTGGGATTCGGTTGCACTGCGGGCCAAGGCAGTGTCGGCCAGATCGGCGATGCGCGTCGGCTCTTGGGCGGTCGTGGGCTGGAGCTGCTGCAGCTGCGGCGAGACGTTCTTCCGTCGGCCAGCCTCTCCCGGTCCGCGAGTGCCAGTAGCGATGACAGTCATGACGAGTCCTCCATTCAACAGAACGGAACAAGTTCTCCAACCACCATGGCAGGAGCCCAGAGGAGGATAGGTCATGCTGCTCGGGCTGTGGAGGGTGGACGACTGCGCGTGGAGGCGCCGCACGCGTCCGTGCCATGCGACTCGGGCACTGTCAGAGGATAGCACCTACGCCGAAGGCGGGAGTTTTGGTCATGGAGCGGAGCGACTTCCGTGAACACGTCCCCGGCCCCCACCTGCGACGCGGTGGGGGCCCTGGTCGAGCGTGTCCCGGTCTTCCGCCTCCACTGGCGGCCGGGCAGCGATCTGGCCCGGCGTCTGGCGTGGGCGCTCATTCCCGGAGCGGGCGTGCGGCGCGGAACGCGGTCGGGCACACGCCCATCCGCGCCTTGAACTGGTGGCTGAAGCGGTAAGGGTCGGCGTAGCCCAATTGCTCGGCGATCTCGGCCACTGTATGGTCGCTGAAGTGGAGGAGCGTGCGCGCCCGGTCCATGCGGGCGCGAAGGACGAACTCGTTGGGCGTGATGCCCTTGTGCTTCTTGAAGACCCGGATGAGGTGGTCGCGCGAGTAGTGGGCGGCGCGGGCCAGATCCGCGAGCGACCGACGGGCGCCCGGCGCCTGGAGGATGCGCGCGCACAGGTC
This sequence comes from uncultured Planctomycetaceae bacterium, assembly GCA_964496245.1. Classification (GTDB taxonomy): domain Bacteria; phylum Planctomycetota; class SZUA-567; order SZUA-567; family SZUA-567; genus CAZBZG01. The sequence continues at coordinate 2,343 of CAZBZG010000354.1, read as the reverse complement.
CTCCACGCGCGCGGCCTGCTCGGCCTGGAGGGGCGTCTGCGAGCGCGCGGGGCCGCATTCGTCGAGCTCTCCCAGAGCGGCCCGGAGCCAGCGGGACGCGTCATCGGCCCGTCCCTCCCGGTGGGCGCGCAGCGTCCGCTCGATCACCCGCTGGAGGAAGCTCACGTCCCGCACGCGATAGCGGATGGCCGGCGGGTCCAGTCGGTCGGGCAGCAGATTGGTCCCCCTCTCGTCGCGCAGGTCGAAGAGAACGAACGGAACGAGGAGCGGCCGCTGGGGGTCGTGCTGCGCGCGCTGGGCGTCCCACATGCGCAGCAGGAAGCACTCGCCGGACTTGAGTTCGTACGCCCGGCCGCCGGAGACGATCTCGCCCCGGCCGGACGCGATGAGCCAGAGGTTGAGGCTGGGCTCGCGCATGGCGGGCAGGAGATTCCATGACCAGCCGGGCGCGCAATCGGCCACGGCTCCGCGGAGGACGACCGGGGTGTGGCGTGCATCGAACATAGCGATATTTTACATTCTCGGGTCGATCCAATCCATGGATTTATAAGCTTTATTGTGTCATACTTCCTGGATGTGCATGCCTGATTAGCCGACAAACCGCATTCGAAAGGACATGACCATGACCGCTTCCACGATTCTGACCAGCCGGGATCGCTTCCTGCGGATGTTCGATCACCGCCCGGCGGACCGCGTGCCGATCGTGGACAGCCCGTGGGGCGCGACCCTGCAGCGGTGGCGCGACGAGGGGATGCCCGTGGGCGTGGACTGGCAGGAGTACTTCGGCGTGGACCGCATGGCGAGTTTCGGGGTGGACAACTCGCCCCGCTACGAGGCACGTACGATCGACGAGACCGAAACCTTCCGGATCTTCACCACCAACTGGGGGGTGACCCAGAAGCAGTGGAGGCACATCGCCGGCACCCCCGAATATCTCGACCACGCCGTCAAGGATCCGGATACCTGGCAGCAGGCCAAGGCGCGCATGACGCCCGCACGTGACCGCGTGCCCTGGGAACGGTTGGAGCGGGACTATCCCCGCTGGCGCGAGCGGGGCGATTTCATCGTAGGCCGTCTGTGGTTCGGCTTCGACGTGACCCATTCGTGGATGATCGGCACCGAACGGTCGCTGATCGCCATCGTGGAGCAGCCGGAGTGGCTCGCGGATATCTACGGCACGCAGCTCGAACTCTGCCTGACGCTCATGGACATGGCCTGGGAGGCGGGGTACACGTTCGACGCGATCCGTTGGCCCGATGACATGGGCTACAAGCACAACCAGTTCTTCTCGGTCGACACCTACCGGGAGCTTCTCAAGCCCTTCCATCAGCGCGCCATCGAATGGGCGCACGCCAAGGGCATCAAAGCGATCCTCCACTCGTGCGGCGACGTCAATCCCATGGTGCCCGAGCTGCTCGAGATCGGCCTGGACTGCCTCAATCCGCTCGAGGTCAAGGCGGGCATGGATCCGGTCCGTCTCAAAGAGACCTACGGAGACCGGCTCGTGCTCTACGGGGGGATCAATGCCGCCAACTGGGACAAGCCCGAACGGGTCAAGGAGGAGATGATGGAGGCCGTGCCCCGGCTCAAGGAGGCCGGCGGCTACATCCTCGCCTCCGACCACTCCATCCCTTCGGCCGTCAGCCTCGAGGAATTCCGCGACATCGTGGCCTTGGCCAAAAAACTGGGTTCGTACGCGTAGCGGACATTGCCTTCCGGGCGATGGCGAGCGGCCCGGGCGCGTCCGCGCAACGCGGGTGGGGCGCATTCCGGCAGCGGGTGCGTCACGGGATCAGGGCGCGTCCCGCGGGGTCTGGAAAAAGGCTCATCCGACGGAAGCCTTTTTCCACATATCCTCAAACAAGAAGGATCCTGCCGCGATTGCTCCCTCTGCCTCAAACGAAACGCTCTCAGGGTCTCAGGCCCTGAACTACGCTGGCATGAAGGCGGGGTTGCGCATCCTCATTGCTGGTCAACAGTTTTGAGAAGTATGCGTTCGTCGCATGAGCCGAAAAGAAGGATTTTGAACCACGCGAGAGGTCACTCGGCGGGCGCAGGCGCGTTGGAACGGGTCACCCGGCCCACGCGGTCGGCCGCGTCTGCATAGGTGTAGACGAGGACCTCGGTACCCGGCTTCTGGACGAGCACGGCTGCCTGCTTCGGGTTGCGGCGTTCGGAAACGTACCGGACCGTGCGCGCGCGTACCGGGCGCCCCTGCGTGTCGGTCTCGAGCACGCGCGCGCCGTCGGCCGTGAAGTCTTGCCGGTCGTCGCCGCGGATGCGTGTCCAGCCGGCGAGCGTTCCGTCTGCGTAGTGGTACTCGTCCCGCCATGCGCGGAAGGT
>CAZBZG010000353.1:0-4446 GCA_964496245.1 uncultured Planctomycetaceae bacterium | reverse complement strand
GGGCTGCACAAGACCTATCTGTCCCAACGAGAGTGAAGTGGATATCCCCTTTGCTGGATTGTATGCACCCGCTTCGAGCAAACAAACGTGCGCCCGAAGCACAGTTTGTTACACGCTGACATCTGATCCCAAAGCCGGAGGCGCTGGCGCGGTCCAGGAGACAGCATGGCAGACACGCTGACCGACTTGCGGAATCGCGGCCTCGTCCAAGCGATCTCGGACGAGGCGCTGGGCCGGCTGCTGCAACAGGAGACGGTCCCCTTCTACGCTGGGTATGATCCGAGCGCGCCCAGCCTGCAACTCGGCAACCTCTGCGCCATCATCATGATGCGGCGCCTCCAGCTGGCCGGGCATCGGCCGGTCGTCCTCATGGGGGGAGCCACCGGCATGATCGGCGACCCCTCCGGCCGCAGCCAGGAGCGCAACCTGCTGGACGAGAACGCGCTGGCGCGCAACCTCTCGGCCCAGCAGGCACAGCTCGAAAAGCTCCTCGATTTCGGGGACGGTCCGGCCGACGCCGTGCTGGTGAACAACCACGACTGGCTCGGGGCCTTCAGCTTTCTCGGCTTCCTGCGTGAGGTGGGCAAGCGATTCCGCGTGGGGGAGATGCTCGCCAAGGAATCGGTCAAAGCCCGGATGGCCAGCGCCGAGGGGATCAGCTTCACGGAGTTCAGTTATCAAATCCTGCAGGCCTACGACTTCCTCCATCTCTACAAGAGCCACGGCGTGCAGCTCCAGATCGGGGGGGGGGACCAGTGGGGCAACATCACCGCCGGCATCGACCTGATCCGCAAGGTGGAGGGCGCCCAGGCCTTCGGGCTCGTGATTCCGCTGGTCACGGATGCGCAGGGCAAGAAGTTCGGCAAGTCCCAGACTGGCGCCATCTACCTCGACCCCGACATGACCAGTCCCTATCTGATGTATCAGTATCTGCTGAACTCCGACGACCAGAGCGTGATTCGATACCTCAGGTACTTTACATTCCTGACCTTGCCCGAAATCGCCGACCTGGAACAGAAGAGCCGGGCCGCACCCGAGGCCCGCGAGGCTCAGCGCATGCTCGCCCGGACCGTGGTGGAGATGGTCCACGGCCCGGCTGGCAGGCGGACCGCTGAACAGGCCACCGAGGTCTTCTTCGGCGGCCCCATCAAGGACCTCTCCGACCAGGATTTGGCCGCCATCTTCCAAGACCTGCCCACGGTCACGCTCCCGCGCCGCGACCTGGAGACCGGCGTCAACGTCATCGATCTGCTTTCATCCACGCCGCTCTTCAAGAGCAAGGGCGAGGCCCGCCGGGCTGTCCAGCAGAAGGGCGCCTACGTGAACAACCACCCCGTCGAGAGCATCGAACGCTCACTCTCCACCCACGATCTCGCCACGCCCACAGCGCTGGTCATACGCAAGGGCAAGAAGAACTACTGCGTCGTCCGGGTGGAGTGAGTCCCATGGGGCCCGATCTCTTCGGTCAGACCTTCGCCTGTACATGCGGGCGTACCCACACGGTCCAACCCCGCCGCGCAATCGTGGCCAACAGCGCCCACGAGCACCTGCCCGAGGTCCTCGCCGAGCTGACCGATGGACGCTGCGCAACCGTGCTCGTGGACGCGCGCACCCGTGCGGTCGGCGGCGATCAGGCCCTTGCGGCGCTCGCGGGGGCCGGCTGGGACGCAGAACTGGTGGAGGTCCCCGATCCGCCGGAAACGGGCTCGCCCGTGTGCGACGATGCGACTCGGGAAGCGCTCGATTCCCGGATATCCGGGGGGGACGCCCTCGTGGCCGTGGGCGCCGGGGTGCTGAGCGACCTGGCCAAGTGGATCGCCTTCGACCGGGGGCTCCCCTACGTTTGTCTGGCCACGGCTGCGAGCATGAACGGATACGCCTCGGCCAACGTGGCCCCCACTCTCGCCGGCATCAAGTCGCTGATCCGCGCCCGTCCGCCCGCCGCCGTGCTGGCCTCTCTGCCGACGCTCTGCAGAGCGCCCGCGGAACTCACGGCCGCCGGCCTCGGGGACATCCTGGCCAAACACGTGAGCGGAGCCGACTGGCACATGAATCATCTGCTGTTCGGCGACGACTACTGCGAGCGCTCGGTCCACCTGATCGCCGAGCTCGAACCGCTCTACATGGCGCACCCCGAGCGCGTGCGCGACCGCGAGCCCGAGGCCGTACACGCGCTCTTCCGCGGCCTGCTGCTCACGGGCGTGGCCATGACCCTGGCTGAAACCTCGAGTCCGGCTTCCGGCGGCGAACACATGGTGAGCCACGCGCTCGACGCGATGAGCGCGCTGGACGGCACCCCCCACGACCTCCACGGCCGTCAGGTGGGCGTGGGCACGGTCCTCGCGTCTGAACTCTACCGGCGCGTGCTCGCCATCGAATCGCCCCTCTGGCAGGCGCCGCCTGCAGAAGTGGACCGCCCTTTCTGGGGGAGACTCGCCGATTCTGTGACCGGACGCTACGGTACGAAGCGCCCGCGGCTCGCAGCTGCGCGGACCGCACTCTCGCAGCCGGGCGCTTGGGACGGCCTGCGGGAAGCGTTGGCGCCGCGGGTGCGCGCTCCCCAGACCATCCACGACTGCCTCTCCTGCGCGGGCGCAGCACACGACGCAGCGAGCATCGGGTGCGACAGGCCGCGCCTGCTCGCCGCCCTGCAGCACGCGCACGAGATGCGCGGCCGGTTCACCATCCTCGACCTCGCTCATCTGGTGGGGGTGCTACCGGATCGGGCGGTCGAGATCGTCGAGACCTGGGCGTGACCGCCCGCGCCCTGGTCGGGCAGACAGCTGCCGCGCCGGGCCTCATCCAGACGAAGAGGAATCGCCTTCCGAGCCGTTCGCGGGCGCGTTTGCCAGCGCACCCTCGGAGGCGGCCTCTCGATACACGGCCTCGGCCTCCTGGATCTCCCGTTTCCCGCGCAGGTAGAGCACCAGACCGATGAGGCTGAGCACCACGGTCCAGAAACGGAGCAGCAGGAAGATGGCGGCGCCAGCTTGGACCCGCCCGGCAGAGACCAGAGCCAGCAGTTCCTGAAAGGCCGTCTCCCCCACCCCGAGCCCGCCGAACGAGATGGGCAGCACATTGGCGACCAGGGCCGGGGGCGCCGCGTACAGGATCTGGGCGACCGACGGGCGGACGGGCAGGGCCAGGGCCTGGCTGTAGATGTACAGGGTGGCCAGCGCGATGGCCTGCAGCAGGACGGAGAGACCGTAGGCGGCCAACACGCGCGGAAAACGCTCCCGAAAGGTGAGCACAGCCTGCACGAGCTGCATGAGGCGATCGCCAAGCGGAAGATGCGCGGTCGCCCACCCGGCCAGGCGACGGCCCGGCTGGCAACTCGGCACCACCAGCACGCATCCCAGCCCCAGCACGCACGTGCCGATCAGTACCAGCACGGCCCGCCCCCGCAGAAGGGCGGCCGCAGAAGCCGCGGCACCAGAAAAGGCCACCGCATCCCCGGCCAGGGCCACACCGGCGAAGCCAGCCGCTGCCAGCGCGAGCAGGACCCACAGCCCGGCAGCCCAGCCCCGCCCCTTGGCCAGGGCCACCAATCCGACGAGCGTGGCCATGCCCACGCTCCCGAGCACGCCGAAGATGGCGAGCGACAAGCCATGCAACTCGGGATGCGCCAGCACCTGTTCCCAGCTGAATCCCAAAGCCACCCCGGCGATCGTGAAGAGCCCCAGGAGGCCCAGGACCCGGTCCACCATGACGCTGGCAACGGCCTCGGTGTGCTTGCCGGTCTCCCGCATGACATAGGCCAGTTTGATCACGTCCCCGCCCAAGCCGCCGGGCATGAAGAGATTGAAGAAGCACCCGATGAACCCGATCCGCACCACGTCGCGGAGCCTGAGGGGCACTTGCAGGGCCCGCAAGAGCAAGAAGTGGCGCAGGAAACTCGTAAGCATGGCTGTCAGGAAGAGGCCCCCGCCGGCCAGCACGAGCAGGAGGCGACCTTCGGCCAAACGCAGATCGTCCAGTTCGAGCTTTCCCGACAGAATGAGGTAGCTGAGCGCCCCGGCCACCACGGCGAGTTTGAGGCCAGCGATGAGCCTGTCCTTGCGGCTTCGTCCTTCCGGCTCCGTCACCGCTCCCCCTCCTGCTCCCGCCATGTCAGCCAGGCCCGACGCACCGCCTCCACCGTGTGGACCTGCTGCTCGCAGCACGCGGCCAGAAAGCGGGCGATGGCGTTCTCACGGTCCGACTCGCCCAGCGGCGGATCCTTCAGCCAGGTTCCGCGAGCGGTGTAATGGATCGCCGTGACCCGCCGCCGCGCACCGGTCCAGCGCCCCGTGACGGCCAGGGAAAGGAAGAGGTCGAGCGCAGCGAAATGCGCCTTTGCCGCGCCGTTCTCCTCCACCACCTGAGCGCGCGCCTCCTCCAGCGTATCCGCGTGCAGATTCGTGACCACCCGGCACCCCCCTGCAGCCAGAGCGGCCAGGCGACCGC
>CAZBZG010000352.1:0-4447 GCA_964496245.1 uncultured Planctomycetaceae bacterium | reverse complement strand
GGGCCTGCTCACCAGCGCCTTCTTCGTGGCCTCGCTCATCCTCCTGCCGCTTCCGCCCACCAGTGTCCATCCGCTGCTCCTCGGCCTCATGGGCCTGCTGCTCGGCTGGGCCGTATTCCCGGCGTTGCTGGTGGGATTGCTCTTGCAATTCGTCTTCTTTCAGCACGGCGGACTCACCACGCTGGGGCTCAACACGGCCAACTTCGGCGTGGCCGCGCTACTGGGTGCGGGACTGCTCCACCGGCCGCTCGCGGCCTGCCGGAAACCATGGGTCGTATTCGTCATCGGTCTGGCGGCCGGGAGCATGCCCGTGCTGCTTGCGGCGGGTCTGGTCACGGCCGAGCTCATGGCGATCGGACGCGAGTTCCAGACCGTGGCCGAGCTCGTGCTGCTCGCCCACGTGCCCGTGGCGCTCGGCGAGGGGCTGCTCACCGCGTACGTGGTGAGCTTTCTCCGCCAGGTCAAGCCCGGGCTGCTCGAGACGCCCGTGGTCCGCGGGGAGATCGCTGATGCGCATGCATGACGCCAATGCAGCAGACCGGAGAGTCGGAGGGACGCGCTCCCGCGCGTCCGCAGCGGTATCTCAGCCCGGCGGATTCTGTTCCTGCAGGACCGCGCTCTCAGCAGGACGCGACGGATGCGCAGGAGCGCATCCCTCCGACTTCTTCCCGGTACGCCTCGTTCTCCATGGCGCCGGATTCCTCCTGCTGATCCTGACGCTCTGGCCCACAGCGGTGCTGGCCCACGGGATGCACGTCTTCGCCTCGGTCGAGGGGCGGACGATCACGGGCCGCGCGTATTTTCGCAAGAGCGCGCCGGCCAAGGACGCGCGCGTGCGGCTCCAGGGCCCGGACGGACAGACCCTGCAGTCGACCCGGACCGATGCCGATGGCGCATTCCGCTTCACCGTGGCGCAGCGCGGCGCCTACACGATTCGCGTGGACACGCCCGACGGGCACAGCGCGACGTGGACCGTTGCCGATGAGGAATTCGGCGCCGGCCCGACCGCGCAACAGGGCTCGAATGCCGAAGCCGAATCGCCTGCGCCGGCTCCCGCCCCAGCGGCGCGGACGGAGGACGCTCCGCTCACCCGCGCCGAAGCCGAGCGGCTCTTCCAGCGCCTGCGCGCCGAGCAGCGCAAGGAGCTCGCCGCATTCGAAGACCGCGAACGCGTGCGGGACGTGGTGGCCGGCATCGGCTTCCTCCTGGGGCTGACCGGCATCGCCTTCTACTTCCTGGGCGTGCGGCGCAAAGAGAAACAGGGGCGCGCGTGAGCTGTCTCAATCCCTTTCTCGCCGACTCGCCGGTGCATCGGCTGGACGCGCGAATGCGTGTGGCCGGGGCTGCCGGCTTCGCCCTGGTCGCAGCATGCTGCCGGAATCCCGCGAGTCTGGCCCTTGGCGCGGGCCTCGCCTTGGCGCTCGACGCAGCCGCGCATCTTCCGTGGAAGCCCGTGCTGCGGCGGCTCGCTGTGGTGAACGCCTTCCTGCTCCTCCTGGTGGTGCTGCTGCCGCCGGCCGTGCCGGGCCGCACCGTCTTTACGGTCGGATCGCTCGCCTACTCGGCGCCGGGCCTGGCCCGAGCGGGTTCGATCCTGCTGCGCGCCAATGCGATCGTGCTCGCGTTTACGGCCTTGGTGAGCACCATGGAGCCGGTGACCCTGGGCCGGGCGCTTGCCGGGTTGCGCCTGCCTGGCCGGCTCGTGCATCTCCTGCTCTTCACCGTGCGCTACGTGGAGGTACTGCACCGCGAGTACCGGCGGCTGGTCACGGCCATGCGGATGCGGGCGTTTCGGCCGCGTCTCTCGCTTCATACGTTTCGCAGCTTCGGCCACCTCGTGGGCATGCTGCTCGTGCGGAGTCTCGAACGGGCCGAGCGTATCCTCCAGGCCATGAAGTGCCGCGGATTCCGCGGACGCCTCTGGATCGCGCCGCCCGAGGAGACGGGCCGGGGCGATCGCGTCTTTGTCGCGCTGCTGGCGTTCGTGTGTGCGGGTATGCTCTGGCTGGAGATCGCATGAGCGAGAGTCTTCTCCGCATGGACGGCATCCGCTTTGCATACGAAGCGGACCGACCCGTGCTCGCGGACGTCGATCTGGCTCTGCGCGCGGGCGAACGCGTGGGCCTGCGGGGGCCGAACGGCGCGGGCAAGAGCACGCTGCTTCATCTGATCGTAGGGCTGCTCACACCCGCTGCCGGCCGGCTCGAAGTGCTGGGGCGCGTACGCGAGCGGGAAGCCGACTTCGCGGAGGTGCGCGCGCGCGTGGGTCTCCTCTTCCAGGATCCGGACGATCAGCTCTTCTGCCCCACCGTTGTCGAAGACGTGGCCTTCGGCCCGCTCAACCTCGGCCAGTCCCTCGCCCAGGCCCGGGCCACGGCCGTGCGCACGCTCGCATCCCTGGGGTTGGCCGGGTACGAAGAGCGCATCACCCACCACCTGTCGCTGGGCGAGAAGCGGCTCGTGAGCCTCGCGGCCGTACTCGCCATGGAGCCGGCCGTGCTGCTGTTGGACGAGCCCACGAGCGGGCTGGACCCCGACGCCGAAGCCCGGGTCCTGGAGGTGATCGACGGCCTTTCGCAGGCCATGCTCGTGGTCTCCCACGAACGAGCGGTGCTCGATCGGCTGGCCGGCCGCACGCTCTGTCTGGAGCGGGGACGGCTGGAGCCGGCGTGAGGAGGAAGGCATCTCCTCTTCCGCTCCTTTCACATCTCGATCACGACCTTGAACGCCTCCTTCTTGGCCAGGAGCTCGAACCCCTCGGCGATCGCCTCCAGGGGCAGGCGATGGGTGAGGAAGCTCGCGGGCGAGACGAAACCGAGGCGCACGGCGTCGAGCACCTGCTCGTGCGCCTCCTCCTCGCTCGCGCCGAAGAATTCGAGCTTCCACGGCTTGCCGCCCGTGACGGCTGCCGGGAGTTCGAGATCGGCGGCATCCGATTCCGGGATGCCGTAGACGCCGATCGAGCCGCCCGGGGCCAAGAGCGGCACGCTCTCGGGGATCAGCCGGCGCAGGCCCACGGCTTCGACGACCCGGTCGACGCCTTTGCCGCCAGTGCATTCCTGCACGCGCGCGCCGAGGTCCTCCTTTTTCACGTTGATCACAGCGTCTGCCCCGGCTTCGGTGAAGCGCTCGAGCCGCTCGTCCCGCCGGCCCGTGACCAGGACCGGATGCGCGCCCAGGACCTTGGCCCAACGCGTGTAGGCGAGCCCCACAGGCCCTGAGCCCTGGATGAGCAGGCTCGAATCCGGACCCACGCCAAAGCGCTCGAGCCAGTTGAGGGTCTCCTTGAGGGTGATGATCATGGTGGCTTCGCCGGGATCCATGTCCGGCGGCACGATCTGCTGCTTGGCCGACGACCAGTGGGATTGGGCGTCTGCCCCGTCTTCCGCCATGGCTTGCGTATCGAACGCCATGCCGTATTCGGCGAATCCGCCCCAGCAGGACTGGAGCGTCTGCGCCTGATCGCCGAAGTAGATCGCACCCGCGCGAATCACGTGGTCGCCCGTCTTGTAGCGGCGCACGCGCTTGCCGACCTCCACCACCTCGCCCACGCTCTCGTGGCCGAGGATGCCTGGGAATTGGTTGCCGGCGCCGAACTTGCCGTGCAGGAGCTTGGTGTCCGTGCCGTTGCAGATGGCGCAGGCCTTGGTCTTGACGAGCGCGCCGTAGTCGTCGATCGCGAGATCCGGGACCTCGCGCACGGTGATGGCACCGGGAGATTCGATGACAGCTGCTTTCATGGTCTTCGCCTTTCTCTTTTGTGGATCGGTTGTCGGGCGCAGAGGGTTCGCGCATACCGCGCCGCTCTTCTCTGACGTTTGCGTTGCTCCACCTACGCTTGTCCCGGGCCCACGTAATCGCGGCGGAACGGGAGGTTGAACGGTTCTTCGAACGGCCGGAACGGAACCAGGCCCGCGATCTCGTCCAGCTCCTGCAGCAGGTCCCCGGGCAGGGGTCCCTTTTCCACGGCGGCCACGTTCTGCTCGGCCTGCTCTTCGGTGGCCGCGCCCATGAGTACGCAGTGGATGTCCGGGTTGCTGACCACGAAACGCAGGGCCAGCTCGGGCAGGGGCAGGTCGAGTTCGTCCAGCAGCGCGTAGAGCCGGCGGAACTGCTCCTGCCGGGGCTTGCTCAGCCACCAGGCGCCGTGTTCGATCACGTCATCGTACCGGCAGGCGAGCGCTCCCTGCTGCAGGGCCGAGCCCGCCACCACGCCCACGCCCGTCTCCTTGGCCGCCGGCAGGATATCGTGTTCGGCTTCCCGCCAGAGCAGGCTGTAGTTGAATGCGGTCAGCACCACGTCGAACTTGCCGCTGCGGATGAGGTGGGGCAGCTGGTGGGCTGTGGTGCCGCCGAGGCCGGTGTAGCGGATCACCCCCTTGTCCTTGAGTTCGGCGAGCACCTCCATGACCGGTCCGTCGAACGTCTCCGGATCGGTCCACCAGTC
>CAZBZG010000351.1:0-4449 GCA_964496245.1 uncultured Planctomycetaceae bacterium | reverse complement strand
TCCAGGGACGCGGTCTGGAATCTCCCGGCCAAGAAGGACGGCGGCATGCCCACCTCCAGGTGGGCATGCTTCACGCCTCTGGTCCCGGAAGGGATTCGCGATCAATGGGGATCGGTTCGTCCGTCTCGCTCATCCACGACCGGTAACTCGACCACGCCCAATCCCCAGGATGTTCGACAAGACCGCGACGAACGGGATTGGCGTGGATGTACGCGATCTTCTCGTGCACATCGCGCGCGCTACGCAGATTCCTATCATATCCACCGCCTCGCTGCCAGAAGCGATACGAAACATCACCGTTGGGCTGGCGATCCTCCATTCGCGGCAGGAACTCGGGTGCGTTCTTCCGCACCCACAGAAGCGCCCGCTTGGAGAGGGACTGCTTGATCGTTGACAGGATTTGGCTGATGCGTATCTGCCCGCCGGGCAGAAGGACCACGTGCACGTGCTCCGGCATGATGACATAGGCCCAGAGATGAAAGAGCCCCCTCTGACGCCCGCGGTCCATGGCTTCCAGCATCCACGTGCAGGTTCGCTCCCGCGTGAAGAACGGCTGGCGAGCGAAACAGGAGAAAGTCAGACAATGTGCCTGACCTGGGATGTCGTAACGTTTGCAGGTCTTGTGATGGGGGAGCGGCATGGCGGGAGGTCTCATGTTTGTTCGGCATGCCCACCTTCAGGTGGGCATGGCACCCGAGCACCCAGTCGATGGCCAACCGTTCGGCCGTGTATGTGATCGTCCGGCCCCTACTTCTCCCGCTCCACCAGATAGTCGGCGAGCAGGCGGAGCATGAGGGCTTCCTTGCCGAGGTCCTTGACCGCGTTCTTGGCTTCGGCCGCTTTCTCCTTGCTGAGGGCGCGGGCGTCCTCCACGGCCATGACCGCGGGGATGGTGGCTTTGTGCTGGGCCGCGTCCTTGCCTGCGGTCTTGCCCAGGGTCTCGGAGGTGGACTCGACATCGAGGAGGTCGTCGATGATCTGGTACATGAAGCCGAGCGCCTTGCCGTAGGCGCACAGGGCTTCCCGCTGGGCGTCGGTGCCCCCGGCCGCCACTGCGCCGAGATCGCAGGCGGCTGTGATCAGGGCGCCGGTCTTGCGCCGGTGGATGGCCTCGACCCGCTTGCGCGTGGGCTTGGCCTTTTCGCCTTCCATGTCGAGCACCTGGCCGCCCACGAGGCCGGTCGAGCCCGCAGCCTTGGCGAGGCTGAGCACGGCGGCGCTGGCCTGCTCGGGCGGGTAGGCGGCGGCCAGTACCTCGAAGGCGCGCGTGAGCAGCGCGTCACCGGCCAGGATGGCCGTGGCCTCGTCGAACGCCTTGTGACAGGTGAGTCGTCCGCGGCGCATGTCGTCGTCGTCCATGGAGGGCAGGTCGTCGTGGATCAGGCTGTAGGTGTGGATCAGCTCCACGGCGCACGCGGCCGGCAGGGCGGCGTTTGCGGTCCCCCCGCAGGCATGGGCGCTCATGAGGCAGAGCAGGGGCCGCATGCGTTTGGCTTCCGAGAGCGCGCTGTAGCGCATGGCTTCGTGCAGCACGCGCGGCTTGAGCTCGGGCCGCGGCAGGTGCTTGTCCAGCGCCTTGTTGACGAGCGGAACGTGGTCCTTCATGAAGGCGATGAGGCGATCCATAGGATGTTCTCTCCCTCCGTGCGTGGGGTCACAGCTCGAAGCGCGCGGCGACGAACGTGTGGTCCGAAGGCTTGTCTGCGCGGCGCGGTTCCCGGTCGACGAAGCACTCGACAGACGTGCGCGCGACCGGCGCGGTCGCCAGGATGTGATCGATGCGCCAGCCGCGGTTCCGTTCGACCGCGTCGCGCATGCGGTAGTCCCAGAAGGTGAAGGTCTCGGGCGCGGGCAGGTGCTTGCGGAAGACGTCCACGAACCCCCAATCCACCACGTTCTGGAAGGCGTCGATCGCCTCCTGGCAGTGGCAGACGTGCGGCCAGATCTTCTTGGAGTCGTAGACGTCCGCCGGCGTGGGTGCGACGTTCAGGTCTCCCACCCAGACCACCTTGCGCCGCTCGGCGCCCCGCTCTCCGAAGTGCCGGGCGAAGTACGCGCGCAACCGGCCGAGCCACGCGAGCTTGAACTGGAACTGCTCGTGGTCGAGCGCCCGGCCCTGGGGCACGTAGGTGTTGACGACGTGCACGTCTTTGCAGTTCACGGCCGCCACACGCGGTTCGCTCTCGCCCTCGTCGTCGCCCAGGCCGAAGCGCGCCTCGTCGGGCGGCTCCCGCGTGAGGAGGGCCACGCCGTTGTAGGATTTCTGCCCCCGGAAGGCCACGTGCCACCCCGCGTCCCGGAAGGCCGCCAGGGGGAACTGGTCGTCCGTGCACTTGGTCTCCTGCAGGGCCAGCACGTCGGGGTTGCGCTCCGCCAGCCAGTCCAGGATGATATCCAGGCGCGAGCGGACCGAGTTGCAGTTGAAGGTGGCGATCAGCATGGCTCTTCCCATAGCGTATGGGGTCCGGCCTGTCAAGGGGCCACGGCCGCGACTGCCGCCGCACGGCGTCGCCCGATTGCAGAGCCTTCCGCCTGGTGGCCCGGCATGCGCAGGATCTGACCCCGGCCCAAAATCCCCCTTCTTTGCCTTGACGGATCCTCCGGGTTGCGGGTACACTGGGCGCTCTTCGCGTTCCGCGTGCGGCAGGCCCTGCAGGGCTGTATCGACGCGCGCAACCCTCGGAGACCGTCTCTCACCCGCAACCCACGCATAGGAGGACACACAATGGCGCGCACCATGCACCCCGTAGACGGCAACACCGCCACAGCCACTGTGGTGCACCGCATGAACGAAGTCATCGCCATCTATCCGATTACGCCGTCGTCGTCCATGGGGGAGCTGGCCGACGCCCTGAGCGCGGACGGGAAGGCGAACATCTGGGGCACGGTGCCGCACGTGGTGGAGATGCAGGCCGAGGGCGGGGCCGCGGGCGCCTGCCACGGCGCGCTGCAGGGCGGGGCCCTGGCCACGACCTTCACCGCCTCCCAGGGGCTCCTGCTCATGGTGCCCAACATGTTCAAGATCGCGGGCGAGCTCACCGCCACCTGCTTCCACGTCTCGGCGCGGTCGGTGGCCACCCAGGCGCTGTCCATCTTCGGGGATCACTCGGACGTCATGGCCTGCCGCGGCACGGGCTGGGGCCTGCTCGCGAGCTGCAACCCCCAGGAAGCCCAGGACCTGGCCGTGATCGGCACGGCCGCCAGCCTCGAGAGCCGGGTGCCGTTCGTGCACTTCTTCGACGGCTTCCGCACCTCGAGCGAGATCCAGAAGATCGAGCAGCTCACCGACGACGACCTGCGGGCCATGATCGACGACGAAAAGGTGCGCGAGCACCGGCTGCGCGGGTTGACCCCCGAGCGGCCCGTGATCCGCGGCACGGCTCAGAATCCGGACGTTTTCATGCAGGCCCGCGAGACCGTCAATCCGTATTACGAGAAAGCGGCCGACATCGTGGTCGCGGTCATGGACCGCTTCAAACAGGTCGTGGGCCGGGAGTACAAACCGTTCAAGTACATCGGCCACCCCGAGGCCGAGCGCGTTCTCCTGCTCATGGCGTCGGGCGCGGACGCGGCCGAGGAGACGGTCGCCTACCTGGCCGGCCAGGGCGAGAAGGTCGGCCTCATCAAGGTCCACCTCTACCGCCCCTTCTCCACCAGGCATCTGGTCGCGGCCTTGCCCAAGACCGCCACGAAGTTCGCCACGCTCGACCGGACCAAGGAGCCGGGCTCGATCGGCGAGCCCCTGTACGAGGACGTGCGCACGGCCTTCGGCGAGGCCATGCAGGAGGACAAGAGCTTGTTCGGCGGCCAGTGGCCCCGGGTGCTCGGCGGTCGCTACGGCCTGTCGAGCAAAGAGTTCACCCCCGCCATGATCAAGTCGGTCTTCGACAATCTCGCGGGCGACACGCCCAAGAACCATTTCACGGTCGGCATCAACGACGACGTCAGCCACACGTCCCTCGACTGGGACAAGACCTGGGACATCGAGCCCGACGAGGTGCGGCGCTGCCTCTTCTACGGACTCGGGGCCGACGGCACGGTCGGGGCCAACAAGAACTCGATCAAGATCATCGGCGAGAACACGGACAACTACGCCCAGGGCTACTTCGTCTACGACTCCAAGAAGGCCGGATCGGTCACGGTCTCGCACCTGCGCTTCGGTCCCGAGCCCATCAAGAGCACCTACCTGATCCAGAGCGCCACGTTCGTGGCCTGCCACCAGTGGCCGTTCCTGGAGAAGTACGACATGCTGGGGGCTCTCAAGCAGGGCGGCACCTTCCTGCTCAATTCCCTCTACAGCCCCGACGAGGTCTGGGACAAGCTGCCCAAGGAGGTCCAGCAGGCGCTCATCGACAAGCAGGCCAAGTTCTATGTGATCGACGCCTATGACGTGGCCGAGAAGACCGGCATGGGTGTGCGGATCAACACCATCATGCAGACCTGCTTCTT